>CAUWMI010000051.1:0-14228 GCA_963559755.1 uncultured Slackia sp. | reverse complement strand
ATAACAAATAGAATAAAAAGAAAGGAGTGAAGATGGCTGCCGATGTGAAGAGAGGCGAAGAATTTGCGGCGGACGAGCGAAAAGACGCAGGAGGGCGAATGGGCGAGCGTGGGTGGAAGGACGAAGGGCCCGTGGTGAGCGAGCGCGTCGTCGAAAGGGCGCACAGCGGCAAAGGCGAGCGCAGCGCGAAGTGGACGCCGGGCAAGCGGGCGGCGGTGTTCGTGGGCATAACGTTCGGCCTTACGTGGGCGATTGAGTTCGGTGTGATCTGGCCGCTGGCAACCGGCAGCGCGGGACCGATCTCGGGTTACGGCATGGGCGGCATGAGCATGCTGGTGTATGCGCTCATCTCGCTCATGATGTTCATGCCCATGGTGGGCATGCTGCTTACGCGTCTGATTACGCGCGAAGGCATGCGCGACGCGTGGTTCAAACCGGTGAAGTTTCGCCGCACGTGGAAGTGGTGGATCGTCGCGTGGCTGGGCACCATCGCGCTTGCCGCAGTCGGTGCCGTGGTGTATTTCCTGCTGTTCCCGGGCGACTTCGATCCGTCCATGAGCGCCATGGTGGCTACCACGATGGAAACCGTCCAGGCCCAGGGTCTCTCGCTTCCCGAGGACCAGGTGCGCATGGCGCTTTATAGCCAACTGATCACGATGCTGTTCGTGCCGTTCATCAACGTTATTCCCGCATTCGGCGAGGAATGGGGCTGGCGCGGCTACCTGATGCCCAAGCTGCTCAGACGCTTCCGCGTGGTGCCGGCGCTGCTCATCATGGGCGTGATTTGGGGTTTGTGGCACATGCCGCTCACCATGCTAGGGCACAACTACGGCACGGGGTACGCGGGGTATCCGTTCCTGGGCATCGCCGCTATGTGCTGGATGTGCTGTAGCATGGGCGTGTTCCTGGCGTATCTCACGCTGAAGACGGGTACATGCATCCCGGCGGCGCTTGCGCACGGCTTCTTCAACGGATGCGCGGCGGCGGGTACGCTCTTCTCGGCTACGGGTGGCAATGCGCTGGTGGGCCCGGGTGCGACGGGCGTGCTGGGCGTTGTCGGCTTCACCGTCGTGGCGGTTGCGATGCTGGTGGCGCTGCATCGCCGCGAGCGCGCCGGCCTGCCGCTTTCTGTGCGGGAGGAATGCGATGCGGGTGGCGAATCCGGCGGAAAGGCTGCACGCGATAATGGGCTGCCTCAGCGCCCCGATTCTCCAAGTGGTGCATAGATTTTGCGGAACCGTTGTTGCGGGCGTGGTCTATGGCGCGGACATCGATTTTACGATGTGGCCACGAGCCTTCGACGTGTGAGTCGGTTTGCGGGTACAATGAATTCGACGGCTTCGGCGGTCCGGGGTTTTGACGGTCGGAGACCATGATTGACGAATGATGAAAGGCGGGCAGGATGTCGAGCGGATGCGAAAAAGGCGATTCGTCGCTTGAGACGAGCGCTTCCGCATCGCGCCCGCCTCGTTCAGTTGCGCTGGTGAATGCCGCAGGCTGCATTGGCGCGGGTAACGATGCTTGCAATTCCATAGCGTTTCTTCTGGACGATTTCGAAGAGGCGTATCGCGCCTATGCCCATGAGATGGCGCAAATGTTCGGAGTTTCCGATGACGTAACCACGCCGCGGTTCGTGCGCATGGCGCCCCAGGGAGATGACGCCTTTGCTGCGCATGCGGAATGCGGCTCCGTGGTCATCGGTTATGCGCTTGAGGCTGACGAAGACGCCGCCGGGTCTATCGCCAACGCTGTTCGGCTGCTGTCTCCGGTCGATGCTTCGCGTGGCATGCGCGTTTACGCAATCGCCGTTGACCATTCCTACGATGCGGAAAACGCCCTTGTCTCGTTGGATGCTTTACGGGTTTCCTGCAGCGAGGCGGGGCTTCTTTTTTCGGGCGGCGTCTTAATCGGCGGCGGGGCGTTGTTACCGCGTCTGGTGAACAAGCCGCGGATGGGTGTGGCTCGGCGCCGTGTGTCTGAGGCAACCGACGAGCTCATCGAAGCCGTACGCGAAGGCCGCGATGCGGGCGTCATCAAGGCGAAGCCGCCCATACCTCGCTTTTTGTATAACAGGCTGCTTTAATCCGCAGCTTTACTGACACATTGGGATGCGAAGTGTTACGCGGGCGCCGGCGATGCATCCGGACTCGTCCGTGCGATTTTCTAACGTGAGCGTGCCGCTGTGCGCGCGAGCGATGTCGGATGCCGTGGCGAGTCCGATGCCGTAATGCGGAGCCGAAGCGCGCGGTATGGATGCGCGTGAGGTTGGAATGCCGGTCGCGCCTTCGCTTGCCTTCGATTCTTCATGGGTGTCGTTTCCGTGCGTCTTCTCATTGGCGACCGTCGCGCCTGATTGACTACGTGCGTCGTCGTCGCGGAAGAATCGCTCGCAGCCGCGCTCGAGAGCAGCGGGGGAGAATCCGGGGCCTTCATCTTCGACGACGACGCAAAGATGCGATCTTGCCGCATGGGCGCGAATGCCGGGTCGAGTTTGATTGCCGAAGCTAATGCCACGGCAAGATTCGCCTTCTCCGTTTGTGCTGGTATCCTTTCTGGGTTTGACGTTGTCGACACCAATGCTTTCCACATGAAATGCAAGGCGCACGTGTCCGCCGATGGGCGAGTGCTCGACGGCATTCGTCACCAGGTTCATCACGGCGCGTTCGAGTTGCGATTGGTCGGCATCGAACGCCACGTCGCGTGGCACGCCGATTTCCGCCGATATGCGCACCCCAGCCGTCCGGGCGAATTCTTCCGCCTGACGAACCATATCAGTCGCAAACGCATGCGCATCCACCGGGGCGAATCGGGGCTGCGCAGCATGCCCCCGCGCTGCCTCGATGACGGCCTGCACGGCATCGTTGAGCCTGCGCGCTCCGCTTGCCATCGCATCGGCCGCTTCGCGTACGTCGGCTTCTAGGCGTTCGTCCTCCGCTAGATAATCAGCGTTCGCCTCTACCACGGTGAGGGGCGTTTTCAGGTCGTGCGCAAGCGCCGCCACCTGGGCGCGCTGCGCTTCCTCGGCGCGCCACTGCGCCTCGAGCGACGTGGCCAAGCTGGCGCGCATGTTCTCCATAGCTCCCAAGATGTCGTTGATTTGGCGTACGTTGCTGGTTCCCACCGTGAAGTCGAGCTCCTGCTGACCGATTGACGATGCTGCGTCTACAAGCGGCTGCATCTTACGCGTGATGACGCGGCTCGCGCGTACGGCGAAGGCGACGAGGGTGGCAATGCTGAGAAGGGCGGCGAGCGCGATGAGCATGTTCTGCGGGTTGGGCAGCGCGTCGCGAAGTTCGCGGGACGTGAACTGGGGCGCAAGTTCGTAACCCAGGGCGCACCACGATCCGTCGGCAAGCTGCTGCGGCTGGATGGCGGTGTAAAGGTCGTAATCGGACGCGGGTTCCGCCACGCCCAGACCCTGCCCCTGCTGCACGAGCGTCAACGCGACGGACAGCTGCTGTTCGTTCATGTCGGCCGCGAGCACCTCGCCGTCGTCGCTGATATGGGCGTACCAATACGCGGAGGGGATGGACGAAGCGTCGAATGTCGTCTGTTCGCCGAGTCGTTCTAGCGTCTCGTCCGCATGGTTGGCCCCGTAATTCGCCGGGTAAATGACTTCCATGTTCATGAGGATGCTGAACCCCATGATGAGGGTGAGCGCGAGTGCGCCTATCGCAACGATGCAGTAGACGAAATAGCGCACCACGACAAGCCACAGCGGCATTCCTCGGCGATACGATTGACCTTGGGCATGCTTTTGGTCGCAGGTTACGGTTGGAACCTGCAGGGTTTCGACAGGTTCGTTCATATCTGCCATCGGTACCCCATTCCCCAGACGGTTTGGATTGGATCGACGCCGGCGGCCTTGAGTTTGGCACGCGCCTTGCCCACATGCACAGTGACCGTGGCGTCTTCGGAATCATTCGTCCAGCCGAGCACGGCTTCGCGAATCTGCGAGCGGCTGAACGTTTGGCCGGCATGCCGTGCGAGAAACTCGCAGATCTCATATTCGCTGGGCGTGAGAGGCGCTCGCGTATCATCCACGAAGAGCTCGTGGGCGCGCAGATCGATACGGATGCGCCCAAACGTGAGCGCATTGTGGTGTTCGCGTTTCTCGCGGCGCAGATGCGCTGCCACTTTGGCACGAAGCTCCGCCGCCCCGAAAGGCTTGCGAAGATAGTCGTCGGCGCCGAGCCCCAGGCCGTACACAGCATCCTCCTCGGCGACTTTCGCCGTGAGGAATACGATGGGGCAGTCCGCAAGGCCGCGGATGCGGCGCACCAGCTCGAAGCCGTCAAGATTCGGCATCATCACATCGCACAGGATAAGGTCGAAACGCGCTAGATCCATGTGGGGCACGTTCTCGGGGTGCGAGACTGCGGTCACGGAATGCCCGTCGCGCTCGAGGACCCGGGCAAGGGTGTCGAGAATCTCCTGGTCATCGTCTATTGCGAGGATGCGTGGCATGCGCGTTCCTTTCTATTCGCTTGCGCTGTCGGCCTCGATGGCGGCACGCGCATCGGCGGGAACGTCGTTCGTTTCCACTGCATGATAATGCACGCCCGAGCTCCCTTTGACATCGAGTTGGAGATAGCCCTCGCCCGATGCTTTGCTTCCGAAGGAAACGATGGTAACGGTTTTGACGCGGCCCTGGCTGTCGGCGGCCTGGACGTCATACACATAGTTTTCGCCCTGACCTGTGGCGTCGTCATAGCTCCCAATGTAGGTGTCGGGCTGGGGTGACGCCGCCCACATGGTACGCCAATCACCCGGCAGCACCCGATCGATTACGGATTTGCCGATGGCTACCGTGCCGGAGTCGCAGCTTGCGAGCGTGAGGGGGAGGGCGATGAGCCCTAAGGCGATGAGCGCAGCAGCGAGTGCCGTTTTGATTCGCTGGGGTGCGCATCGAGGAGGCCGAGGGATTTCACGGGTCATCGACGTTCCTTTCTCTTGAATGGGTCTTTATGGGCCTTCCGGGAATCGAGTGGGTCTTCCAAAATCCCGTCTTTTTGACGGTCGATTACTGCGAAACGGGCGTTTTTATCGCCAAAAAGACGGGATACCTTGGGATGAAGGCGAGCTGGGCGGACGCGCGGTCTTTTTACTCTTCGAATCGGTTGAACCATGCAAGCAGAGCGATGAGCGCGGCGGCGGAAAGCGCGAGGCAGAATCCGGCAGTGAACAGGGTCTGGAGGTGCACTTGCGCGGCGACATTCATTGCGCTGCCCTCGATGTGTGTGCCAAGGCTTAAGGAGACGATGCCGTTCTCCACGCCGAGCGACCCCAAGCGCGCAGACCACGTGAGGGGAATGTAGCCCAGGATGCTGGGGTACGCACCGGTGAGCTCGCCGGTCATAAGTCCATGTGCCAAACCGCCGATGGAGAAGAACGCGAGCAGCAACCCGACGGCGCCCACGCCGATTGCCGCGTTGCGCCCGAATCGCAGGGCGAGCCACGAAGAAAGGATGTAAAGCGGCGCGCTGCCCAGCGCGAGCCCGGCGATGCACCACGCGTAGACCGCGAGGTTCAGCGCGCTCCGTCCAGCCAGGGTAAGGATGAGGGCGAACAGCCCGATGGCAAGTGCTAAGGTCGCTGCGCCCGTGAGAAACAGCATCGCGATTTTGGCTGCGACCGCCGTGGGCCGCGATGGAACCCCTGTCAGGTTCGCCATGCCGCCCGCCTCGCGTTCGGCATCAAAGGCGAGGCCGCATACGATGCCGGCCATAAGCGGCATGAGCGCGCCGAGGAACTGCGCGTAGGCATCGGCTCCCTGCGCCGGGTTCCACGGGGCGAAGGCGAAGTACGCGCCGCATGCCGAGCCCGCAGCCAGCGCGCATGCCAGGTGCGCGGCAACGAGGGGAGACGTGCGCATGCGAATGAATTCCGACCGCAGGGTGCAAGAGAAAGCCATGCGAGGGAGGGCGGGGTAATTCGTTTCGCTGCGGTCTGTGCGTTTTCGAGCCGCCGAAGCTTGGGTTGCCGGTTGCTGCGTGCCGTTGCCGTTTTGAGCGTGGGTGTTCTTATTGCCTGCATGCGTCATCGGTATCACCGTCCCTATCTTTCTTCAGCGCGGTTGAGCCATGCGGCTCCTGCAGTCGTGAGGGCGATGAACGCCGCAGCAGCAACGCCTAAGGCGATAGCGATGTTCGCTTCGGTAAGCTCCAAGGCCTGAGCCACCTCTACGCCTGCGGAAAGCGGTTCGGCGGTGGGCAGCACCGGGAGAAACGCCGTGGGAGCCACGACGGTGGCCGTGGGCGGAAACGCCGGCCAATACGGCACGAGCGACCAACAGAACGCGCCGGCGATCTGTATCACGAGGGGCACGAAAATGCCAGCCAGCATGCCGAAGCGCGCGGTGAGGAAAAGCGTTGCAGGAATCATCCACGAGCTGGTTATCGTGATGACGATGGCGGCGGCCAGCATGGTTGCCACGCCTGCGGCGCTCGCCTCGCCGGTCACGACGGTCGCCGCCGCGTAGATGGCGAATACCACCAGGTTGGATACGAACGAGAGCACCAAGCACCATATCGCTTTCGCCCACCAGGTGCGGGCGGGAGAAGCGCCGGCGGAGAGCAGCGGGTGCAGCTTAAGGCGCGCGTCGGCGTTGGCGTCACACGCGCTCACGAGCGAAAGCATGACCGCCAGAAGCAGTGCGTACCAGTAATTCCAGGGCGAAAACGATACGCCGAACTGCGGGTTCACAAAGGCATTGACAAGGGCGAGCAGCGGGAAGGGAAGCGCCATGATAACGGCGAGCCGCACGGGCGCCGCGTGCCGCGATTTGAGGGCTTCGGCGCGAACGGCGGAGGAGAGCGACCCTCCGTGCGCGAGGGATTCAAGCGCGGGTGTTTTCATCGCAGCGCACCTCCCTTGCGGCAGACGTCCATGAATAGGGCTTCCAGATCTTGACCGGGTTCAAGCTCGCCTTCGTAGGCCAGACGACCGTTGTAGATGATGCCGATGTCGTCGGCGGTCTGCTGCACTTCCGAAAGAATGTGGCTGGAAACCAGCACGGTGATGCCGCTTTGCGCGAACGAGCGAATGAGCGCCCGCAGATCCTCGATGCCGATGGGGTCGAGGCCGTTCGCGGGTTCGTCAAGAATCAGGAACTTCGGGCGAGCGAGCAGCGCGATGGCTATGCCCAAGCGCTGCTTCATGCCCATGGAGAATTTTCCGGCACGCTTTTTGCCCGTATCCTCCAGGCCTACCGTGTGCAGCACCGCATCGATGCGTTCCTCGGGAATTCCCAGCATGGTGGTGCGCACGCGCAGGTTCTCGCGCGCCGTCAGATTGGGGTAGAGCGGCGCCGCCTCGATGAGCGATCCTATCTCGTAGAGGTCTTCGCGCGTCCAGGGGTGTCCATCGAAGACGATCTCGCCTTGGGTGGGTCGCAGCATGCCCGCAATCATCTTGAGCGTGGTGGATTTGCCTGCGCCGTTGGGGCCGAGAAGCCCGTACACACGCCCGCGACGTACGTGTAGACTCACGTCGTTCACGGCGATCTGGGCGTTCTCGCCGCGTCCGAACCGCTTGGTGAGCCCACGCGTTTCCAGAATGCAGTCCATATATCAACCTCCTGCTTCGTTCAGGTGGGGGCGCGTCGCTCGCGCCTCTCGTTCCGTCTGAACATAAGCATGAGGCGAGAATCTAAAGAACTGCTAAAGGCTGAGAAAAGTTTGCGATGGCGTGAGATGGGGATGATAGTCGCGAGCATTTTGCCATGGGCGCTGCGGATCAGATGCCGTCTTGCACGAATTAGGGTTCGAACCGCCAGACGGAGTAGTGCTGCGGGTGATCGTACACCTCGAATGATCCGCGCGTTAGGGGTTGGACCGCGGGCGCTTTCGGCATTGTGGCCTTCGACGCGCTATCGCTGGGCGGATACTTTTGGAATGTCCCTTCGCCAACCAGGCTCCAACCGGTGCGGCCGGCGTAAAAGTACGTTTCCCCATTGTCGGACATGTGCACGAGCGTGATGGGGCGCGTCGCTTCTGCCTCCACCATGGCGAGGAACTTCAGCAGTACGGCGGTATCGAACGGGTTGAACAGGTAGAAGTGCGAGTAGGGAGCGAGCGGGACGTTTAGAACGTCACCGCAGATGACTTGCAGGTTTTTCTTGTCTTTCGTCCAGGCGGCCGCGAATTCCGCCAGGGCGGGGTCGAGCTCCACGCCCGTCATGCGCCCCGGCAGGCCTGCCTCGGCGAAGTACGCCAGCGCGCGTCCCATGCCGCAGCCCACGTCAAGCACATGCGAATCAGGCGTGAGGTCGAAGTGCGCGAACAGCGTTTCCAGCACGAAATACGGCGTGGGCGTGGGGTCATGCGCCCCGGCGCTTGCGAAGCGCGTGTCCTCGAGCCGCATGAGCGAGCGCCCGCACGTCGCGACGTCGCGCGCCTCATCCGCCGCCATCAGCTGCTCTTTGGACGAGATGGCCGCTTTCGAGGTATTCGATTTGCGGTTCGCTCGCGTTTGTCCGCCCATAGAATCACCGTCCGTTGCCCTTCGCGTCGTTGCCGGGTTCCATCCTCGCGCCTTATCGCTACGAATGCAATTCTTTTGCCAGAAAACGGGAAACTCGTGGATGTTTTTTCGAGTTTCCCGGGCAAATTGGGCGCACATTTGCGTCTTTGGACATGAAGGTGGCTTCGATTGCCCGGTATGGGGGGGGTAGGTGGCTGCGGAGGACGTGAATTCGCATTCTCGAAGCGCCTGGTCAGGGACTTGTCTGCAATCGCCGTCATGTGGGGATTACCGGAACGCGTCGGGATTCTCCCGGGAAAATCGAAAAAACGTCCACGAATCGCAGCGGTTCTGTCTTGCGGACTGTTTTGGTGCTTGCTGCATGGCAGGGAAGGATGCTGCTTGTTGCATGGCGGGGGAGGGCGCTGTTTGTTGTGTGGCGGGGTATACTGGAAGAAACTTATGAGAGGGCGGCCGCGAGAGGGACAGCCACGAGAGGGGCGGCCCACGACAAGGGGGCGACCCACGATAAGGGGCGGCCTGCGACAAGAGGGCGGCATCCTGCGTTAAGGTAGCAGCTACGAGAAGAGGGGCAGCATGACGGCCAAGCACGAACGTACGGTGCCTACCGCCATCGAGGTGCGCGGGGCGCGGGTGCATAATCTGAAGAACGTGAGCGTGGACATCCCGTTAGGCCGGCTTGTAGGCATCGCCGGCGTGTCAGGGTCGGGCAAAAGCTCGCTCGCGCTGGGCACGCTCTACGCCGAGGGCAGTCGCCGCTACCTGGACGCGCTTTCCACCTACACGCGCCGACGCATCGGCCAGACGGGCCGCGCCACGGTGGACGAAGTGCTGCATGTGCCCGCTGCGCTCGCCCTGCGCCAACGCCCGGGCATTCCCGGCGTGCATTCCACCTTCGGCACCTCGACCGAGCTGCTCAACTACCTGCGCCTGATGTTCTCGCGTCTGGGCAGCCACGCGTGTCCGAAATGCGGGACGCACGTGCCGCCGAGCATGGATGTGGCGCTCATGCTGCCCACCACATGTCCTGAGTGCGGCGAGGAGTTCTTCGGCCCCGGCGCGGAGGATCTGGCGTTTAACAGCGGCGGCGCGTGCACCACGTGCGGCGGCACGGGCATCGTGCGCACGGTGAACGAGGCCGCGCTTGTGCCGGACGAATCCATCTCCATCGACGACGGCGCGGTGCTTCCCTGGGGCACGCTCATGTGGGATCTCATGAAGCAGGTGTGCGGCTCGTTCGGCGTGCGCACCGACGTGCCGTTTTGCGAGCTTACGCCCGAAGAGCGCGAAATCGTGTTCCACGGCCCCATGGAAAAGCGCCACATTCTGTACAAGGCCAAGAAGGGCGAAAGCTTCGCCGAGATGGACTTCACTTACTACAGTGCAGTGAACACGGTGAAAAACGCGCTTTCCAAGGTGAAGGACGAGAAGGGCCTGGCGCGCGTGGCGCGATTCCTGAAGGAGGACGTGTGTCCCGATTGCGGCGGCACGCGCCTGTCGGAGCGGGCGCGCGGGTCGATCATCGACGGCATGAATCTTGCGCAGGCCACCGCGATGACGCTCGACGAGCTGGCGACATGGGCGCCCACGGTGCCGAGCCTGATGCCCGAACACATGCAGGCGATGGCGAAGAGCATCGTGGGCGAGATGGCGGAACCCATCCAGCGCCTGCAGCAGCTTGGCCTGGGGTATCTCTCGCTCGATCGCGCGAGTTCCACGCTTTCCACGGGCGAGCGCCAGCGCGTGCAGCTGGCTCGTGCCGTGCGCAACCGCACCTGCGGCGTGCTGTACGTGTTGGACGAGCCATCTATCGGCCTGCATCCCGCCAATGTGGAGGGTCTGTTGGGCGTAATGGACGACCTGCTGGAGGACGGCAATTCCGTCGTGGTGGTCGATCACGACGTGCGCGTGCTGCGCCATGCCGACCATCTGGTGGAGATGGGGCCGGGTTCTGGCGCGGCGGGCGGCAGCGTGATCGCGCAGGGGAGCGTGGCCGAGGTGGCTACGAATCCGGCGTCGCGCATCGGGTCGTTTCTTGCGGGCGAGGCGCGCGTGCGCGTGCGCGAGCGGTGCGCGGCCGACGAGGTGTTCGATGAGGGCGTCATCCATCTGGAGACGGGTGCCATCCATACGGTGAAGCCGCTTTTCGTGGATATCCCGCGCGGGCGGCTCACGGCGGTCACGGGCGTGTCGGGCTCGGGCAAGACCACGCTTGTGCTGGAGAGCTTGGTGCCGGGCGTTGCGGCATTCGCGAGCGGCGAAGAGGTGCCGGCGCACGTGCTGGACGTACGGGCCGACGGCATACGCCGTGCGAACCTGATCGACGCCACGCCCATCGGCGCGAACGTACGCTCCACGGTTGGCACGTATTCCGGCGTGCTCGACGATTTGCGCAAGGCGTTCGCCCGGCTCACCGAGTCCAAGAAGCGGGGGCTCAAGGCCGGCGACTTTTCGTACAACACCGGTAGCTTGCGCTGTCCCACGTGCGACGGCACGGGGCAGATATCGCTGGACGTGCAGTTCTTGCCCGATGTGGATATCCCGTGCCCCGACTGCAACGGTGCGCGCTACGGTCGCGATGCCTACGGCGTGCGTCGCCCGGTGGAGCACGGGGAGGATGACGCGATGGGCGTCGACGAGGATATCTCACTGCCCGAGCTGCTGGCGCTCACGGTTGACCAGGCGCGCGAGAAAGTGTGCGGTCTGCGCAAGGTGGAGGAGAAGCTGGGCATTCTGCACGATTTGGGCTTGGGATATCTCACACTGGGCGAGGCCACGCCCGCGCTTTCCGGCGGCGAGGCGCAGCGCCTGAAGCTTGCGAGCGAGCTCACGCGCAACCAGGCCGATGCCCTGTTCGTGTTCGACGAGCCTACGATCGGCCTGCATCCGCTCGACGTGGAGGTGCTGCTTGCCGTGCTGCAGCGGCTCATCGACAACGGCGCCACCGTGGTGGTCATCGAGCACGATCTGGACATGATTTGCAATGCTGACTATGTGATTGATATGGGTCCCGGCGGCGGGGAGGACGGCGGGCGCGTGGTGTGTGCCGGCACGCCGGAGGAGGTGGCCGCCTGCGAGGCCAGCGTCACCGGCCGCTTCATCGCCGAGGAACTGGCGTAACCTTCAGCGACTGCAGATATGCTTTTTGTTCGGGCGTGAGGCGACGGCTTTCGCGGGCCTTCTGGAGCGATTTGTTGTGCGTCCACGCGTCGAGCGTCACGGGGCGAATCTCGAACAGTGGCATCGTCGCTTCGGGCTGTTTGATGAGCGCGAAGCTGAAATACCAGGCACGCGCCATATTGATGTAGTACTCAGGGCGGTCAATGCGTGCGACGATGTTCAGCTGCTCTGGCTCGAACGCGTCATCGAGGAACAGCGTCATCAGCTGCACCACGCCAAAGCGTACCACGTATTCGGTGGCGGGGTCGGGGGTGCCGGACAGACGGCAGGGCGACTGGATCGTGTTTTGTGGCGATTCGTTGCCACCGTGACCCGCGCTGCCAGGCGTAACATCAGCCTTCTTGGCGCTCGCGTTTCGCGTGGCGCCGCTCGGAGGCTCTTTGGTGCCGGCGCTTCCCGCCGCGCACCATGCGCGAACCTTCTCCAGCACGGCGGGCAGGTCGCGCTTGAAGGCGGGCACCTTGATGAGGTCGCAGGTGGCCCAGTTGTCCACGTGGGGAAGGAAGGCGTCCAGCATGTCAAACGCCTCCTGCGGCGTTTTCGCCATAAGCCCGATGAGCTCGCCGTGGAGGTTCATCTCGTCGTAGAGTTTATGCTTGGGGTTGGCGACGAACTCCCGCGCTTCGTCGGGGCGCGTTTGGGCGAGCGTGCGCGCAAACTTCCGCAACGCCGGCATGCGCACGCCCAAGATGCGCTCAGGCTCAACGGTGGGTACGAGCTTCGCCTGAAAATCCCTGTATGCGGGGTCGGCGAGTGCCGCAAGCTCGTCTGCGATTGGCATGTCGTTCCTTTCCGTCGGATGCGACGTACGATGCGTTATCCCGTCATTTTGACGCTAAATTTCGCGATTTGGACGGTTTTTAACGTCAAAAGGACGGGATACTTGCGATCGGACGCGTAAGGTGGGGTGCGTTTGCGCTATACTACCGCGATATCGCGCGGGCGGCGTCGTGCACTTGGAGGCAGGCGTGGTTCGGGCGGTGAAATGCGTTGACGAAGATTCGGGTCGTGCAGGGCTTTGCCGCAAGAGAAGGGTTTCATCGGCTGGAAGAACCCGGCAAGGCGCGCGTCACCGGTTTCCCTTCCGAGCAGCGCGGTTGAACGCGGGGCGAGCGTCAGGTCGTTCGCGGCGGTTCGGTGAAAAGCCGGACGGCGGTGAAGCGCCTGCCAAGCTTGCGGACGCCCAGTAGGCCGCGACGGGTGCTCCCGTCACAGAGCGCAATGAGCGGACGAACGCGTTCGTAAACGGGTTGACCTGCATGCCGCTGCCGCCGTTTCTTTTGGCGATGGCGAGCGGGGCGCTGCTTATCTGGCGGCGCACTTAGGCAGATCAGCTCGTGGCGTCGCTTCGTCAACCAAGGTGGTACCGCGAGAGCCCTCTTTCGTCCTTGGATTCGCACGGCCGCAAGGCTGGCGAGCAAGGATGAAAGAGGGCTTTTTTGTTGGGCGGCTTCGCACGAACGCCATGCCGGGCCAAAGGTCTGGCGGGCGCCGCGCGAGCCACAGGAAACGAAAGCGAGAGGTGACATGGCGGTAGTCGACGAGCTTATCGAGTTGAAGTCGGCCACGCTGGCGAGCATTGAGGGCGCGGCCGATACGCAGGCGCTCGAGGCGGTGCGCGTGGGCGTGCTGGGCAAGAAGGGGTCGCTCACGGGGTATCTGCGCTCCATGGGCCAGCTTCCCAAAGAGGAGCGCGCGAGCGTTGGCAAGACGGCCAACGAGGTTCGCAACGCGGTGGAATCGGCACTCGAGGCGCGCAAGGCCACGCTTGAGCGTGCCGAGCTCATGGCGAAGATGGACGCGGAGGCCGTGGATGTCACGCTTCCCGGTCGCGCGCAGCAGATGGGCACGCGCCATTTGATCAACCGCATTGCCGACGAGATCTCCGAGATCTTCCTGGGTCTGGGCTACTCCATCGCCCAGGGCCCCGAGGTGGAAACCGAGTACTACAACTTCAACGCGCTGAACGCGCCGGAGGACCACCCCAGCCGCGGCCTGGCCGACACGTTTTACGTGATCAACCGTTCCGACGACGCACACACCCACGTCAAGGGCGAATCCAGCGTGCTGCTGCGCACCCAGACCTCGCCGGTGCAGGCCCGCGTGATGGAGGCGCAGAAGCCGCCCATCTACATCATCAGCCCTGGCAAGGTGTACCGCCGCGACGTGGCCGACCCGTCGCACCTGCCCCAGTTCCATCAGATCGAGGGCCTGGTGGTGGACGAGGGCATCACGTTCGGCGACCTCAAGGGCACGCTCGAATACGTGTGCAAGCAGATCTTCGGCGAGGATCGCAAGACCCGCTTCCGCGCACATTACTTCCCGTTCACGGAGCCTTCCGCCGAGGTGGACGTGAGCTGCGGCGTGTGCGACGGCACGGGCCATACGCATGACGGCGAACGCTGCCGCATGTGCAAGGGCACCGGCTGGCTCGAGATTCTGGGCTGCGGCATGGTCGACCCCAACGTGTACGGCTATGCCGGCATCGATCCCGAGAAGTATTCCGGATTCGCGTTCGGTATGGGCGTGGAGCGCATCGCCTGCCTGAAGTACAACGTGCCCGA
>CAUWMI010000050.1:0-14438 GCA_963559755.1 uncultured Slackia sp. | reverse complement strand
AGGTAGCCAGCCCCTCTTATCTCCCGATATGCTCGTTCAGAGTTCAATACTTGCATTATTCGATAATCGGATACGAATAATGCAAGTATTGAACGCTCGGCCTGGAGAGATGGCGTACACTTGATGGTATACCATGCCCGCATGCGACACATGCAAGCAAAATCCGACGCAAACAAGCGAGGTTCCACATGAATGCAGAGCACGAAACCGTAATCCGGCAATTGGCCGAGCGCGCCCTGGCGCTGCACAAGCGTAACTTCAACTGCGCCCAATGCGTGGCCTGCACGCTTGCGCCGCTAGTCGAGGCGAGCGAGGATTCAACGTTTCGCCTGATGGAAGGCTTTGGCAGCGGCATGGGATGCAAGAGCGAGACCTGCGGAGCGCTTTCGGGTGCCGTCGCCATCATGGGTGCCGCCAACAGCTTTGGCCCATCGGACCCCACAAGCAAACAGAACACCTACGAGCTCGCCGCCGAATGCGTGCGCCGCTTCCGCGAGATTCATAAGACCACCGAATGCCGGGCCATCCGCGGAACCGATCAACCCGGCCCTCTCCCCATCTGCGACGATTGCATCGTAGACTGCGTGCGCATCGGTGCGGAGATGATTTTCGAGCGTCAGGCAAAATCCGAGTAACCCAGGCCCAAGCGAGACAAGACGCGCCAGCGCCGTGGCGTTCTGGGAGCTGCCATGACGCGTCTGTTGTTGTCGTCGCGCATGCCGGGGAGGGGCACTCGAAAGCACTCGTCTTTCTCACTTTTGCCTCTTGTTTAGCTGAAAAGCCTAGTGAAGCGCATAGCCCTCGAAGAGGGCGGCAGCTGAACGCGTGTTCCTTGCCCCCCTCCGCGGCACCCTGGGAACCGTTCACTTGCGTACGCGCAGCTCCCAGAACGCCACGGCGCTGGCGGCGGCTACGTTGAGCGAGTCCACGCCGTGCCCCATGGGGATTTTCACCGTGTAGTCGCAGGCCGCGATGGTGCTTTGCGCCAATCCATCGCCCTCGGTGCCTAGCACCAGCGCAAGCTTCTCGCATTCCGCAAGCTCGGGCGCGTCGAGCGAAATCGAATCGTCCGACAACGCGAGCGCCGCCGTCTTGAACCCGAGCGAATGCAGCAGCGGCACGCCCTCCGCCGCCCAGTCGCGGTCATGCCCGATGCGCGTCCACGGCACTTGGAACACCGTGCCCATGCTCACGCGCGCCGCACGACGGTACAACGGATCATGACAAGCGGGCGTGACCAGCACCGCATCCATTCCCAATGCCGCAGCCGAGCGAAACGCCGCACCCACATTGGTGTAGTTGGTGATGTCCTCCAAAATTGCCACACGGCGAGCATTCGCCAGCAGCTTCTCCACGTTCGGCAGTGCCGGACGATAGAACGCCGCAAGCGCCCCGCGCGTCGTCTGGTATCCCGTGACGGCGCGGAACTGTTTGCGCGTCGCCAGCAGAATGGGAGCATCGAGCCCCTCGGCCTCCAGCCGCTCGATAATCGGCATGGTGGCATCAAGCCAGCACTCCTCCAGAAACATCGAATGCATGCGCGCGCCCGCGTCAAGGGCCCGCTCGATCACCTTGGCGCTCTCGGCGATGAAAAGCCCGCCGTTTAAATTGAGGTCAGGCCCGGGCGCGCCCACGCCATCACGCAGCTGGGCATCGGTCATGCCGGAATACACGCGCAGACGCGGGTCGTTGACATCGTCCAGACGGATAACAGGCATATTACCCTCCACAATCGCAGACCGCACCAGGCCAAGCGCCTCAAAGCTAAGAGCCGTACCACTAACGCATATAAATGCGAGCCATACCCCAATCTAAAGGGCCGCAGCATAAAAGCTGCAGCCCCGCATTATATCTATAGAGACGTATCGAATGTGCCTGCCTGCGCTATTCCGCCCAGTACACCCAGCTCTCCTTGCGAGGCTTAGCGACCGGTGCGGCATCGTCGGCGGCGTAGCCCAGAACGCAGTGGCCGATGCCTTCGTAATCGCCCTCGATGCCCAGCTCCTTAAGGATCTCCTTTCCGCGCTCGGATTCGAACTCCTCCTTGGCGCGATGGATCCAGCAGCTTGAAAGCCCCAGGTCATGCGCCGCAAGCATCATGGTGCCCATGACCAGGCTGCCATCATACACATGCGTCGGCATAGATTTGTCGGCCAGCACGACCAGCACCACGGGTGCACCGTAAAACGGATCGGTTCCCGGCCTGCCGAATATTTCGGCATTCATCTGGGACAGCTCGTCGCGCAGTTCCTTGTTGGTAACGGCCACGATGATCGGCGACTGCTGGCCCATGCCGGTGGGCGCCCAGGTTCCAGCCTCGATCACCTTATCGATCAGCTCTTTCGCGGGCATGTCCGGCTTGTAGGCACGCACGCTGCGACGGGTTTTGATTGCTTCAAGAGTTTCCATTTCGCATCCTTTCCTTAGTCCCACAATATTCCATTGCTCATTATAGGTTTGTCTCAACTGCCGAAATTGGTCATTCTTTCTTCGTCAGGGCGCAAAACACGTTCGATTTCAGTAGTCTGGTCAATAATTAATCCAATGGGCGATTTCAAGGTTCAACCTCCCACCTTTTAGGTGCTCGAGACTCATGAACGTACTTTTCGGGAGCGCGAAGCCCCAATTTGAGACGTCTCATGACGGCAAACGGACAAAATGCAGTGTTGTCGGCACCCATTCGATAAGAAATTGACCACCAGTAAGAAAACGAACCGCTCCGCCGCCCATACGATGAGAAAATGACCTTAATCGCTGATTCGCAGAGCCTAAAGTTGGGCAACCATACGGCATGCGCCGCGCGCGGGCAACCCCAGGACGACTCAACACCCAGGGCGGCACTGCAAACACAGGAAGACCTGAGACGCAGAAACAATCCGGCAAGCCCAGCCCCACGAGGCGCGCCCATGAATACGTCGCGCCCACCAAAGCGATCCATCTAGCGCGTCAAAAGCTGCGAACTAGTTTGGGCTATCGCCTCACCCAAATTGTCCACATCTTCGTTACATGCATCGGCCAGCGCGGCCAAGACGGCACGCAAATCGTGTTCCCATTCTTCAATCGAATACGCCGCGCCCTCGTTGGCAGGCATATCCGTCTCTAGCAGCAAGCGCTCTCGCGGAATAGCGCGCACGTAGGCGCGGCCGCGTTTGGTAGCGAGCATATGCGGATTGATGGAGAAGAAGCAGCCCAGGCGAATCGCGCGCGTGAGCTCATCCGACGTGCCAGAGAACCAGTGGAGGATGCAGGCGTTCGAATCGAGCGTACCATGCGCTTCAAGCATGTCGAGCACCGTTCCCGCCGAGCGAACCGCATGAATCGAAATCACCTTGCCGCCGGCTGCGCATGCGTCGAGTGCGGCGTCGAATGCCGCAATCTGCTCCTCGCGCGTATCTTCGTGTCGCGGCGCAAAATCGAGTCCCACCTCGCCGACGAAGGATGTATCCCGGATGAGCGACACAAGCCGATCCAGCTCATCCGACAACGACAGAATAGATTCCGCACCCTGCTCGTTCTTCCCTGGTGCGACCTCGTCGTGCGCCTCAACAGCCGCTGCAGCCGGCGTCATGCCTGCCTCCGACGAGAAACCCTTGCGCATCGCGGCGGCAGTCCTGCCAGGCGTCTCGCTCGCCAGCAGCGGATTGTCGACACCTTCGTTCGTCGCCCACCACGGATGCAGTCCCACGCCCACATGTACGTTTTCGTGAGTGCCGAATAGCGCATGCGCGCGCTCATATCCCGCCGGCGTAACGGTGTTGGAAAATGCGCAAATGCCCCGGGCTTCCGCCGCGCGCACCAAGGCAGACGCGGCATCTTCGGGCAAGAAATCCAAATGGCAGTGCATGTCGAACAATTTCATGGGGCGCTCCACCTTTCCGCCGTGTGCATCCTCCGCATTTCATTCGCAAACGGCGTTATCATAAGGATATCGAATCATTTCATGAAAGGGATGGTTTCGCGTGGAATCCAGAGCAACGAACAACGAGGAGCATGAACGGCCCGTACAGATAGCTTCATTCGGCAGCTATCACATCGGCGGCAGGAAGGTCACGATCGAAGGAAGCGACCTGCGGCACATCTCGTTTTGGCCGGGAGGACCGCCCGTCGACTACGATCCGAACGGTGATTTCCAAGCGGGTCAGATGTACGTGCAGTACGTAGACTTGGTTGACCCCGTGCTCCCCTATCCCGTATGCATGGTTCACGGCGGCGGCGCGACGGGCGCGTTATGGGAGAGCACGCAGAACGGGCGGCCCGGCTGGTCGTTCAGGTTCTTGCAGAACGGGTTCAATGTTCATGTGTCCGACGGCGTTGAGCGCGGCAGGTCTTCCTGGGCGCAATTCCCAGAGATCAACGACGGCGAGCCGATGTTCATGAGCTACGCAGAGCGCTGGACCACCTACCGACTTGGCCCCAAGCCCGGCGTGCCGTTCGAGGGGAGTCGCTTCGACGCCAGCAAATACGACCAGTTCATGAAGCAACAGGTGCCCCGCTGGACTACGTCGAACGCCATGGTGCAAGCTGCATACGACGAATACTTCGGAAGCATGACCGATGGCTGCATCATATTGGCGCACAGCCAAGGCGGCTTGTTCTCGCTAGCGGCCGCCATGACGTGCCCCCGCAATATCAAGGGCATCGTGCTGCTGGAGAGCTCATCCACCCTCGACCCGCAGGAAGCCGACGTTTCCGCGCTCGAAGGCATACCCATGCTGTTCGTCTATGGCGACTTCCTGGAGGATCGCCACAAGATCGACGGCTATATATGGCCTGGTCAATACGCTTACGAAGGCAGTATGCGTCATCTCTACGAGCACATGAAGGCCGTAGGCTCTGATACCGAGTGGATTTACCTGCCCGAACGAGGAATCTACGGCAACACCCATGCGCTCATGATGGAGGACAACAGCTACCAGATTGCCGATATCATCTGCGACTGGCTGAAAGAGCACGTGCGCTGAAGATTGTTTACCCAGCGAGTAAACAATCTCGAAGCGCCCTACGAATGAGGCGGAACGGTAGCCGGACCTTCGCATGGAATCCCGTCATTTTGACGTTAAAATCGACCGTTTCCAAAGCATTTAGCGTCAAAATGACGGGATACGTCTGTGCTTGATATGAGACAAGCGTCCTACGGCCCCGCCCTGGTCAAGCCGCAGCGTCGCCTCGGCCTTACTCAAGCCCTACGAGCTCGCGGATTACTTGGCCGGCTATCATTTGGCCCATGATGGGAGGCATGAACGATGCGGTACCCAAATTGGAGCGCTCGCGACGCTCGGACCCCTCGCGCACGGCCACCTTGACCGGCTGCTCGCGCGAGTACAAAACCTTCAGATGTTTGATGCCTCGCTTGCGGGCCTCTTTGCGCATGATGCGGCTCAACGGGCAGTTCACCGTGTCGAAAATGTCGGCCACACGCAGACATTCGGGATGCAGCTTATTGGCCGCACCCATGCTGCTGATCAGGCGAAACCCGCACGCATCGGCATACTCGGCAATGGCGAGCTTGGCAGACACGGTATCGATTGCATCCACCACGTAATCAACCCGCCCGACATATTCGTCGAGCAGGACCGGCACATCCTGCGCGAGCACGAAACGCTGCAGCGCCTCCACCTGCGCATCAGGATTGATGTCAGCAATCATACGACGCATGGCTTCCACCTTAGGCAACCCCAGCGTGCTGCGAAACGCAATGGCTTGGCGGTTGATGTTGCTCTCCTGCACCACATCGTGGTCCACGATGATCAGCCGTCCCACGCCACCGCGCGCCAGCGCCTCGATGCAGTTGGAGCCCACGCCGCCCACGCCGAGCACCATAACCGTGGAGCCGCCCAGGCGCTCGACGCCCTCACGTCCCATAATGCGCTCGAGGCGTGAAAAGAAGCCATCCTCGGTTGAAGCGTTATTCGTTTCGGCCATGCGCTCCCCTATTCTTTGGATTGCGTTGCGCCGCACCCGACTGCGCGGAATCGCCAGACGCGCCCGACGCATGTTTGCCCGCCTCGTGCGCCGCTTCGGACATCGCAGCGCGGCGAGCATGGCGCTCGGCACGTTTTGCCGCAGCTTCCTCGCGCCGCAGCCTTTCGGCATGAGCGGCGCGCGCCTTTTCGCGCGGAGTCATTTCGTCCACTTCTACGCCGGCGTAATCATCGAAATGCTGAACGGGGGCCGGCACGGCATGTCGGCCGGCAGACTGACACCGCTGAGGCTGCCCCGCAAGAGGCTGTCGCCCTTGCGCCTGGCCCTGGGCGGCCTGACCGCGCACGTTACGAGGAAGCGCCTGCCCAGCCTGACCCACATTCGCAGCATCCGCCGGACGCGCATGGCCGCCACGCGAACCAGAAGACGCCGCAGGAAGCTGAGTCATACGCACGCGAGAAGACCCCGCATGCGACCCGCGCGAAGGCACCTGAGACTGCGCCTGTCGAGAGGCCGAAGAGGGACCGTTCGGCTGGATGCCGCGCTGCGCACCCTGGACGGGGCGAGCATGTCGACTCACCTGCCGCCCGGCAGAGGCATCCTGAGCCGACCACCCATCGCGCCTGGCCGGCATACGCACCGCCGCCTCATTCTCGTACACGCGCTCACGCGGCGCAGGGGCATCCTCCACCGGTTCGTTTGCCAGCGCGATACGAATGCGCAGGTACTCCCACACCAGCAGCACCAGCAAGAAGCTCATGATGATCAGATAGCTCAGCACCGCGCCCGGCAGCCCCGTGAAGCCCACCAGCAGCGTGGGAATAAACAGCGAGAACCCAAACGTCACAATATAGAGCTTGGTGACCGACCCCTGCTTGCGCAGAAGCGTGACCGCCTGATAGATGAAGTCGATCGCCGCCGACACGCCGCCGGCCACCACCATGACCACGATGAGCCCGCGGTACGGCTCGAAATCCACGCCGTAGAGGAAGCCCAGCACCGGCGCGCCCACGGCCCACATCACGGCGCACACGCCGCACGTGATGGCCACGATCACCGCAAGCATCGCAATCACCAGGATGTCGAAACGCTTGCGTGTGCGCATATCGGCCCAGATGCCCGCCATGCGCACCAGCAGCGGCTTATAAATCACCTGCACGAAGATGACCAGCGCGTTCGCCGGAAACCACATCGCGTTGTAGTAGAGCTGATTGTCGTAAGGAAGCATGCCCTCCATCATGAACTTGGGCATGTTCTCGATCAGGTTGTACATGAACAGCGCCACGAACAGCGGGAAGCACTGCTTGAGCAGCGACACCACGCTAGCCACGCTGAGCTTGCGCGACTTGGGCGTTTCGAGCAGCGCCAGCGGGATGGTTAGCACGAACAGCGTGAGCACCGCCACCACGCCCATCACGATGCACGACACCATGAGGTTGCGCGTGATGAGCAGTGTGAGCGAGAAGATGACCAGCACCGTGACCGAGCGGAACGTTTGCGAGATGCCCGCGAGATAAAGCTTGTCCATCTGCTGCAGGCGGCCCTCGTACACGTCGGCCCAGCCGTCGACCATCTTGTACACGTACACGCCGGCGCAGATGGTCATCATCTCGGCACCGTAGCCGCGAAACGCGCCGTATGCGAAACCCACCGCCATCATGATGGCGCAGGTTAGCACGCGGTTAATCTGGTAGTCGGAGAACGAATGCTCTTCGTCCAGGTCGGACACCTGATAGGTGCGCACGCCGTAATTGGCCACGAACATGAGCAGCAGCGCCACGGTGAACGCCATGGCGAACATACCGGCCTGCTCGGTGCCTACGAGCTGCGTGACCACGATGGAGAGGATGGGGAACACTACGCCCCACGATGCCAGACCCACGGTGTTCCAGATGTAGTCGCGCGTGGTGCGATGCGACGCATACTGCTCCTCCTGTTCGGAGAAGCTGCCCTCAGCCACGGCGCCCACCAGGCGATTCGCCCAGCGGTTCACCTGGCGCGTGATCCAGTTGGGCTTGCGCTTGCGCCCCTTCTTGCCGCCCGGCTGACCGCCTTGACCGCCGGATGCGCGATAGGGAGATTCGTCCTGAAACGAGATGGAACTGCCCGGATGCGGCGGAATGGTACGCCCGGGCGAAGCGCCGCGCGGAAAGCTGCGCGCGAGGCGACCTTCCAGCTCGCGCGTGGCATCGTCACCGGCATGCGCAGCAGAGCGTGCGGCGCGAGAGCGGGCCTCGGCATGCACCGTGCGAGATTGGGCCGCGCTTCCCTCCCCCTGCTGTGCGCGGGGCGAGAAACCGCTGCCGTCCTCATGTGCCCGGGTGTCGCCGCCAGGCTTGCGGCCCGTGAGCTTGTCCTTCGCGTTTTCGAACATCTTAAACGCCATGCTTGCGACAAACCCCTTTCTTGGCACCGCTGCCCGCGGCAAATCGACCAGTGACAGAATTATAGTGCGGGCTTGCCCTATCAACGGGATGTCCGTGCGGAATCCACGCGCACGTCAGAACCGCATGGCGCGCAGCCGCGTGCTTAAGAGGCGGAATTGTCCTGAGAGGAGGCGCTATCTCCGCCAGCTGAACCGATACCGCCTTGGCCGCCGCCCGAAGAGCCCGCATCGCCCGTTGTGGGGTCGCTGCCGCTGGAGTTCGAGCCTCCGGTGTCCGAAGTCGAATCCGATCCGTCCGAAGACGAGCCGCTGCTCGAACCGTCAGAAGAGGTCGAATCGCCCGCGCCGCTTGACCCGCCCGCGTTGCTGGATCCGCCGGACGCGCCCTGTTGAGAGCCGTCCGATGCCGATCCGCCTGTCGAGCCCTGCGAGCCCGAAGCAGAATCAGTGCCCGAATCCGAGGAAGAGCCCGTCGAAGAATCGGACGAGGCCCCATCCCCGCCGTTCAATGCCGAAGAGCCCTGTCCACTTTCTCCATCTTCGGGCGAAGAGGTGCCCGTATCGGCTGCGTTCGGCTCATGCGTCCCATCGAGCACCGCCGCGTTCTGTCCTGTGGGGATGAAGTGCTGAGGCTTCTCGCCCACGCCTTCACCCTGGGTGACCAGCATGATTACCGCGGCGCTCAGCACAACGGCCACCAGCGCCGATGCCACCGACACGATGAGCACGCGCTGCTTCGTGCGATCTTTGCGCTGACGTGCGGCACGGGCACGCACGCGGTCGCCGTCGCGATAGAAATCGGCATCCGCATAGGGAGAAGAGCCCTGGATGCCGGAGGAAGCAATACGTTGCGTATCTTTGCCAGCGGCGTTCCAGCCACTACCACGTAAAACTTGTGTCTGGGATGTATCCGCCACGCGTCCACCGCTATCGAGCGCGGAGGTCTGAGCGGACGCGAGAGCCGAGGAGTTCGATCCTCGAGAAACGGACTCTACTGCGGGCATCGCAACCGTCTCCGCCGCACCCATCGCGCCCGACGCGTAGCCGGTGCCATCCGTACCGCGCGCTTCTTCCCCGTTCGCATTGCCTGCGTCTTCTTCGCCCGCATCGCCGTGACCGCCCACTTCGCGAATCTTATCGGCCGAGGCCGAGAGGAACTTCTTGTACAGCTGCGATGCCACAGCCGAGATCACCGAGCCAACACCCACGCCGATGACCGAGCCGTAGATGCCGATCTGCGACGCGAGCAGCATCGACGTGACCGCTGCGAGCGCGCCGGCAAGCACCTGCGCGATGGACAGGTCATCAAACAGCCCTCTGATGAGGCCTTTCTTTTCTTGAATGTTCCGTACGTCTTCCGCCATGGCTTCCTTCCCGCTTGCTTTTGCTCCAACATAGCATGCGAAAAAGGGGGCTGCGGATTGTCCACGAACTCGTTACCGCCGCGCCATAAACCGTTCACGCCGCATGACGCACATGCGCTCACTAGCGTAGGAGGGGCGCCGCCCGCATCATAGCGGACTTGAACAGAGTGAATGACGCACGTGCGCTCATGGCGCAGGAGGAAGCGCCGGGCGGCTGAAGCGGCACAATCATGCCGTCAAAAGCCAGCGCCCCCTATCGCGCCGGCCCTGCTTTCGTATGTTCCAAAAACTTGTTCGCCGAGCAAACTCGTTCGCCTATCGCAGCCACTTTTCCCAGGCATCGGCCTCACGCTGCGCCTGCGCGTAACCGCGGTCGTACGACTGCTGGAGCTTCGCCAGATCAGAGGTCTTGTTGGTCACGTCCATCTTCTCGGGGCAAAACACGTACGCCGCGCCCTGCGCCTCCAGCGCGTCGATCTCGTCGAGCAGCGTGTTGTAATGCCGCCACCGCTCGATGGTGCGCTCGGCTACCAGGGGATGCTTCCGGAATACGGCTCTCATCAGCGCCGCCTCGGCACCACCCACAGGCTTCTTCCGATAAGCGCGTTCTTGGGTCCGCACGATGAAGAACCGTTTGAACCCGTCGCGCTGCGCCGCATGCAGACAGATGCCCCAACTCTCGCCCATGCCGCCATCCAGATACGTGCGCCCGTCGAAGGTCACAGGCGGCATGAAGATGGGCATGCTGGACGAGGCACGCACGCACAGCAGCAGGTCGTGCGGCGTTTTTACGTCTTTGCGCGTCCAGACAACCGTCTCGCCCGTTTCCCAGTCGAACGCCTCGATATGAAAATCGGCAGGGTTCGCGCTAAACGTTTCCCAATCGTACGCCATGACTTCGTCGGTGCCGGCGTAATCATCAACCAGGCCCTCGTAGAGATGCGGCGCATTGAAGTAGCCCGTACCGCGCAGGAAGCTCCCCACGCCGCCGAATTCCGGGTCGCGCACGATGTCCACAAACGCCGCTTTGGTACGCTCGATATCGCGCGAGAGATAGTTCACCGTATGGCTGGAACCCGCCGATATGCCGTACACCTTGCCGAAATTCATCTCGCGCTCGAGCAAAGTGACGATGGCGCCCGCCGTATAGCTCGCGCGCATGCCGCCGCCCTCGATAATGAGCGCGACATCAGGAATGTTGATTTCGAGCACCTTACAGTTCCCAACTCGCGGCACTCTTCTTGGGGGCGCGCACACAGATCTTCTGGCCGCTCACGCTCACACGCGAATTCGCCGGCACCGATTCGGTCACAAACGCGCTGCCCGCAATGACGCTGCCCGCACCCACCACGGTCTCGCCGCCCAAGACGCTCGCGTTGGAGTAGATGGTCACGTTGTCCTCGATGGTGGGATGGCGCTTCACGCCCGCTAGCTGCTGGCCCGCGCGCGTGGAGAGCGCGCCCAGCGTGACGCCCTGGTAAATCTTCACGTGCTTGCCGATGGTCGTGGTCTCGCCGATGACCACACCGGTCGCATGGTCGATGAAGAAGTACTCATCGATGGTGGCGCCGGGGTTGATGTCCACGCCCGTGCCGCTGTGCGCGTACTCGCTCATGATGCGCGGGATCACAGGCACGCCCTGCACGTACAGCTCGTGCGCGATGCGGTACACGAACACCGCGAAGAAGCCCGGATAGGAGAAGATGATGTCCTCTTTGCTCTGAGCGGCCGGATCGCCGTCGAAGGCGGCCTGCACGTCGGTGAGCAGCATGCGATGCACCTCGGGCAAGCGATTCATGAACGTCTTGCTGATCTCGTCCACGCGCGCATCCACATCCTCAAACGCGATGGGGGCGATCTGGTTCATCTCGTCGCCCTTACCGGCGCGGAACAGGAACGCCTCACGCAGCTCGCGACGCAGCGAATCCTCGATGCGCAGCAGCATCTCGCCGATGAAATACTCGGGCTTGACGCCGGTGGGGGCCTCGTCGCCAAAATAGCTGGGGAACATTACGCGGCGCAGGTCCTTGATCAGCTTCACGATGGCCTGCTTGCTGGGAAAATGACGATCGGGATCGGTGAAAAAGATCTCGGGGGACGTGCGATAGTTTTCTGCGATGGATGCGACAATGGAGTCGATATTTTCGTTAAGCATGATGCCTCGATTCGTGAGAGCGCCAAACGGCGCGTTTTGCGTCCCGCCAATCCTACCAGTCTTGCAGCCCTCCAAGGCTAAGACCGCCCCACAACTTCGCGAAAACTCGTTTATTGGCAAGCTAACGCTGCGCCCGAAGAGAGCTCTTCCCTGACTCGGCTCCTTCGCCTTTTTCGGCTCTTTGAGACCAATCGGGAACAAATAGGACGGCGTGCTACAGATGCGCCGCCTTTCTCATGCTATGCTTCGGACGTTACACGCAGATCACGCAAGGAGCACCCGCATGACCGATACCAAGCATAGCGCAGAAACCACCGAACGCATCGTGAGCGAGGCCGATGCCAAGGCCAATCCCGCCACCGCAAACAATGCCGTACGGACCGAACTCCCAACCCTCGCCGACCTTCAACAAGACCCCGCCGTCTACACCTTTCCCGCGCGCATCCGCTATAGCGAGGTCGACCACAACGCCCAGCTCACGCTGCCGTCACTAGTAAACTACTTCCAGGATTGCAGCACGTTCCAATCCGAAGATTTGGGCGTGGGCATGCAGTGGCTTAAAGACCAGCAAAAGGCATGGGTGCTTTCGCATTGGCGCGTCATCGTTGACCGCTATCCGATGCTGAACGAAACCGTTACGGTAGGCACGTTCGCCAGCCGCTTCAAGGGCCTCATGGCGCATCGTAATTTCTTCATGGCTGACGAATCGGGCGCGATCATTGCCAAAGCCGACACCACCTGGATCTTCATGGATCTGGCAAAAGGCCGCCCCGTCAAAGCGACCGCCGAGCACGTTGACCCCTACGGCACGCACGAGCCCCTTCCCATGCCGCACGAGCCGCACAAAATCGTCCTCCCCAACGCCATGGAAGAACGCGAGCCCTTTGCGGTGCGCCGCTCCATGATCGACACCAACGAGCACGTGAACAACTGCCAGTATCTGCAGATGGCGATGGAGCTGCTGCCCTGCGAAGCCGCTGTGCGCACCGCGCGCATCGATTTCCGCCGCGCCGCTGTGATGGGGGACGTCATCTACCCATTTATAGCGCAGGAAAAAGGCCGCGCCGTGGCGGAGCTGTGCGATGCCGAAGGCGCCCCCTTCGTAGCAGTTGAGCTGCAATAATCCGCCGCGAACATCACACGCGACCGGCAGAGACGACCCATCATCAGCAGGCCCTGACACGAGAACATGTCAGGGCCTTCGCATATCAAAATCACTTGGCTTTTGCTTGAGTCAGAAGCGTCCTGCGACGCATGATTCATATTAGTTGCCGCCGCCGGCAGAGTGCGCACCACCTTGTGGCCAACGCGCTTGATTCGCTAGTTGAGAGGTACCGCCCGCTACTCCATCGTGTGCGTTGAGAACACCGGGTCGTCTTGCCAGATGCACACGGCTTCGCTCAGAGGAACGCCCTGCTCTGCCGCCGCGGCGCGCGTAGCGTTCATGTCGATGATGCGCTGGTTGGCCGACCCGCGGAATCGCAGCGTGATGTCCTTCTGGGCTTGGATGAACGGCCCGTCCACCAGAATGTCGATGGCAGCCAGCAAGCGATCGGTCGCATCGGTATGGTGCCGCCCGCCCGGCATGAGCTCTTCGAGCACGTCGCCCGTATAGCACCACACCGCTTTCTCGGGGAAGTTCGCCTTCACGCGCTCGACGAAATCCACCAGGCCCGCCTGGTTTTCAGGCTCCATGGGCTCACCGCCCAGAAGCGAGAGGCCGTCCACGTATTCCGGCTCGAGGCTCTTGAGAATCGCCTTTTCCGCCGCCGCATCAAACGGCTTGCCCGACGCGAAGTTCTGCGCCTCCTCGTTGAAACAGAATGGGCATCCCCTGCGACACCCTGAAACGAACAGCGAGGTGCGCACTCCTTCGCCATTAGCAATGTCGCAGTATTTGATAGCGGAGTAATTCATCGCCCGCTCCTTTCAAAAACCCACCCTATAGAGCTCCGCCGACCAAGACGCTTTGCTATCGGCCGGACCGATGTCCAAAGTCGCGAAGTCAGCCGATTCCCACCAACAACCCGACAGCCAAACGCGTTCGCGGAAGTCGCATGTGCAAACGTTTCCGAGAAAAACGCCATTAATCTCGATTTGTGAACTCTGTGTGCAAGCCAAAATCGCATGTTTGCCCTCAATACGGCTAACAGGCGCTCCAAATTATGCCTCAAACCGGGGCAAACCGCCTTTTTTCAAAGCGAAATGCCCCAAGCCAGCAGAATCGGACGGACCAAACGCGACTTAAGCAGTGCACAAATCGCAAAAAGTGGCGTTTTTCGAGCAAATCCGTGCACACGGAGCTCACAAACGCAAAAAGATGGCGATGCCCCCAAGAAAACCTTGAATCAACGATACGCGTGACGACCCCTAACCCACAAAAGCCACTGATGACGTTCCAAGCCCCATCATCGCTGCGAACTGCGAGAGCGTGAAGCAAATCCCGCCCCAGTAGGCGATGAAGCCCCAAGCATCCGGTTTCCCACGCGCTCTGGAACGTAGGGTGTGGGAAGGGGGTTCCAATGGGGGAAGGGAGAGGGAATACATCCCTCTCCCTTCCCCCTTTGACAGCACTACAGATGCAAAACGCGATCGCGAATCTCTTCGGTGC
>CAUWMI010000049.1:0-14510 GCA_963559755.1 uncultured Slackia sp. | reverse complement strand
CGGCGCGTCGGCATGGGCGCACCGCAGGCGCGCGGCGCAGCGTCAGCAGGCGTAAATCCAGTCGCAGTACCATCCTAAAAAAGTGGCCTTCCCGTTCGGAAGGCCACTTTGCTTATACGCGTTTTTGAATAGGAGAACAGCCTAGGCGTTCGCGTCGGTAAACTCGGCGAGGGGAATGCGGCGTGCTTCGCGGCGCTCAGGGTCAAGCTCGCGCGGCTGGGCGTAGCCCGCCACCAGGATGTTGATGGGCTCCACACCCTCGGGCAGGTTAAACTCGCGCTTGGCAACCTCGGGATCGAACGCGCACACCCAGCAGGTGCCCAAGCCCAAATCGGTCGCCTGCATCATCATCTGGTCGCACACGATAGAGGCGTCGATGGGGGCAGAATTCATATCGTCGTAGGAACGGGTCCAGGCGACATCGGGCTTGGCGCACACAACAAACGCGAGCGGCGCGCCGAAGATGCTTCCGTCGCGCTCGAAGCGCGGCTCGCACAGAGCGGCCTTCGCCAACAGCTCGGGCGTGTCACACACCACCACGCGCACGGGGTGGTTGTTATGCGCCGTAGGTGCCAAACGACCCGCTTCCACGATCGCATCGATCTTCTCCTGCTCGACCGGGCGCTGCTCGTAATGGCGCACCGAATAGCGCTTCATCGCAAGATCCATGAATCCCATGTTGTCCTCCTCTAATCTGGGGTTTCATTCATATATACGGTGTATAGAACAATATAGTGCAGGTGGATTTGCCGCCTACCCCTCCCGGCTCGCAATCGCATCGCCCGCCGTCTCAGCCGCAGGCGGTTCAACCACCGCATCCGCGGGCGGCTCAGGCTCAGCTCCCGCGTCTGCAGGCGGCTCAGGCTCAGCCCCCGCGTCCGCAGCCGAACGCTCGTCACCGGGCGCCTCCCCATCCTTCCCGCCTTCGAGCGCCTTGCGGAGGAATTCGGCGTTGCTTGCGCGCAGCGCATCGAGCGCGACGCGAGCGTCTTCGGAAAGCTTCTTCTTGGGAAAGGTATCGATAATCTCGAGGTTCACACGCGCGTCGCAGATAGCGCCAAGGCCGTCCTGCATCTTCACCATGCGCTTGGCCACGGCAACCGCATCGTCCTCGAGGAACTCCCTGAAGTTCTCGGCGGAGTAGCGCACGCGCTTGGCTTCCTTGCGCACGTCGTGCGTTGCCTCTGCGTCAGCGATGTCGAGCGCCTCCAAATCGCGCTCGAGCTCCGCAAGCATCGAGGCAAATCGCGCACGCATTGCCTTGCGCGACACGCCCTCCTGCGCCGCTCGCGGCTTCCATGCGACATCCAGAGCCTCCTCGCCCACCGCGGCAAGCAACTTCGCGGCCCTCTTGCTCTTAAGCTGCTTGGCCACGCGCTCGCGCTCCGCATCGCGCGCCTTGGCAATCGCGCCCGTCAGCTCCTCGCAGGACACCTCCATCGACGCCGCCTGATCGTGCAGCACGTCGAGCTCGCGCAAGCGAGAGGTCCAACGCACCACCGTGCGCAGGTTGCGCTGCATCGCCTTGGCCTGGCTGCGCTTCATGAACGGCTCGGCGAATGCCACGAGGCTGCGCATCGTGCGAATGGACACGCGGAACTTGTGCATGGTTTCGGGGTCTTGCGGATTCTCGAAAAACGCCAGTAGGCGCGCGTTCACAGTATCGTATGCCCGCGCGAGAACGCTTTCCATGGCGGCAAGCGTGGCCCATCTGCTGGCCTTGGGGCCTTGGACGAACCACAGAAGCCGTGCGCTCGGCCTGGTCGACCTCGCCGCCCCACGCTCCACGCGCAACGCTACCGTCGCGCCCGTGAAAATAGGCAGCCTCACACCCGACAGGCGCGCCGCCACATCGTCAACGAAGGGATTGTGCCCCACGGCAATCACGCAGGATGCTTCGCTTGCCTCGAATTCGCCCAGGAACGCCTCGGCATCCTGATTCAGCAAGCACTCGTGCGCCTCGGGCTCGGGCGCGTCCAGGATACGTGCGACGATCTGCGCGGTCTGCATCGTGCGCAGCGCGGGGCTCGACCATACCTCGATTCCCCCGGATGCCATCCCCTCGTCAATCAGTGACAACGCGGAAGGTAGGCGCGCTTCCATGGAGAGCTCGCCGCCGCCCGAAAGGGGCCGCAATGCATCGTCTTCCTTCCACGTCTCGCGCGGTAGGGCTTTTCCGTGTCGAATGAGGATCAGCGTCTTGGCCATGGCGCACCTCCTGGTTCCTTTTCGCGGCAGCATGCCGCTTGATTGGCGAGGCAACCGGGCGCTGCAGGCACAAAGGGCCGCTGATCGCGCCGGGATGCGCTCGCCTGTTTCCTCTGGAACGATTGTACCCCGTAACAGGCCCGATGAGGCCGGGCCGTTACCCTATTGATGCGCGCTGCCGCCCGGCGGTGAATTGAAGCGCGAACCCTCCCGTTCGCTTCACTCAAGCGCCACGGTAATGCACGCAACCGCCGGACTACCCGTCGCTTCTCCTGCCTCGCATCGAAGCCACACTCAGCCTCTCATCCGAGAGCGCCAATCCGGCAATGGTGAGCACGATGCCCGCAGCCATGGCAAGCGAAATGGGCTCACCCAGAATCGCGGCAGAAGCCGCAGCCGTGATGACGGGAACCAGGTAGATGTAGATGCTCGTTTTGGCCGCGCCCAGACGTGACACCGCGATGCCCCAGGTGGCAAAGCATCCTGCAGAGGCGGCAAGGCCCAAAAACAACAGGTTGGCGGCATCGAGCGGATCGGCCAGCCGGCTCACGTCGGGCTGCGCACCCATTAGCGGCAGAAGCGGGATCATGAACAAGATGCCCCATACGAATGTGCGCTTCGTGGAAGCGATGGTCTCATAACCCAAATCGGAGATGCGCTTCACAAGCGTCGAATACAGCGACCACATGAGAGCCGCGCCCAGCGCGAGCACGACGCCCGGGATGCTGAACGTCGCACTTCCGCCGCCCAGACACACCAGCGCAACACCGGCAAGCGCTACGATCAAGCCCGCCACGAACCTGGCGCTTATCCTCTCGCGGCCCAGCGCGAACGCAATCGCCGTGGTGGAAAGTGGCGACACTGCCACGAGCACGCCCACCACCGATGCATTGGCGAAGGTAAGCGCGACGTTTTCCATCAGGTAATACAGCGTCACGCCGGTGATGCCCGCTGCGATGAACAGCCACTCATGCGAGCGTTTCTGCAGACGCAGGATGTGCGGGCGCAGGATGCACAGGGCGACAAGGCCGATGGTAAAGCGCCCGAACAACACTTCGATAGGCGCGAAATCCTCCAGCAGAACCTTGGTGGATACGAACGTAAAACCCCACACGAACACCGTGAACAGCGCAAACGCATGCGCCCCGCCCAATGCGCCGCGCGCAGATGATGCGCCCGATTCCGCCATGTCCGTCTTGCTCGCCGACCTCAAAGCCCGTTGCCTTTCTTCTGCTTGTTGAGTTTTCCGCGCCCGAATTATTTCGTAGAACGCATGATACCCGTCGCGCCGCCCTTGCGCTATCATGCGCGCATGGACGATTTCGAAAGAAAATGGGAACTCATTCGCGAGCAGCTACGCATCCAGGCGACGGGCGAGACCCCGCCGCGCATCTCGAGCGGCCGCACGCTCTTCGGCATCAAGAGCGAGGTCGAGGAGAAGATGGATGCCATCGCCCGCGAAATGGAGGAAAAGCAGCGCGCCATACGACGCAAGGAGAATCAACAGTGAAGAACATCCTGATGATAGCCACGGGCGGCACCATCGCTTCGGCGGAGGAAGGCAACGGCCTGGCACCCGCCCTCACTGGCGAGCAGCTGGCGGGCTATGTGCCCGAGATCGCAAAGGTGTGCAATCTGGACATCATCCAGCTCATGAACATCGACAGCACCAACATGCGTCCGCGCGACTGGCTGCGCATGGCCGCCTGCGTCGAGGAGCATTACGACGCCTACGACGGGTTCGTCATCCTCCACGGCACCGACACCATGGCCTACACCGCGGCGGCGCTCTCGTACCTGGTGCAGAACAGCCCCAAGCCCATCGTACTCACCGGCTCGCAGCGCCCGATGGCCAACCCCTTCACCGATGCCAAGCTCAACCTGTTCCAGAGCGTGCTCTACGCCGCAAGCGATACCGCTCACGACGTGGCGGTGGTGTTCGGCGGCGAGGTCATCGCCGGCACGCGCGCCCGCAAGCAGCGCACCATGAGCGCAAACGCCTTCATCAGCGTGAACTTCCCCACCCTGGCGATGGTCCGCGGCGAGCGCATCGTGCGCGCGGGAGCAGCACCCGCAACGCCCGCCGGTCCCGTGTTCTACCACACGCTGAACGAACGCGTCATCGTGCTCAAGCTCACGCCCGAAATGCATCCGTCCATTTTCGAGCTGCTCGCACGCGACTACGATGCCGTCATCCTGGAAACGTTCGGCATCGGAGGCATCCCCGAATACGAGGACGCTTCATACGAACGCGCGATCTTTGATTGGGTGGATTCGGGACGCACGGTAGTGCTGACCACGCAGGTTCCGGAGGAAGGCCTTGACCTGGGTGTGTACGAAGTCGGCCGCGCCTATGCCGACCACCCCGGTATCCTCAAGGGCGATGACATGACCACCGAGGCGCTGGTGGCAAAAACCATGTGGGCGCTCGGCCAGACGCGCGATGCGGGCGAGCTGCGCGAGCTGTTCTACCGCCCCATCAACCACGACCGCCTGCCCATGTAGCGCGCCATCCGAAACGCGCATGATACGATGCGTTCGCCATCTCAGCGCACGCATCCATCCGGAAAACCCAGGGACGGCACGCTCCGAAATACGTGTGACAAGCCGGACTTTTTGACCGCGATAAAAACTGGGTCTGACCTGGTACTATATATAATAATCCCAGGTCAGACCCATGGTCAAAAAATCCGGCTTGTCGCTAGATAATGCGGAAAATCACCTATCGGATGGGTCCGACGAGCGATGCGCAACGATAGGTCAGCGCATTCGACCTGCACACTATCGCTGCGCCAGTTCGGTCCACATGCTCATGGTTTGGAAGCGGTTCGTCATGAACTCATCGCTGAAATACTGGGCAAAGAACTGCCCCGCCCCTGTGGTGATGGGCAGCCCCGCCTGGCGATCGAACCAGAACGAGAAGCTCGCGAGCGTAACCACCACATCGAGCGCCAGAAACGCCACAAGAAACGCCGTGAGCCACACACGGGCATTGAGCGGAATGGCGGCAATTAAGCGCATCGCAAGCGGAAGCCCTACCTTGATCCATGCCATGCCGGCGATGCCCCACACGATGGCGATGCCGAGGCACGTGTACCCGCCGATATTGAACGGCTGGTCGATATAGCTCCACGCCACGATGCCGAAGGCGTTCTTCCAAAACCAGCCGGCTATCAGCTCGAACGCGCCGCCCACGAGCGCCGCCACCACAAACGACTCCCACGCGGGGCGCCCCCGAAGCTTGTGCAGCGCCATGGTCATCAGCACGGCACCCACGCCGTAGATGGGCGAGAACGGCCCCCATACCAGGCCGGCGCGGTTCTTCCACACGCCGTCGATGGGATAGCTGACCAGGGTTTCCACCACAAGCCCCACCACGCTGCAGATGACGAAGATCCAGAACAGATTGAACAGCGTAACGGGATTCTCGCACGCCTCTACACGCGAGGAGTCGAGAGCGCCTTGCGCCGGCGCAGCCGCATTATTCTTGGGGGATGGTATGTCAGAAATCGTCCGCATTTGAACATTATCCCATCCGCCGATGCGGCACACGCGCCCCCGCACCAATCGGATTCCAATACGTTACCTTTGCTTGCGCTTGCTCTGCCGCTGCGACCCCTTGCGCACGGAGCGCCTCCCCGCATCGCCGCCGGCATCACGGGAGCGATCCGCGCCTTTGCTTGAAGCAGACGAACCCTTACCCTTGCGAGGCCTGATCAGGCATTTCGGCCCATATCCCACCAAATCCATGCGCCCGGCCTTGCGCAGCGCCTCAAGCACCAGGTCGTAGTTCTTAGGGTTGCGATACTGGATGAGCGCGCGCTGCATCGCCTTCTCGTGCGAGCTTTTGGGCGTATACACCGGTTTCATGGTGCGCGGGTCAACGCCCGTGTAGTACATCGCCGTGCTCATGGTTGACGGCGTGGGATAGAAATCCTGCACCTGCTCAGGCATATACCCCAGATCGCGACAGAATTCCGCCAGCTCGATGGCCTCTTTGAGCGTAGAACCCGGATGCGAGCTCATCAGATACGGCACCACGTACTGCTTCTTGCCCGCCGCTTTGGTCGCGTGCTCGAACATGTCGCAGAAGCGCTCGTACACCGCGTTTTCCGGCTTGCCCATCACCCGCAACACGGCATCGGACACGTGCTCCGGCGCCACGCGCAGCTGCCCGCTCACATGGTGCTCGGCCAGCTCGCGCACGAACTCCTCCCCATGCGCCTCATCGGCAAGCACGTAGTCGAACCGGATACCGCTGCGCACGAACACCTTCTTCACGCCCGGCAGCTTGCGCAGAGCGCGCAGCACGTCCAGATAATCAGTATGATCGGCCTTCAGCTGGCGGCACGGTTGCGGAAACAGGCAGCTTTTGTGCTTGCAGGCTCCTGCTTTAAGCTGTTTCGCGCACGCCGGCGCACGGAAGTTGGCCGTCGGACCTCCCACGTCGTTGATATAGCCCTTGAAATCGGGCTGGGCACACATCTCGCGTGCCTCCTCCACCAGCGATTCCTTGCTGCGCGACGTGACGATGCGCCCCTGATGGAACGTGAGCGCGCAGAACGAGCACTCGCCGAAACACCCGCGGTTCGACGAGAGGCTGAACTTGACCTCCTTGATGGCGGGCACGCCGCCGTCCTTCTCGTAGACGGGGTGATAGGTGCGCGCATACGGCAGCCGATACACCGCGTCAAGCTCCTCGCGCGAAAGCGGCTTGGCGGGCGGGTTCTGCACCACGAACACGCCATGGGGATACTCCTCCACCAGGCGCTTACCCGTGAACGGATCCGAATTTTCGTACTGCACGTTGAAGCTTCTCGCGTACGCGAGCTTATCCGCCTGTAACTCCTCGAACGGCGGCAGAATCACGGCATCCTCAACGCCCTCGAGCGAGCGCGTGCGGTATACCGTGCCCTCAACGTAGGTGATGTCGCTCACCGCGATGCCGGCCGCCAGCGCGTCGGCGATTTGCACGATGGAGCGCTCCCCCATGCCGTAGCTCACGATGTCGGCGCCGGAGTCCATGAGGATAGAGCGTTTGAGCTTGTCAGACCAGTAGTCGTAGTGAGCGAGGCGGCGCAGGCTGGCTTCGATGCCGCCCAGAATGATGGGCGTGTGCTTATAGGTGCGTCTGATGAGATTGCCATACACCGCGGCAGCATGGTTGGGCCGTGCGCCCGCACGTCCGCCGGGAGAATACGCGTCGGTCGAGCGGGGCAGCTTGTTCACGGTGTAGTGGTTCACCATGGAGTCCATGTTGCCGGCCGACACGAGGAACCCCAGGCGCGGCTCGCCGAACACGCACACGCTCGCTGGGTCGCGCCAGTCGGGCTGCGCGATAACGCCCACGCGATAGCCCGCCGCCTCCAGCACGCGCGTGATGATGGCCATTCCGAACGACGGATGGTCCACGTACGCATCGCCCGACACGTAGACGAAATCCACGGCATCCCAGCCGCGCTCACGCGCCTCATCAGCGGATAGGGGAAGAAACGTCCCGTTCATGCGCAATACTCCAATCCTGCAAACGCGCCGCAACCGCAAGGCCGGCCGCGAGGGATGCGTTTTGGCACCCTCCGCATGGCGCGCCCGCGAACATCTTCGCCATTCGCAAAAAGGCCACCGCACGCAAGGCGCACGATGGCCGAATGAACATGATGGCAAGCCGGAAGAATGCGCCCTTCCGCCGCCCCTTTCAGCAGCAATGCCCGATTACGCAGCCTGGCCATCCTGGGACTGGCCGCCGTCGGACGACTGCGCGTCGCCCTGAGCCTGATCGCCATTCTGAGCCTGACCATCCGCCTGGGCATCGCCCTGCTGACCGCCCGTCGCGTTTTGGATGCTCTGGGCCGCCTGGCCGCCCTGCGCATTCTGGTCGGACTGGCCGCCGCCCGCGATCTGGGCAACCATGGAATCGGCCTTGGAGAGGTGGTCGATACCGCTCTGGTAGGTTTCTTGAACCTCCTCAAGGGCCGCCTTGTCGAACGTCGCGGCATCCGCATCGGCCGTCGCATCACCCTGCTCCGCGGCATCCGCGCCGCTCGCGCTGTTGGCGACCGAGGAATACAGCTCGATGTACTGGTCGAGCGCCTTGCTCAAATCGACCACGCCAGCCTTGTACTCCTCATGAACCTCCTTGAGGGCATCGGGAGCCGTGAGGTCGGAGATCTTGCCCAGCGTCTCGGCCGCGTCATCTGCGGCGATGCGCATGGCAGCCAGATCGCCCTGGCTTGCGGCCTGGCTGAACGTTGCGAGGTCCTCGGAGGCCTCGTTGCTGATGCGGTTCACGCTGGACATGTACTCGCGATTGAGCTGAGCGGCATCCGTCTGCTGTTGAGCGGGGCCGCACGACGCGAGGAGGAACGCCGCGAAGCATGCCGCGCAGGCGGCGACGGCGATTCGAGATACGATCTTGATGGTTCGCATGCAATGCCTTTCTGTCGCGCGTCGCACGACGGTGCCAAACGCGCCTATAGCGTGCGGAAGACCACAGGCCCACCGCTGACGAACAATAAACCGACTTCGCACTATAGCAAACATGGGGCGGCACCTGTGGCACCGCCCCGCATTTCCATATTCCAGTTGCCGATACGTTACGCGTCGTAAACCTATCCCGTCATTTTGACGGCAAATATGCCCAAGAACAAGGTTTTTACCGCCAAAATGACGGGATATGGGCAGGCGACCCGAGCGACCTTGTGCGAATTCCGGCGAGCCCCTAACGATCCCTCAGCCTGCCGATGATATCGGCCACCTTGGCGGCGTCTTCCTCGGTATAGCACATCACGAAGATGGTGTCGTCGCCGGCAAGCGTGCCCGCGATGCCCTTGAGGCGCGCGGCATCGAGCGCCACGGCAACGCCGCTCGCGATGCCGGAGGGCGTGCGCACCACGAGGAAGTTGTTCACCACGTCAACCCCCTCGACGAGCTCGCCCACCATGCGCTGGAGGCGCAGGTCCTCGGGCAGCACGTAGTAGCCATCGCGCGATTTGGCGAGCCCCATGCCGGCGATGTCGCGCGAAACCGTTGCCTGCGTGCAGTCGTAGCCCTCGTCGCGCAGCTGATCCACCAGGTCGCGCTGCGTCTTGATTCCGCCGCGTCGAATGATATCGCGAATCACGTCGTGGCGTACCGCCCGCTTCGTCATGGTTTGTCCCTCCTATAAAAGCCCGGGAGCGCAGCCCGAGCGCATCGATACGATTCTGCCGGCTCTGACGCGGCTCCTACCCCGCGTTCTGACGCGACGCATGCCGCGCGCCCCGCCTCCCGTCGGAAAGCCCTCGCCCCAACAATCGCAGACGAGCCATTTATCCGTGGCAAGGATACACTTTTATGCATGAATCATCAATTGTATCCGCAGATTAATGCAGAATCGACGGTTTTGCTCTCGTACTATTCATTTTTACTTGAAGGAGCCGAATCCGACCGCCCCACGCAATTCACCCGCCATTTTCAACGAGAAAGCGACGGCTTGGTGAATGCGGCGCGCCTCGCTCCGATGACGCGGGGCAATGCGTTACCATGTCGAGCAAAACGAATCGCGAGAGAGGCGACCCATGGACACATTCTCCGACCAACCCGCCCGCGCGCGGAACAAGGCAATCATCCGATCCATTCTCGAAAGCGGCTGCTCAGGCACCTCCAAGCGCCTAGGGATAGAGCTCGAGCACATTCTTGTTGACAACACCGGCGACCCGCTGTCATACAGTCAGCCCGATGGCGTGCGCGACGTGCTCGAGACCCTTATCGCCCGCTACCCCGATACCACCGTCCACGGCGGCAATCTGCTGGGCGTGGCGCGCCCCGGCATGAGCGTGACCATCGAGCCCGCCGCTCAGCTGGAGCTTTCCGCCGGGCCCTTCGGTTCCATCGACGAAGCGAACCGCGTGTTCAACGAGTTCGAATCCGACGTGCACGCCGCACTTGCGCCCGTCGACGGGCGCGCGCTCACCATCGGATACGACCCGGTGAACCGTGCCGCCGATAAGGAGCTCATCCCCAAGGCGCGCTACGATTTCATGAACACATACCTCTCCTCCATCTCGCCGTGGGGTCCGCGCATGATGCGCGGCAGCGCCTCCACACAGATTTCGATCGATTACACGAGCGAGGAGGATTGCCTGCGCAAGGCCCGCGTCGCGTGCGTGCTTGCGCCGCTGTTTGCGCTCATGTGCGACAACGCGCCGTATTTCGAAGGCGCCCGTCGCCCGCACCCGATGATGCGCACCGAGGTCTGGCGCTACTGCGACCCTGACCGCTGCAGCACCGTGCCCGGCATGCTCGATGAGGGGTTCGGATTCGACTCCTATGCCGACTACATTCTGGACGTGCCCGCCATCGTGGTGCTGGACGAGCAGGGCGAAGCGCGTTATGACACGCGCACCTTCGGCGAAATCTACGCGCACACGCCCATGACCAGGTCCGAGGCCGAGCATGCGCTTTCCATGGTGTTCCCCGACGTGCGCCTGAAAACCTACGTGGAAATCCGCCCCGCCGACGCGATGCCCATCCCCTACGTGATGGCGTATGCGGCCCTCATCAAGGGCCTGTTCTACTGCGGGGATTCGCTGAACGCGCTGGCCGCCTCGTGCGCCGGCATTCGCGAAGGCGACGTGGAAGATGCCAAGACCGCCCTCATGAAGCGCGGTTATCGCGCGTTCGTGTACGACCGCGATGCCGGCGAGATGTGCGAGGAGCTGGTGGAGCTGGCTCGCCGCGGGCTTCTCCAGATTGCCCCGCACGAAAAAGACTACCTCAAGCCGCTAGCCGAACTCGTAGGCAACCGTACCACCCTGGCCGACCTCGCGCTGAGGTAAGCGCCCAACATAAAACCGCCTACACAAAAAGGGACGCCGCATGTGCGACGTCCCTTTTGCATTCCCGCCTCTGGGATCAAATTACGCGGTGATGATGGTGCCCGTTTCGCCGCGCAGGCCCGCGGCGGCGCACTCGAGCGAGGTGATGAGGGCCTTGCCGTCGGGGCGTGCGGCCACGTACTCCAGGCAGGCCTCCACCTTGGGCAGCATCGACCCGGGGGCGAACTGGCCCTCCTCGATGTACTGGCGCGCCTGGGCGGCGTCCATGACGTCGATGTCCTTCTGGTCGGGCTTCCCGAAGTTCACGGCCACCTTCTCGACCGCCGTGAGGATCACCAGCATGTCCGCGTCGAAGGTCGCGGCCATCATCGCGGCGGAGCGGTCCTTGTCGATGACGGCGGGCACGCCCGTGTAGGCGTCGTTGGCCTCGAAGACCGGCACGCCGCCGCCGCCCGTGCACACCACGATGTAGCCGGCCTCGAACAGGTCGCGGATGGCGTCGGACTCCACGATGCGGCGGGGCTTGGGGGAGGCGACCACCTGGCGCCAGCCGCGGCCCGCGTCCTCCTTGAACGTCCAGCCGGTCTCCGCCGCCTTGGCCCTGGCCTCCTCCTCGGTGAGGAAGGCCCCCACCGGCTTGGTGGGGTTCTCGAAGGCCGGGTCGTCGGGGTAGACGACCGTCTGGGTGACCACGTTTGCCGTCGAGCGCATGATGTCGCGGCGGCGCATCTCGTTGAGGATGGCCTGGGAGAGCTGGTAGCCGATGTAGCCCTGGGACATCGCGCCCGCCTCGGGGAAGGGCATCTCGGGGGTCTTGCCGTCGTTGGCGCTCGCGTAGGCGAAGGCGTTGTTGATCATGCCGACCTGGGGGCCGTTGCCGTGGGTGACGATCACGTTGATGCCCTCGGCCACCATGTCCACGATGTGGCGGGCGGTGTTCTTCACCAGCTCCAGCTGCTCCTGCGGCGTGTTGCCCAGCGCGTTGCCGCCGAGCGCGATGACCACGGACTTGCCGGATCCTTTCTGATAAGGCATGTTAGCTCCTTTTCCTATGCCTCACGGCAATCCTTGACTTCAACTTCCTGATTGACCAGCTTGAACAGCTTGTCCTTCTGGCCAGTCAGGAAATACACGATGTTGCGGGTAGAAAACACCTCAAGATCACGCAGCGAAGAAGATGAATAGAACGCGGAATGAGGCGTAATGATCACGTTGTCGCGGCCGACAAGCGGATGGTTCGCCAGGTCGGGAGTTTCGTCATAGAGCACGTCGGCTCCGAACGAGCGAATCTGACCCGAATCCAGCGCTTCGATCAGGGCGGGCTCGTCCACGCACAGGCCGCGACCCAGATTGATAACGATGGGCTTCTTCTTCATCTTGGCGAACTTCTCAGCATCGAAGTAGTGGTAGTTCGTCTCATTGAGGTTCATATGATTGACGATGATATCGGCCTCGGCCAGCAGAGTGTCCACGTCCGCCTCTTCAACGCCGTTCTCGGCGAACAGGTTCTTGTCAATGAAGGGATCGTTGGCGATGATGCGACCCACGATGCCCTTTGCCTTACGCGCGGTGCACTTGCCGATCTTGCCAAAACCGATGATGCCCAGCGTCTGATCCTCGATGCGCGGAAGCTCGGGGGCAGCGGCGTAATCCCACTTGTGCTCGACTTCGATTTGCCGCTGATAGAACTTAAAGCTCTTGTTCAGCGCAAACATATAGGCAATGGCGGCCTCCGACACGTCCCACGTGCAGTACTCGCCCACCGGGCACACGCCGATGTTGCGCTTAGTGGCCTCTTCCATGTCAACGTTGTCATATCCGGTTGCGTTGATGGCGATGACCTTCAGCTTGGGAGCATGCTCCATGGCCTCTTTGTCAATCTTGGTGAAGGCAGTAAGCAGGGCGTCGGCATCCTTCAGATGCTCATAGAACTCCTCACGATTCTCGTCGGTGTAGGCGTACACCTCGATCTCGATGTCCTCGCCCAAGCCTTCTTTGAGCGTTTGGGTCTCAAGTTCGTGATCGGGCATCATGGAATCGATGTAGTCGCTGATAAGGATTTTCATAGGGATTCCCTCCTCACAAGAATGGGAAACTATTACCCGCCACGTTGGGCGGTACGCAACTTTTAAGCAGTTTGCTGCAAAAGGCGCGTAGCGCCCAACGCTTTAGTAGAGACGCACGAACTGCCGAAAACAGCGTCGGACGGCATCCGACGCTTCGGACACAAACGTGCGTCCGAAGCAGAAACAGCGAGCGGGCGTCCGGTGCCCCAGATAGCCCACCGCAGCACCAAGCGTGCTCTGGCACGCGCCGAGTGCTGCATAAGGGCTAGATGGGGTGCCCGACGCCCGCGCAGCGTCGTAGCGCCTCTTAGAGTGGTGCGCCGGCCGGGCAGGCCGGCGCAACGAAACTAGTAGCGCTCGATCGGCTGGGTGAGGCAGTGGGGGCCGCCACCCGCATGCAGAATCTGATCCAGAGGCACGTCGACAACTTCGATGCCCAGAGCGCGCATCTTGTCATTGATGTGCTTGTTCTTCTCGATGGCAACGACCTTGTTGTTACCGATGCACTGCACGTTGCAGCCGTGCTTGTACATATCCTCGCTGGCCACGGGGATCAGCTCGAACTTGCGGCGCTTCAGCATCTGCAGGAAGTTGTAGGGCAGCTGGTCGATGCAGGCCAGGGCAACCTGAGGAGCAACGATGTTGAAGATCATGTCCAGGTGCAGGTTGTCGGGCGGGCAAGGAACGCCGACCACCGTGTAGCCGTACTTCTCGAGCTGATGACGGAGGCTGGCAACGCCCTGCTCATCGGTGCGGTCGACCATGCCCCAAGCCAGGGTGTGCTCGTCGATCATCCAGAAGTCGCCGCCCTCCATGCAGCCGGCGTTGACGCGAGCGACGATGGGCACGCCCATCTCCTTCAGCTTGGCCTCGTAGGTAGCAGCCTCAACCTGGCGGACGGGATGACGGAAGTGGCCGATCACGGCGCCTTCCTTGATCATGCAGCCGTAGTCGCGGGCAAAGGTCATGACCTGGTACTCGGGGTTGGCCTCAACCTCGACGACCTCGATGCCGTTGTCCTTGTAGGCGTCGACGAGCATCTGCCATTCCTTGACCATGACGTCGTTCTTCTCGGTGTCGCCCTTCTTCATCCACTCGGCGGTGATGACGTTGATGCCGTTGAACGTGTAGTACGCCGGCGAGCACATCATGACCTTGTGCAGGGGGCTGGTAGCGTCGACTACGTATACCTTCTCTTCTTCAGCCATGTTTGAGTCCTTTCACTCGAGTTTGGCCAGGGTATGGAGTGTGCGGTGCTCCGCACGGGTTCCTAAAAGATGCTGACAACAAAACCTTGCAGGTAGCAATTGGTCCACCTCGCAGGTCGCTGAAGTGTCAGCGAGGGCGAATCTGGCGAGTCGGATAGCCCCGACAGGCGCAGGGAGCGTGCTTTGCACGTGACCGGAGCTCGGAGGGAGCT
>CAUWMI010000048.1:0-14872 GCA_963559755.1 uncultured Slackia sp. | reverse complement strand
GGCGTTCTCCGATAGCAGTGCGGGGTCGGGCACACCTTCTGGTATGCTCGACCCCGCCTTTGCGTTCGATGGCCTTTGTTTATGCCCGCCATCCGCGGCAGGCGACGGGTATAAGCAAGGGTGAATGGGCAGGAAGGAGCCGCTATGCTTCCCATGCAGTTTGGCACCGTTGGAAAAGAGATGGTGTTCGAAGGCTATGCCACGGACTACGACCGCGCCATTACGGCGGTGCAATTCTCGATAGACGGAGGCGTAAGCTGGGCGACCTATGAAACGCCTGGGGCGACAAGCGATAAGCTGGTTCATTGGCGTTTTGCCTATACGCCAAAGGCGCCCGGCGAATTCCGCTTGCTGGTTCGTTCGGTAAACGATCGCGGACAGGCGAGCCCCACTCCCGATGGGGTATCGTTTTTCGTGGAAGAGGAAGACGCTTCTGCGGAATAGGGCATGAGGCGCCAGGAAGGAGTGGCGCCGGTTGCATGAAGCTGCATGAAGCTGCATGAAGCTGCATGAAATACGCTTGGCACGGACCCCGCGCCGCACCAAGCGGATAGCTCATGCGGGTTGGGCCTTCAACGCGGGGTATTTTCGAAAGGCTTTTGGGCCGGGCGCTGCGTCGCTGCAATTTCGGCGACGACGGCAGGCGAATCGAGCCGCCCGGTAAAGGCTTGTGGGCTGGATGCTGCGTCTGCCGCAATCGCCTCTCTAATTGTTGTCCGCACCCGTCACGGAGCTCAAGATAGAGCTCACTATGCTTATCACGATGCTCGCCACAAAGGCGCTTCCAAAGCTGCTTATGACGATTCCCGTATCAAAAAGCCCCGTCGCTATCCATGATGCCAGGTAGAGCATGAACGTGTTGACCACCAGGTAGAAGATGCCCAGCGTGAGGTACGTGATGGGCAGGCTCAGGAACTGCAGGATAGGTTTGATCGACATATTGAGCAGCGCTAGGAACAGCGCGAATGCGGCCACTCCCACCCAGGATTCCGTTGCCGACGATACCTCGACGCCGGGCACAAGCCACACAGCGGCAGCAACGGCGACGGCGGTGACGATCCAACGAAGCACGAATCCCATGAGTGAGCACATCCTTTTCGTAGGGGTTTTGAGGTTGCTTGCGAGCAAGCCTTCATGAGGGCAAGTATTACAAAAGGGCGCGCTCTTTGTGGGCAAGGACGCACCCTGTTGGATATCCATTGCCGATTCGTTACCGAGGCGCAATCTAGGGCAGGAACCGAAACGCCACTTTCAGATGGGTTTGCGGGCGCGGCGGGCACGTACCTAACCGTGTCTGCGCATGGTAACTTCGACGCGTGTCGAAACGTTACGCCTGGGCAGCAGACGGCTCGGCTCCTTTGCGCGAGCACGCGACCGAAAGACATTGGCGCATGCCGCGCTTTGCCGAGGTCTTGTCGTACACGGGCTTGCCCATCTCGTCGCGCAGCAGCTCCTCCATGCAGGAGCGTACCACATTGTCTTCCGCCGTAAGCAGCTTGACCGAATGCTTGAGGGAGTGGAGCAGCGCACCGAGCAGCGATTGCAGCTGCGCGGGGCCGGTGGCGCCCCATTCCGCTTCGGCGTGGACGATGGCGCGGACGCCGGCAAGCGTCGTGTCGAATTGCGTTACCGCATCGGGGCAGGTGAGGAAGGGCTTGTATGCTTTGTAGACAGGTTTCGCCCACTGCGTGAGCTGCTTCGCCGAAGGGGTTTTCTTAGAGGGGTCGGGCGCACATTTTCCCAGATAGTCGCGAAGCCCGCTTTCGAATTTGGCGCGCGCTTCCGTCCAATCGATTGGTTGATCGGTGGTTTGATTCTTAGGCTTGGGATTCTTGGCCTTTTTCTTGGAGGAAGTGACTGTGGTGGCGTCGGGGTTCTTGTGGCTTTTCGGGGAGCCACCGCTTACCTGGCTGCCATCCTCGGTATTCGTGCTTTCGTTGAGACAAGCATCGGGTTCGCACGCTTGCACCTCCCTAAGATTTTTCTGCGTTGTCTCGACTTTGCCGCTCTCGGCGTTCTCGGCGGGCGTCTGTTGTTTCCTGTTTGCCTTCTTGCGCTTGCTCTTCTTTTCGGTGTCTTCAGCGGCGATGGGTTCTGCTGTGGCAAGCAGGGACAAGGCCTCGTCGCGCGTGGTCGAAAGCGCACAAGGCCCCATGTTGTGAAGGCGGATGTGGTCCTCGTGCGTGAGCACCAGGAGGTTTGCCAAACGGTCGTCGGTGCGGTAGCCGTTCACGTGGTGGATTTCGTGCGCGGTGTCGCCCTTCTTGAAATCCAAGAACGCCATGGCCACCAGCATGGACCGATAGACGCGCTTCTTATGGGTGTGCCCGTTTTTGCCGCGGCCGCGCGCGTCCTCAGGTTTGTATTGGATTTGGTAGCGCCCGTTCGCCAAAAACAGCTTCGCCGGGCTGCCATCGATTTGTTTCACATTGCCTTTGTCCGACACTAGAAACGGCGTCATGCCGCAATAAATCTGCTTCCACTGTTCTGCGTCTGCCGCATCAAGATACGCTACGGCATCTTTCGCGCGTTTCATGCGGCCGGTGCCGTTGGCGCGCCAGCCGCACGCATGCAGCGACACGCGGTCTTCGCCGCGTACGAATTCGACGGGTTTGAACCCTTTGAAATAGAGCCAGAGGAATTCGAAGAACTCCTTGAGTCGAGCAATCATGTAAGACCTTTCGGTCGGTGAGGTATGGAGGCGTGCAAGCGCCGGATTGGCGCGCATGCGCGAGGCGTGCGGCACGATATGCAGCACGATATTGTAGCTTATGGCCATGTTTGGCGCGATTATTCTCTTGGTGCTGCAGTTTTCAGCGGAAGCGTGAGATAGCCGCGTTTTCCAACTCCTGTTTCCCCAGGTCACGATTGTGTCCGCAAGCGCGTTGCTTTACCGGGGAGGGCAAAACTGCAGCATGAATGCGCGTGAACGAATTGCAGCATGAACGCATAGGCGGGCCGATTGCTAGAGAACCGAAAGAGCCCAGACGATTATCCCCAGCAAAGCCGCTTGGCTGAAGCTCACGATGAGAAGGGGCTTGAGCATTTCTCCCTCTTTGCCTGTTGCGCCTACAGTGGCGGCTCCCAGCAGGATGGTGGAAGGGCCGATTGCCGCTCCTGCCGCGCCGCCTGCGGTCTGAGCAGCAAGAAGCAGGGCGGGGCTGACGTTCAAGCTTGCTGCCATGGCGTTTTGGAATCCGGCGAGCAAGATGTTCGAGGACATGTTGGACGACGTGACGAATGCGCCGAACGTCCCCATGGCAGGCGCAAGGGGGACGTATGCCGCGCCCGCCGCCGATGCAACCCCTTCTGCCAGGATTTGCATCTGCCCGGTCGTCTGCATGATACGCGCCATGATGACAAGCAGGATGATGCCGGCGGATGCCCCCCAAAGTCTGTCAAGCGCACCGCGGTAGGCGTGTGCACGACGGCGCGAGTCAAGGCGCCCCGCGCGCGTCATGATGACGATGGCAAAAAGACATGACGCAAGGAGCGCGAATCCGGCGTGTCCCACGATGTGCACTCCTCCGATCTGCGCGAACGCCAGCAACTCCTGCATGCCGGGAATGACGAACAGGACGATGGATACGCCGGCAAGGAAAACGAAGGGGCTTGCGCAAAGGGTGACGTCGCGCAACGAGGGCGCGTCAGAAGCGTGCTGCTTCGTTCGTCCGCTCGCGTCTCCTACAACGCGCGAAGAGCAATTCCATGATTTCTTATAGAAATCAAGTTTAATAAGGAAAGCAAAGAGGAGAAGCGCGGCGGTCGAGGGCAAAAAACATGCGACAGTGGTGTTGACGAGGGAGGCTGCCACCTGCCCGCCGCCCATGACGGCAGAGAGCGCGACGATGAGCGGCAAGCCGTGCGCCATGGCGCGCCCGCCTCCGTATATCCCGGCAACAATCAGGCCACCTGTGAGGTTCACCACCCAAAGGAGCGCGCCGGCCAGGCACGCAGTCGCGGTCATGTCGGCGGGAGCGACCGGCCCCATTTGCACGAGCGCATCCCACGCCATGCCCAGCGTGCCGTAGGTGTTGCCCCATGAGTGGCCGATGAGCGTCATGACCACGGCGGGCACGGGGCGCACGCCCAGCGCCACCAGAAACGGCGCGCAGACGGCAACCGGCACGCCGAAGCCGGTGATGGATTGCAGGAAGCTCGAGAACACCCATCCGAACAGCAGGATCAGCGCAAGCATGTCTTGCGTGGCGCTCTCGGCGAATCGGCGCAGAACGGCGAACGCGCCCGCTTCGCGCATGATGTCGTAGAGGAACATGGCGGGCCAGACGGCGTAAAGAATGGAAAGCGCGGCAGAGACGCCCGTAGACGCTCCGCCGAGAATCTGGCCGCCTCCGACGTTGCCTAGCATGACGGCGGTGATAAGAGCGGCGGCAAGTCCTGCTCCGGCAGCGGCGGGCACTTTCACGCGTGCGACCGTGATTCCTATGAAAAGAACGGCGATGGGCGCAAGGCACAGGAGCCATTCAAGCGCTTGTGCCATCGTGCCTTGCATCGTGTTCGCCTTGCCTTTCCGTCATCCATGGTCGTGCGCGGAGCGTTTGCGCTGCCGCCGGCCCGCTTGTGGCGTGCGACGGGGCAGTCGCTCGAACGCGCATAGTTCCTTGATGTTGTGTAGTCCCGCCCGCAAGCGTGCGGCATCCGCGATTCACCATAGTACAATGCCCGTATGAAAAACGGAAACAGACAGAACTCCAAACGAATTCATGCAAGCCGCCCCAACGGCACGGCGCGCCGCAAGCCGTCCGCGCGTCCGGGAAAGCTCGATACGCGGCCGGCGAAGCGCGGCGGAACGAAGGCGGCGCCTACGTTGGACGATGCAAAAGGCAAGAATCGCAGCGCATCGGACAAAGGAAGCGCAAGCGCTGGCGCGAGGACGCGCAAAGGCGGCGACCGAAAGAAAAGCGCGGATAGGACGCTCATCGCCAAGGGATTCAATCCTAAAAGCCCTCGTGCGAAGAAGGCTCTGGCGAAGCGTGCGGACACGGCAGGGAAGGGTGGACCGGCCTCCGTCCGTAAAGCGCCCATATCGCTTGCTCCAGGCGCGCTCTATTGTCCCATCGACGGCCAGTGCGGCGGATGCCAGCTGCTCAGTGTGCCGTATGGCCAGCAGTTGCGTGACAAGCAGCACCGCATGGAAAACCTGTTCGCCGACCTCATCGACGATTCATGCGTTGTATGCAAGATTATCGGCATGGCCGATCCCACCCATTACCGCAACAAGGTGATTTCGCCTTTCGTAGGCGTATACGACAAACGCGCCCGACGTCGGCGCATCCTGTGCGGCATGTACGCGCAGGGCACGCATCGCGTGATAGATTCCAGCGAATGCCTGATAGAGAACCGCATCGCCAAGCGCATCATCCTCACGGTGCGCGACCTCATGCCGCAGTTCGGCGTGACGCCCTATGACGAAGACGCCGATACGGGATTCCTGCGCCATGCCCAGGTGCGCGTGGGCCACGCCACGGGCGAGGTCATGGTGACGCTCGTCACGCGCGACGAGCAGTTCCCGGCATCGCGCGCATTCGTGAAGGCGCTGGTCAAAGCCCATCCGTGCATCACCACGGTCGTGCAGAACGTCAATACGCGCCAGACCAACGTCATCATGGGCGATAAGGAGCGCACGCTGTATGGCCCCGGCTTCATTCTCGACGAGCTGTGCGGGTTGAAGTTCCGCATCTCGTCCAAGTCGTTCTACCAGGTGAACGTTGTACAGACCGAGGAGCTGTACCGTCGCGCGGTGCAGATGGCGGCGCTTACCGGCACCGAGACGCTTATGGATGCGTACTGCGGAACGGGCACGATCGGCTTGGTGGCGGCACGCGGGGTCGATGGCGCGCCGGGCGCGGCGCGGGTCATCGGCGTGGAGGAGCGCCTTGACGCTGTGGCCGACGCTCGCAACAACGCGCGCCACAATGGCGTGGAGGCCGCCGAGTTCGTTGCCGCCGACGCGGGGGAGTACATGCGCGACCTGGCGGCTCAGGGAGCATTGCTTGATGTGCTGATGATGGACCCGCCGCGCGCAGGCTCCACGCCCGATTTCCTCAAGGCCGCCTGCACGCTGGCGCCTCGGCGCATCGTATACATCTCCTGCAATCCCGACACGCAGGCGCGCGACGTGCGATACCTGATCGAACACGGCTATCGCGTCGTCGAGATGCAGCCTGTGGACATGTTCCCGCATACGCCTCATGTAGAAAATATCGTGGCGCTTGTTCGCGACGCGAGGTGATGACGTACGCTCCGCTCATCATAGTGTAAGCAAATATACTACCAATTTAGTAGCATATAGGGAGCCTTGATAACGCTTACTGACGAGCGGAAATGGAGCGTCACATGAAGAAATCATTGCACGGGAACAAGGCTGCTCCCGACAGGTTGAGGAAAGGGTTCCGCTTCGCCACGGCGATAGCGATGGCGTGCTTTCTTGCATTCGCCCCCGCCGCACCGGCTTTTGCCCTTGCCGGGGCAGATGCAGATGACGGGGAAACAGCATCCGCGGTGGATGACGCATCGCCCGTGGAGGGAGATGACGTGGCGAACAACGTCGCTGTTACGCCGGCCTCGGATAGCGCTTCGTCTGCGGCAGCGGAAGAGAATGCTGCATCGTCGGAGGAAACGGCATCGGACTCGTCGGACGCAGGCGATTCTGCCCACAGCGAAGATGCAACGCAATCCGAAGAGGGCGTGGCATCCAAAGCCGCCGCACCGATGGCCTTCTCTGCACAAGCGGCATCGCCCACCACGTCGAGCGCACAAAGCGGCGAGGAGAACGCTGACGATGACGCCGATGGAAAAGAGTCTGCCGACAGCGCGGATGAAAACCCGAATACGCCCGGCACGATAGAAACCGTAGACACGCGCCCCGACAACATCACGATCAACCTGTTCGACTATCCGGACGATCCGGAGCGGCAGAGCGTCAACGCCTACGGCGATTTCATATTCAAGCTCCCCATCGAAGACCTTCATTGGATGAATGGATACGTGGGAGGCGGGGCGGTTCAGGGAATCGTGCAGAATCGCCTTGGTGCCGACGGGTATCCGGTGTTGAATTTGGGCCTTGAGCCGGGCAAGACGAATGCGAAGCCGCGCAGCCTCGCATACCTCTTCGATCCCGAATTCGCGCTTGAGGGCAAGCGCTCATTCACCGATGTCACGCATCTGTTCACGCGCGATAGCGACGGATATTACGCCTACGACTCCGATACCAATTACGCGTACTACAATTCCGACGAAAGCGGCGGCGATTTCGTCGTGTACGACGACACCTATCCGGGCTATCGTCCGTCAAAGAATATAACGCTGCCCGCGGTGGGGTTCTTCCCGTTCGACGAATACAACCCCGCCAAAACCAACATCGACCCAACGGGTCCGTACAACCATCATCTGGGGCTTACGATGACGTCCACGTTCGAGATGCCCGAGAACGGCAAGATTAATGGCGACGACATGCAATTCGAGTTCGCGGGCGATGACGATACGTGGGTGTTCGTGGACGGCGTGCTGGTTCTGGATATCGGCGGAATCCACGGCGTCAGGAAGGGCAGCATCAACTTCGCTACGGGGGATGTGAACGTGGACGACGTCGTTCCCGCTCCGGCATGGAGACCGATTATCGGTCCCAACTCGACCCTGAAAGACATCTTTGCGAACCAGGGACTTGAATGGGACGGCTCGGCGGGCAAGCGCCATACGGTTTCGTTCTTCTACCTGGAGCGCGGCAATATGCAGTCGAACCTGAAGCTGAAGTTCAACACGGTCAATATCTGGAACGTTGCCGGGCGTAAGACGTGGGTGGACGATGAGAACGCTCGCGGCACGAGGCCTGATTCCATAGGCGTCCACCTTCTGAAGGACGGCACGGAGGTCGCGCATAAGACTGTGACCGCGCAGAACGGTTGGGCCTGGTCGTTCGATGGGCTGCCGAAATACGAGAACGGCAAGCTGGTCAACTACTCCGTGATCGAGGATCCCGTGCAAGGGTATACGTCGGAGGTGTCGGGCTACGACGTGGTCAACACGCTGATTCCGTCCGATCCTGACAATCCGCCGGCGCCCACCGACCCCACTGATCCGGTTGACCCCATTGACCCGGTTGACCCTACCGATCCGGTTGACCCTGGCGAGCCTACAAATCCCGACAACCCGACCGACCCTGAGAAGCCTGTAGATCCTACGACCCCGGACAATCCTGAGAATCCGGCCTCGCCTAAGACGACTTCCGTTCGGAACGAGGCCCATGGCGAGAAGACTCTGTCGACTACGGGCGACAGCGTCAATGCGGGTGCATTTGCGGCAATCGCTGTGCTGTCGCTGGCGGCAATCGCCGGTGCGACCTGGAGTTTGAGGAGACTGAATCGTTAGGAACGACGGCGCGCTAGATAGTGGTTCGTGGCGACCGAAAGGAAGCCGATTGCGCCGGAAGCGAATAGCGTGACGCAAACGAGGCAGGATTCAGTCGAGCGTTCAGAAGTGGAGGGATGCGGTCCAGGTCGCGTCCCTCCACTTATTTGGGGCTTCGCACAAACGCCGCACATCGGTGCGATGTTCGTCGCCGACATTGGCGAGGCCGGAGGGCGTGCTTCGTGCAGCGTGCCGCGCTCTGCGTGGACAAGGGATTTTGTATGCCGGATGAATGCTTCCCGCGTGAACATCGCCTCAGAGGGTCTGCTTGTTGCTATGATTGCGATGAAAACGATACTGCTTCGCAGGGGCGTGCCGCTTGTCGCATCGCCTTCAAAAAAGGTGCGGCAGAATGGTGCCGCAAAAGGAGTGATTACCATGTCTGAAAAGATTAGCGCCGCTATCGGTGCAACTCCCCTCATCAAGCTGGAGAAGCTTTCGGCCGAGGTGGGGGCGAACGTCTACGTGAAATACGAAGCCGCAAACCCGGGCGGATCCATCAAAGACCGCGCGGCACGCACCATGATTGACGCGGCGGAGGCTCGCGGCGACATAGCGCCCGGCAAGAGCGTGCTCGTGGAGCCCACCAGCGGAAACACCGGCATCGGCATCGCGATGATCGGCGCGGCGCGCGGCTATCGCGTGATTCTCACCATGCCCGAATCCATGAGCGTCGAACGCCGCAAACTGCTGGCGGCATACGGCGCTGAATTGGTGCTGACGCCGGCCGCGCAGGGCATGGCCGGCGCCGTGGCCGAGGCCGAGCGTATCGAGCGCGAGACGGAAGGCGCCTGGATTGTGGGGCAGTTTACCAATCCCGACAATCCGGCAGCGCACGAGCTGACCACCGGCCCTGAAATTCTTGAGGCGCTGGGCAAGGCGCCGGACTACGTTGTGGCGGCTGCTGGCACGGGCGGCACGGTTTCGGGCGTGGGGCACTTCTTCAATGGAGGCGGTACCGTAGCACAGGAACCTGCTGCACAAGAGCACGTGACCGTATTCGCCGTGGAACCCGAGGAAAGCCCCATTATTGGCCAGGCATTGGCGGGCGAGAAGCTTACGCCCGCATCGCACGGCATTCAGGGCATCGGCGCCAACTTCATTCCCGAAACACTCGACCTGGACGCGCTCGACGGCGTGATTCGCGTGAACACCCAGGAGGCGTTGGCGGATGCGCGCTGGATGGCGACGCAAGAGGCGCTGCTCGTGGGCATTTCCAGCGGCGCGAACGTGGCCGCCGTGCGCAAGCTTGTGGCCGAGCATCCCGAGGCCCAGGGCAAAGACGTCGTGACCTTCGCTGTGGACACGGGCGAGCGCTACCTGTCCACCGCGCTGTTCGAGGAGTAAGGCATGACCCAGAAGATTGACATCATTCTTGCAAGCGGTAGCCCGCGCCGCCGTGAGCTCTTAGAGCGCGAAGGCGTGCCGTTCACGGTGCGCGTGTCCGAGGTGGACGAAACCCTCGAGCCCGACATCCTGCGCGATCCGCATGAAGCCGCCAAGAAGCTGGCGGAGCGCAAGGCGGGCGCCGTAGTGCAGGAGGTCCTGGGTGCCGACTATGTGGGTGCGGCGGCCGTCATCGGCGCCGACACCATGGTGGTGCTGAACGGTCGCATTTACGGCAAGCCCGCCAACGAGGAGGAGGCCAGGCGTATCCTCCGCGAGCTTTCGGGCCGCGTGCACCAGGTCATCACGGGCGTTTCGGTGTGGTTGATTTCCGCCCCTGATAAAGAGAACGTTTCGCTGGGCTTCCGTACGCTCACCGAAACGAGCCACGTGACGTTCAAGGAGCTTTCCGACGAGGAGATTGAGGCATACGTGGCAACCGGCGAGCCCATGGATAAGGCGGGCGCCTACGGCATTCAGGGCGAAGGCGGGGCGCTGGTCAAGGGCGTGGCGGGCGATTACGACAACGTGGTCGGCCTGCCCGTGAAGCGTCTGCTCAAAGAATTCTCCGAAATCTTCGAGGCGGCGATGTAGGCCGTGGCCAGGCGATTGTCTTTGACGGAGCGCGTTGCCGGCGTCATCGAGCAACGCGACATGGCGACGGTCGATACGCCGGTGCTCCTCATGGTGAGCGGTGGATCGGACAGTACAGCGCTTGCGTATGTGGTCGCCGACCTGGTGGCGGCGGGACGATTGGGCGCCGTCGCCATGCTGCATGTGAACCACAAGCTGCGCGGCGGGGCGTCTGACGGCGATGCCCGCTTTGTGTCTGAGCTTGCCAACAGCCTGGGATTTCCGCTGTTCATGTGCGATATCGACGTGGCGGGGCTCGTGGCGCGCAGCGGTGGCAACATGGAGGCAATCGCCCGCGCCGAACGCTACAAAGCGGCGCGTGAGGCGCTGGAAAGTACGTGTCTGCACATGGGCTTTCCGTTCGAGGCAGGGCGCGTGTTCACGGCGCATACCGCTGACGACCGCATGGAAAACTTCTACATGCGATCCATCGTGGGAACGGGGCCGGGGGGATTTCGTTCGATGCGGCACGACGTGATGCTCGAAGGCTGCCGCGTGTGCCGTCCTCTCCTTGAAGAGGGGCGCGACGATTTGCGTGCGTATATCGAGGGGCACGACGGCGCGATTGTCGATGAGATGGGGCGGCGGTGGCGTGAGGATGCCACGAATGCCGACACCGACCGATTCCGCGCGTTCGTGCGCCATGAGATTATTCCGCTCGCGAAGCAGCGCAACCCCAAGCTTTTGGAGACGCTCACACGCACGATGAATCTGATTGCCGATGAGGACGACATGCTCGACGCGAAAGCACGCGAAGCGCTGGTAACGCTTGCCACGCCGCTGGGCTCAACCATCCGCGATGGAGTGCTGTTCAAACCTGAGCTGCGTGAACAAGATGCCCCGCTCGTTCGACGTGTGTTCGATAAGCTGCTCTCGATGATGCTGCCATATGACGAGCGCGTGGAAAACAGTTCTATCGAGGCGTGCATCAAGGGCCTCGATGAGTCAGGGTATGTGGCGAATATCCAGGGCGACCTGGCTGTAAGCTACAACAAACACGGTCTGCGCATAGAACCCATGGCAGCCTTCCGCGCCCGCAGAAAGAAGTAAAGCCGGGCAGGCACCCGGCTTTATGAAAACTGAAACGCATCACCCGTAGCTAACGGCCCTGGAAAGTTGTTAGTTCTGGCGGGCGCTGCCTCCCAAAAGCATTGTAACACGACGGCGCTTCGTAGCCATCCCTTTGATTACGAAATGTCGCCGATAAACGCGCGGGTGCGCTCGGATTTGGGATTGCCGAACACCTGGTCGGGCGCGCCCTCCTCAACGATTACGCCGCCTTCCATGAACACCACGCGGTCGGCCACGTCGCGCGCGAAGCCCATCTCGTGCGTGACCACGATCATGGTCATGCCTCCACGTGCGAGTTCCTTCATAACGTCCAAAACGCCGCGCACGAGCTCGGGGTCAAGGGCGCTCGTGGCCTCATCGAACAGCATCACGTGCGGGTCCATCGCCAGGGCGCGCGCGATAGCCACGCGCTGCTGCTGGCCGCCGGAAAGCTCGGAGGGGTGGTGGTCCATGCGATCGGCCAGCCCCACGCGCGCCAGCTGCTCCTCGGCCACCTTCGCGGCCTCTTCCTTAGAGCGCTTGAGCACCTTGCGCTGCGCGAGCATCACGTTCTCCTTGGCCGTGAGGTGGGGGAACAGGTTGAAGCTCTGGAACACCATGCCCACATGCTCGCGCACCTTATTCAGGTTAGTCTTGGGGTTGGTGATCTCTACGTCTTCGAACCAGATGTGGCCGCTCGTGGGCTCTTCCAGGCGGTTGATGCAGCGCAGCATCGTGGATTTGCCCGAGCCAGACGGGCCCAGAACAACTACGACCTCGCCGCGATGGACGTCCAGGTCGATGCCCTTGAGCACCTCGGTGCCGCCGAAGCTCTTGCGAAGCTCCTGGATGCGAACGATGGGCTGCTCGGCTCCCTCGGCGGGGGCCGAAGTGTTGATGGTCTCAGTGGTCATATCGTCATCTCTCCTGGAGTCTTAGAAATAATCGGGCTGCTTGACTTCGAGCTTGGTGGAAGTGCCGTCAGTGGCGGGCGCCCAGCTGCCTTTCTCATTGGCCGGCTTGCCAAAACGCTTGCCCTTCTTGCTCGACTTCTTGGTCGAGCCCGTCTCCATGCGGCGCGTGATGGCGGTCATGGGCAGCGTCACCACCAGGTAGAACAGGGCGGCCACGATGTAGGGCGTGATGTTGCCGGTAGCCGCGGTGATGGTCTTGGCGTACATGACCGTTTCCATGATGCCCACGGCGGCGAGCAGCGAAGTGTCCTTATACAGCGTGATGAGCTCGTTGGTCATCGTTGGAATCACGTTGCGGAACGCCTGCGGGATGATGACGCTCAGCATGGTCTGGGGCGCGGTCATGCCCAGCGAGCGCGCAGCCTCGAACTGGCCCTTGTTGATGGACTGGATGCCGGCGCGGAAGATCTCGCACAGATACGCGCACGAGTTGAGCGCCATGACGATGCAGCCCAGCGCGAAGTTGTCGATGTTCACGCCCAGAAGCGGAAGGCCGAAGAACGCGATGTAGATTTGCAGGAACATAGGCGTGCCGCGCACGATATTGACGTAGAGCGAGGCGATGGCGCGCAGCGGCAGCAGCTTGGACATGCGCAGCAGCGCGAGCAAAAAGCCCACAACGATTGCCAGCGGGAACGCGATGATTACGATGCCCAGCGCCGTAACCCAGCCCTGCGCCACGCTCGGCACGCTCGTCACGATAATCGTGGGGTCGAAGAACATGTGCAGGAAGCGGTTGGAATTCCACGCCTGCACCCACTCCTGGCCATCGAGCCACGATGAAATCTGCTCCGCCTTGCTAAGGCCCGCCACCTGAATCTCGCTCGACGGGCCCAGGTCGGTCACGGTGCCGTCCGCATCGGTGATCTGCGTGGACACGGTGAACGTGCCGCCCTCGGCGGGGAAGGTTGCGCCGTACGTTTCCACCAAAAACGAGAGGCCGGCCGGTGCGGGTTCGGGGAAGTCGATGTGCATGGTGCCGTCGCCGGGGATGGTGATTTGGGCGTTCAGCCCCACGCGGTCGAGCTCGTCGAGGCCGGTCACCTTCACGCCCTCGGCATCGAACTGCAGGCCTTCAGGCATGGCGAGCACGATGGATGACACGCTCTCGTCCTCGGCCGCCTGGCCGCGCCAGGTGATGCGCGTTTCGGCGCCGCCGAGAATCTGGTTGCCGCCGTCCTCATTGGGCGCCGCAGTGCACTGCGTGACCTCGAGGGCCTGCGCCTGGCTGGGCGCAAGGATCGATCCCGCGGCAAAGAGCCCCAGGACGAGCGCGACCGCGAGCGCGAGGCGCGCAATCGGGGATGCTTTCGGGGTAGACGTGTTCATGGCATGCCTTTCAGTGATGGAAGGATTGGATACGACGGTTGAAATCGCATCGCCGGCATCGAAGCGCTGCGAGCGAGTCGCGGGCGCGCGCCGATGTCGAAGATGCGCGATGGGCGGGAGCGTCGGGGCGCTCCCAATGCTCCCACCCAAGCGGAAGGGGCCACACGGCAGCGCGCAGCCCCTTGGAAGACGTTAGTCAGTGGTGCCGAACCACTTCATCTGGATCTCTTCGTAGGTGCCGTTGTCCTTGAGCTCCTGGAGCGCTTCATTGATGGCGGCGGTCAGGTTGGGGTTGTCCTTGCTCACGGCGATGCCGTACTGCTCACCGGTGGGGATGGCTTCAACAACCTCGCAGTCCTGATAGGCGTTCAGGATGTAGTAGTCGGCCACGGGCTTGTCCATGACCACGGCCTCAACCTGGCCGGACTGCAGCGCCGCCAGCACGGCGGTGTACTCGTCGAAGGTCTTCACCTCGGCGGCATCGGGCACGTTCTCATTGGCCCAGTCGATGCCGGTGGTGCCGCTCTGGCCGCCGATCACCTTGCCGGACAGGTCGGAAGCGCCCTTGATGTCAGAACCCTTCTGCACCACGATGCATTGGTTGGAGTCCATGATGGGGTCGGTGAAGTCGACCTCTTCCTCGCGGTCGGGGGTGATGGTGATGCCTGCGGCCGAAACATCGGCGGTGCCGCCGGCGGCAATGGTGGGCACCAGCGCGTCAAACTTCATGGTGGGCAGGTAGTTGATCTCGAGGCCCAGCTGCTCGGCGATGGCGGTCATGAGGTCAACCTCGAAGCCCTCGGGCTGTCCGTCCACCAGGTTCTCGAACGGCGGAAAGTCAATGGAGGCAACCACGGTGAGCTTGCCGTCTTCGACCAGGGTGTAGCTGCCGTCGTCGGTCGCGGTGGTGTTGTCGGTGGATTCGGTGGTCTCAGTAGTAGTGGTGGCATCCGTGGAGGAGTCGCCGCCCGACGAGCAGCCCGCCAGCGCAACCACAGCGCACAGCGAGAGCGCCGCGATCAGGCACAGTAGAAACTTGGGTAGGTGGTTGGCGTAGGTTTTGGCTTTCATGG
>CAUWMI010000047.1:0-14946 GCA_963559755.1 uncultured Slackia sp. | reverse complement strand
CGAATATGGTTCTTGGGATGCACCGGCCATTCTCCTGGTCGATCTGGATGCGTTCTTTGCCTCGGTCGAGCAGCTCGACCACCCCGCCTGGCGCGGCAAGCCTGTCATCGTGGGCGGAGATGCCGATAAGCATGGCGTGGTGTCCACCGCGAGCTATGAAGCGCGAAAATACGGCGTGCACAGTGCCATGCCGGCTTCGATGGCGCGCAAGCTATGCCCTCAAGCTATTTGGTCGCGCGGGCATTTCGACCGTTATCGTGCTGTATCATCGCAGGTCATGGCCATCCTTCAGGATGAAAGCCCCCATCTTCAGCAGGTCAGCATCGATGAGGCATTTCTGGACGTGTCCCCCACCCCTCTCAACCGCGAGCATCCCGTGCGCATAGCCCAGCGCATCCAGCATCGCGTGGCTGAGCTGGGCGTGACATGCTCCATCGGAGTCGGCACGTCTAAGACCATTGCAAAGATTGCCTCAGACATGGATAAGCCGCGCGGCCTCACCGTTGTATACCCTGGCCGCGAGGCTGATTTTCTCGCTCCGCTGCCCATTCGTCGCATGTCGGGAGTCGGCGCACGCGCCGAGGAAGCCCTGCTCAAACGCGGTATTAAAACATTGGGCGACATGGCTCATGCGCCCGAGAATCTTCTGCGGTCGATATACGGCAAAAACGCTGAAATGATGCGCCGCCGCTGCTTGGGTCTCGACATGACCGCCGTCGAGCAAGATGATGACGTGAAATCGGTATCGAATGAGATCACGATGGCCAACGACCTCGTAACCTTCGAGCAGGTGGCTGCAGCCGTCGACACCATGGCGTCCAAGGTAGGCAGAAGGCTTCGGCGAAAGGGGCTTCAGGGCCGCACGCTCGGTCTTAAGATGCGTTTTGCTGATAGGTCAACGCGCAACCTTCAAAAGCGGCTCGATGCGCCACAGGATAACGAACACGCGTTCATTCCGCTGCTACATGACATGATTCGTGAAATTTGGCGCCCCGGCATGGCGGTAAGGCTGGTCGGCGTCGCCGTCACGGGGTTCCAGAAAGAGCGCGTGATTCAGGAAGCGCTGTTCGACGCATCGGAATTCGAATCAGCGCCGGCTCAGGCCCAACCTGCACGCGAAGATGAAGCCCTGTTCGACGAAGGGGAGTTCTCGGGCTCCGCCGAATCAGGCGCGAAGCCGCGACGCACGACCGAAACCAGCAAGCAAAGCCAAGAAGGAGCGCGCACCCTTGATGCTGAGCAGGGAAAACACCTCGCCGCAGCAACCGACAAAGTAAAAGACCGCTTCGGCGAGGCCGCGGTATTCTTCGGCCGCGAATTCAAGGTGCGTGACAAAACCACGGGCAGCGCGGCGAAGAACCCAGAGGATTACCGCAGCAATAAGCCCCAAGACATGACATAAGAAAAGGGCGGAACACTTCCCCGCCCTTCGATATCTAGGATAAGACCTAGCGCAGCGCACCGCGCAATCCTTCGTGCGCCTAGTTGAACTTGAAAATCTTCTGCGCCAGGCGATAGGCGGCAAGCCCGAACTGACGGCCCGCCTCGGTGGGAATGTTGCTTCCCCAGTTGAGCACGGTATGCTTGATGCGCTTGTAGAGCACCGGGTTGCGCTCCTCGAGATACGCCCAGATGGCCTCGCGGTCGCGCTCGTTCTCGTCGGTCTTCTCCATGCGCAGGAAAATCGAGCAGATGCACATCATCATGGAAAGATAGTTTTCCATGTACTTCTCAAGGCGCTTGGACTCCACCGCGTCGGGCAGATGGACCGCATCGATCATATGGCGCGTCACGCGAAGCTGCTGATCGCGGCGCGAATACATGACCTGTTCGTTCACGCTCTGATCCTCGCGTCCGATGAAGTAACGATACATATCCACGTCGAGGTAGTAGATGGTCTGGACGTACGGCAGCGGCACATATACGAAGATGTTATCCACATAGAACGTATGTTCAGGAAGCTTCAAGCCGCAATCGCGCAGAAGCTCGGTGCGATAGATGACCGAATGCATGAGCAGATACTGCGACTGGTTGAAGTGATGGGTATCCTCCCAGCCGCACTCCTGCTCAATAGGAAACACATTGCGGTAGTGCATGACCTGGCGGGAACCCTCGTAAACCTTCTCGTATACGTAATTCGCCACCACGAGGTCGGTAGGATCCTTGAGCTCGGTCTGGCGGCGCAGGTATGCCATGACCTTCTTCATCGCATCGGCATCCAGCCAGTCGTCGGAATCCACAACCTTATAGTAGAGGCCGGTCGCGTTCTCAAGACCGGTGTTCACCGCGCCGCCATGCCCCTTATTGGGCTGGTGAATCGCGCGGATGATGCCCGGGTGGCGCTGCTCCCATTCGTCGGCCTTCTGCGGCGTGGCGTCCTTCGTGGAGCCGTCGTCGACAATCAGAATCTCGATATCTCCTCTTCCCTCCGGGTCGCACGCGAGAATGGATTCGATGCATTTGTCCATGTATTCGGCCGAGTTATAGCACGGGATGGCGAAGGAGATGGTTTTCATACCGTAGAACCTTATCTGTGTCTGCGCGCGAGGGCGCTTAACCGAAAAATACGTAACGTAAGGTATTGTACCCTGCCGATTGCGCTCCGATGGCCTTATCATCATACGGACAGAACAGCCCCATACTGCGGCTACCGGAGAAGTACCGCGTGACATTCTGCGCAGGAGACAAAGATTGCGCGAGAATGCTCAACGCGGTCGCCATCGCTCACGGGTCGCATGGAGGAAAGAGAAAGGATTGTTATGACCACGTTCCTCGAGAAGATGATCGAGAAAGCCCGCTCAGACAAGAAGACCATCGTTCTTCCCGAGGGCAACGACGACCGCGTGCTTGAAGCAGCCGCCAAGATCATCGAACAGGGAATCGCCAATCTCATCATCATCGGCGACGCTGATGAGATTGCCGCGAAGGGCTATGCACTTGAGGGCGCGCAGATCGTCAACAATAAGACGAGCGAGCTGCGCGGAGAGTTCGCTGCCACCCTCTACGAGCTGCGCAAGGCGAAGGGAATGACCGAGGAAGAAGCGGCATCGCTCATGGACGACGTCATGTACTTCGGCACGATGATGCTCAAGACCGGCCGCGCTGACGGCCTGGTGGGCGGCGCGTGCCACGCCACCAAGGACATGCTGCACCCCGCCCTGCGCATCATCAAGCCCGCTCCGGGCACCAAGACCGTGAGCTCCTTCTTCGTGATGGAGGTGCCCGATTGCGCCTACGGCGATGTCGGCACGTTTATGTTCAGCGATTGCGCGGTGTGCATCCAGCCGAGCGCCGAAGAGCTTTCCGAAATCGCAGTGGCTACGGCGAAGTCTTACGAGCGCATCGTGGGCGCCGAGCCGCGCGTGGCCATGCTCTCCCATGCGACCAAGGGCTCGGTGAAAGATGCCGATGCCGATAAGGTGGTCGAGGCTGTGAAGCTCGCCCAGGAGAAGGCCCCCAATTATGACATCGATGGCGAGCTGCAGGCAGATGCCGCCCTGGTTCCGAGCGTCGGATCGTCCAAGGCCCCCGGCTCTACGGTTGCCGGCACCGCGAACGTGCTAGTGTTCCCCGACCTCGACGCGGCCAACATCGGCTATAAGCTCGTGCAGCGTCTTGCCAAAGCCGAGGCGTACGGCCCCATCCTCCAGGGCTTGGGCGCGCCGATGAACGACCTTTCTCGCGGCTGCTCCGCCGACGACATCGTGGGCGTGACCGCCATCACCGCCGTCCAGGCGCAGCAGGCATAGATCCGCAAACTTCTTCCAGCATGCAAAAGGTCCCGCGAACAATCTCGCGGGACCTTTTTAGTGGAATAAGTCGCGAAGTGAACCTACATGGCTTTCACAATTTCCAGGGTGTCCTGGGCGATCATGAACTCCTCGTTGGTGGGAATGACGATGATCTTTACCGGGGAGTCGTCGCGTGAGATGAAGCGCTCCTTGCCGTGATAATCGCGGCGGTTCTTCTCCTGGTCGAGGATGATGCCCAGCGGCTGCAGACCGGCGAACACCATGCGACGCATACGGTCGCAGTTCTCGCCGACGCCGGCGGTGAGAACGATCGCATCGGCGCCGGCCATCTCGATGAAATACTGGCCCAGATACTTCCTGATGGAGTGCGCATACATCTCATACGCGAGAATCGCGCGCTCGTTGCCCTCTTCGGCACCCTTGCGCACGTCGCGCATATCGTTGCTGATGCCGGAGACGCCCTTAAGGCCCGACTGTTTGTTCATCAGGTCGTTGATCTGGGTAGGTGTGAGATCTTCGCGCTCCTCCAAAAACGGGATGATGGCCGGGTCAATCGCGCCGCAACGCGTGCCCATCATGAGGCCGTCGAGCGGGGTGAACCCCATGGAGGTATCGACCGCAATGCCGTGGTCAATGGCGCTGATGGAACAGCCGTTGCCCAGATGGCACGTGATGATCTTAAGGTCTTCGATCGGACGCTCCATGAGCGCGGCGCAGCGCTGCGCGATATAGCGGTGCGAGGTGCCGTGCGCGCCGTATTTGCGAATCTGGTGCTTTTCACACAGCTCATACGGCAGCGGGTACATGTACGCCGACGGCGGAAGCGTCTGGAAGAACGAGGTGTCGAATACGGCCACCTGCGGCATATGGGGAGCCATGCTCTGGCACACCTGGATGCACTTGAGCGCCGGCGGATTGTGCAGCGGCGCGAGCGTGCACAGCTCCTCGATCTTCTTGATTACGTCGGGCGTGATGAGCGCAGACGAGTCGAAATAGTTACCGCCGTGCACGATGCGGTGCCCGATGGCATCGATCTCGTCGATCGACTTGATGGTCGAGCGCTCGCTGTGACACAACGCGTCGAACACCACATGCAGGGCCTCTTCGTGATCGGCCATATATTGGGTGAAAATGCGCTCGTCCTTGTCGGCGCCGTGCTTAATGTAGGAATCCTTGCTTCCCACGCGTTCGCACAGGCCCTTGGCGAGCATGCGGTGCTCGTCGGTATTGATGAGCTGGTACTTCAACGAAGAGGAACCAGCGTTGATAACGAGAATCTTCACGTACGTCTCCGATGTCTAGCCTACAGTGCGGGAGAGCCCGAGTTCATGGGAGCGCCGCCCAGAACGTGGACGTGCACATGATGGACCGTCTGCTGCGCATCGTCGCCGGTGTTGACGATCACGCGGTACCCGGACTTATCGATGCCCTTGATCTCGGCGACCTTCTTCACGGTGTTAAAGAGATGGCCCATGAGGTCATCAGGTATATTGTCGCCGATGTTTGCATGATGCTCGCGCGGCACGATAAGGGTGTGGACGGGCATCTGGGGCGAAAGGTCGTCGAACGCAACCACGAGGTCGTCCTCATAGACGATCGAGGAAGGGATTTCACCTGCGGCGATCTTGCAGAATATGCAATCAGACATGTCGACTCTCCTTCTCTTGTGCCAATCCACAGCAAAACGCAGCAGGCTGGCGGCGGCGCACAGCTCGCGGCAAACACAGACGTTGCGCCGTGCATCGCGTACCGCATTCACATACAAAGATAAAGTTTACGGGAAAATCAAGAAACTCTACGAGAGAGTCGTGTCAGTGGTCGCATCATCGGCGGGAGCGTCCAGTTGACCCATGAGCACGTCCACTTTCTGCTGGGCGTCGGAGAGGCGCGATTTGAGGTCGGCGAGCAGCGTCACGCCGCGCTCATACGACGCGAGGCTATCCTCCAGCTCAAGCGTGTTGCTCTCGAGCACGCTCACGATGCGGTCGAGCTCGGCCATCTCCTGGCGGAAGGTCATCTGGTCCAAGGGGGCCGCCTGATTCTGTTCCATAGTGCAAATCCTTTCGAAATTTCCGATCGATGGAGTGGGGTTGATCGAATTAAGGCTCGACGCTTCGCGTAGCGGAATCAACCGTGCAGGTGAGTGAGCCGTCCGAGAGCGCGACCGCAACCGTGTCGCCGGCATGGACGGAATCGACTGACTTGACGATCGCGCCCTTGTCGTCACGGGTGATGGAGTAGCCGCGCGCCATGACCGCGAGCGGAGAGAGGTCGTGAAGCCTTCCCGCCCGCAGCGCAAGATCGTGGTTGTGCCGCTCGAAAAGCGTGCCTCCCCTATCGCGAAGCCTGCGCTCGAAATCCTCGATCCTCATCGCGTCGCGCTCAAGGCTCACGGGAAGCGCCCTGGTCAAACGCTCGTGAAGCATGTCGAGGGTGAGCAGATCGGTGGAAAACATCGTGCGCGGGTCGGCGAACACCGGGCGCGTGGCGAGCCGCTCCAGGCGGAGCCGTTCGGTTTCCAGGCGCCTGCAAAGCGCCTGCGCCATCGAGCGCCCGCGCGCATCGAGCTCGGAGGAAAGACGGCCCACATCGGGGGAAACCGTCTCAGCCGCCGCGGTGGGCGTGGATGCGCGAAAATCGCTCACCATGTCGCAGATGGAGTTGTCGGGCTCATGCCCAATGCCCGTGACCACGGGAACGGGGCACGCAGCCACGGCGCGCGCAAGCGATTCGTCGTTGAACGGCATGAGGTCCTCGAAGCTGCCGCCGCCGCGCACGAGCAGGATGACCTCGCATCCCGCCGCAACGCACGCATGGAGGCCCGAGATCAAGCCGGCGGGGGCCGTAGCGCCCTCGACCGCCACGCCTGCGACCGACACGGTAGCCGAAGGCCACCTCCGTCGCAGAGTGCGCAGCACGTCATGCACAGCGGCACCGCGCGGCGAGGTGACCACGCCGATATGCTGCGGCATGTACGGCAGCGGGCGCTTGCGGCGCGGGTCCATAAGCCCTTCGAGCTGCAGCTTGCGCGCCAGCTCGGCCACACGGCGGCGCAGGTCACCCTCGCCCGTCATGGAAACCGAGAATACATCGAAATTCATGCGGCCCTTGGGAGCTTAGAGCGTGAACCGCCCCGTGAGCTCCACGAGCATGCCCACGGCGAGCTTGACGCCACTTTCGCGGTAGCGGTTGAGCCACATCATGCACGGAAGCGATGCGCCCTGATCCTTCACGGTGAAATACACGGCCTTGTAGCCCGGCTTGGCGTTCACCTCGGACACCTCGCCGATCAGACGCACGGTGACCGATTCTAGCGACCGCTTGGCCTGGGCCATGGCCTCGGAAACAGTAAGGGGCCGACGAGCATCGGCCCCCTGCGATTGTGCTTGGGAAAGCAGCATTACTCCTCCGAACGAGCGGAAAGCAGCAGATACAGAAGCTGGATGAGCGCGGTGAGCGCGGCCGCCACGTAGGTGAACGCGCAGGCGCGCAAAACCTTGGTGGCGCCGGAGAGCTCGGCATCGCCCATGCCGCAGGCCTTCAGGTACGCCAGGCCGCGCCGCGACGCGTCGAACTCGACCGGTAGCGTGACCAGCTGGAACAGCAACACAGCAGCAAAGAGGATGATGCCGAGCTGCGTAAGGCCGGTCATGCCGGTGAAGATGCCGATCATGAACACGATAATCCACATGTTGGACGCGAGGTTGACAACCGGCACGAGCGCGCTGCGGAACTTCATGAACGCATAGCCCTGCGCGTGCTGGCAGGCATGACCCACCTCATGCACCGCCGTGGCCACGGCCGTGATAGTGCGCTGGCCGTAGGCCTCGGTGCCCAGGGTGACCGCACGGGTACGCGGGTCGTAGAAATCCTGGTTGGGGCCGCCGTGATTGATGCCGATGCTGATGCCGTTGTCATAGGCCATGCGGTTGGCCATATCGACTCCGGTCACGCCCCACGAACAGGGCACGCGGCTGTACTTCTTGAGCTGCTTGGTGACATAGAGCTGGGCGCCGCCGCCAATGATGAGCGTGAGCAGCAGCACGGCGAAATACAGGCCCATTCCGCCACCGGTAGGAACGATTGGCATAGTGGTTCACTTCTCCTTCGTGGATGCGCGCAGCGCCTCGCCCGCCTTCGGGCGGCACCTCACGCGCGACTGGTAACTTGATTATTGTACCGGAATGCGACGCATCGCACCGCTCCCGTGAACCTCCCGTAACCTGAGATAAACGTATCTCCACGAGAGGACAAAAGAATACGCACGCCGCACTACCGAGAACCGAGGCCGCTGGAATGAGCGACGATGCGAAGCTGCCCGTCTTCGATCGCAAGGGCCGTCTTGCCCTCCACCATTGCGAGAAGGTCCTCCCCCACAATCGTGCGCCTCCAACCCTTGAGCACATCGAGATCATCGGTGTGGCCGCGGGCGATTTTGGCGAGATCGGCATGCGAGGCGAGCACTGCGAACGCAATGCCGCGCTCCCGCGCGCGCAGCTTCACGAGCGCGCTCAGCAGATCCACCTGCGCATCCACGTTGGGCTCGTTCTTGCCGCTGGGGCGAGGAAGCTCGGGCCATTCCGACTCGGGCATATCGAGCGCCTTGATGCAAATGCTCAGTACGCGGCGCGAATCGGACATGCCCAGCGTGGAAGACACGCCGCGCACCATGAACAGCTGATCGAGCGTGCGTGGCTCGCGCTTGCAGATCTCCACCACCTGCTCATCGGTGAGGATCCACTTGCGCGGAATGTCGCGCTTCATGGCCTGTATCTCGCGCCATGCGGCAAGCTGCCGCGCGATGCAGAGCTGACGGCGCGAAAGCTGGTTCACGCGCTTGAGGCGTTTGAAGCGCGTATACGGGTCCTCCACGTAGCGCGACTCGTCGGACAGCTCCGCGAAATCGGGCTTGAGCCAGGCAAGGCGGCCCAGCGATTCAAGCTTGCCTTTGAGGATGTGGTAGAGCCCCGGCAGATACACCACGTCATCGAGGGCGTACTGGATCTGCGACTCGGTAAGCGGGCGGCGGCTCCAATCGGTGAAGGAGTCGGACTTCTTCAGCTTGACCCCGCATTCGGCGAGCACGAGTGCGCCGTAGCCAATCTGCAGCGTATCGCCCAGAAGCGAGGCAGCGATCTGCGTGTCGAACACGGGTCGTGGCAACACGCCCAGCTCGCGATAAAGCAGCTCAAGATCCTGGTGGGCCGCATGGAACAGCTTCACGATGCCCTCGTCGGCGAACAGGCGCGCAAGCGGACGCAGGTCGCGCACTCTGAACGGGTCAACCACCACGCAGCGCTCCTCGGTGCCAAGCTGCAGCAGGCACAGGCGCGGCCAGTAGGTCTTCTCGCGGATGAACTCGGTGTCCACCGCAAGAACCTCGCAATGGCTCGCGTGTTCTATGAATTCCTCCAATTGGCTTTGGTCGGTTATATACAAAAGCGTGTCCTTCAAAGTTCTTTTCGATACCAGCGGGTTGCGCTGTAGTATTCTAACGGTGAAAGAGGGGGTGTGTCCGTGAAGGCACTCATTATCAATAATCTTGCATCCGGGTATGGCGAAGGGTCCATCTACGACTTCATGCGCTCGTTCGTGACCGATGGCGACGAGGTGTGCATGAGGGCCACCGACGGCACCACGTCCATCGAGGGCCTGCTGGCCGATGCCACCGAATACGACCTGGTGGTGGCCTCGGGCGGGGATGGCACCGTGGCCACTGTGGCGCATTGCCTGAAAAACACCGGCGTGCCGATTCTGCCCTACCCCGCCGGCACCGCCAATCTGCTGTCGCTCAACCTGCTCGAGCCCAACGAGCCCCATGCGCTGGCCAAGCTAGCGAAGGGCGGCAAGACGCTCGACTTCGACATGGGCGAGCTCGAAGCCGAAGGAACCACGCGCGGTTTCTTGATCATGGCGGGCGCGGGCTACGACGCCACCATCATGGAAAGCGCCGCTCCCAACAAGAGGCTTCTAGGCCCCATGGCCTACTTCCTCGCCGCCGGTACCAATATCCTGCCGCAGCGCTCCCGCATCACCTTGACCATCGACGCCCAGACCATCGAGACCGAAGGTCTGGGCGTGCTGCTCATCAACTTCTCCAAGATCCAGTTCGATATCTCGGTCACGCATAGCAACCAGCCGCGTGACGGCGTGCTGGATGTGGCGGTACTCAAGGCCAAGAACGCCGTGGAGCTTTTGCCCTCGGTGTTCGCCGCCATGCTCGACCGCGATGGAAACTTCCCCGACCGCGGAGAAGCGCTCGAAATCTATTCGGGCAAGGAGATCCGCATAGAGGCCGATCCCGCCTTTGAGGTGCAGTACGACGGCGAGGCCACCAAGCTCACCACGCCACTCACCGCGCGCATCCTTCCCGGCGCAGCCCGCATCGTGGTGTCCGACGAAGGGTTGAGCCTGTTCGAGTAATCGCGCTGTCTTCTGGCGCGTCCCTACTTCATAGCGTTTCCTCGCGGGAAACCCCACACCTCACGCAAAAGGCGCCCTCAAAGGGGCGCCTTTCTTCATACGTGGAATGCAGCAAATGCGTGGTTACTTGTCCTGTTTGGGCTCGTCCTCGTCAACGACTTCCACCGCATCGGCCTCGATCTCGATGGGCTCGTTGAGCGCGGCATCCATCTCCTCCGAAGCTTCAATCATGCGCTTGAACGAAGCGGCATCCTGGCCCATGACCGGCGCCATGATGTACACGTTGCCGCCAATGAAGATCGGGGTGGGAGCGGTGGCGGTGTTGTCAGCAGCAGCGGCCTTCTCGCTCGTGCCGTCCTTGCGCTTAGCCTTCTCCTCCTCAAGACGCTCGAGCATCTCGGCCTTGAGCGCCTCGATCTGCTTGGCGGTCTCAGCCTGCCAATGCTCCTTGTTGTACTGCTTGAGCGCCTTGTTGTAGCGCATCTGGATGAGCTCGAGCACGATGCAGAACACCATCGCGAAGTACACGATGAGCTTCTCGAGCGGCATATGCAGAAGCTCGATACCGGTGTGGAAGCCGATGCTGTCGATGACCAGCAGCGCGCCGATGGCCACGATGAACGTGAGCGCCAGCAGCTTCATCTCGGGATGGCCGTTGATGAAGTTGGAGATGGGGTCGATGAAGATCATCATCATGAACACGGCGATCATGACGGCGATGATCATGATGATCAGGTGGTCGGCCATGCCCACGGCGGTGATCACCGAGTCGATGGAGAACACGATGTCCATCACCATGATGGTGGCGACGGCTTTAGGCAGCGTGAGCGTGTGGATAGCGCGGTGCTCCTCGGAGTGCGCAGCCTTGACCTCGGTCAGGCGCAGCATGTCCAGCACCTCGGTGATGCCCTTGTAAATCAGATACGCACCGCCAGCCAGAAGCACGATGTCGCGCACCGAGAACCCGTGGGAATACGCGCCCAGATCGATCGAGAAGATCGGGTTGGTCATATGCACGAGGTACGACGCAAAGCACAGGAAGATGATGCGCATGATGAGAGCGCCGGCAAGGCCGAGCTTGCGGCCGATGTGCTGCTTTTCCTCGGGCAGACGGTTAGTGGTGATGGAGATGAACACCAGGTTATCGATGCCTAGCACGATCTCCAGGAAGATCAGCGTGACAAGCGAGATCCACGCTTCCGGAGTGGTGAAGATTGAAAGATCCATCGTGACTTTGTGCTCCTTACGGTCGAACGTCATTGCGCAGCGCAGACGCTCGCGGGCACAAAAAAAGACCCAGTGCGAGCGCATAAGCGGCTGCACCTTGGGTCTTGCTATTTAAGGCACGCCAGGCGAATTGATCGCCGAGACTGTTGAACGTACCGCGTCTCATCGACGCCAACTACTCCCCCAGAGGATGCGGTGCATACTATCACAGAAGCCGCACGAGGGCATGGTATAATCGCGAAGTTTGCAAATTTGAAGACAGGAAAGCCATGGATTTCCCCAAATTTTTACACCCTAATGAAACGCCCCGCTACCGGCAGGACGGCGCCGTGAACCACCCCGACGCGTCGGTGCTGCTGCGGCCGTTCGACCCGCCCAAGTACATCATCGCCGCCTGCATCGTGGGCGCGTTGATTGCCGCTGTTGCCGGCGGGTTCGTCGCCTCCAAGGCCATCGACCAGATCCTGCACGGCGCCGAGCGCAACGCCGCCACGGTGGAGCAGAACATCAACCGCGAAGTCTCCTACGACTTCCCCCAGCTCACCTCGCTCATCACGCTCGATGACGACGCGATTATGGCTCAGTTCGAAGAAGCGGGCTACACTACCTACGAGTTCTCCGAGGATGGCGCGCCGCTCGACGTGATGAAGCTTCCGAGCGACACCACGCTTGCAGATGCGGCCGTAGTCTATGCGGGAGGAATCGGCAACATGGATGCCGTCACCGCGTCCAAATACCTCGTGGGTTCGTGGCGCTTCAGCACCGACCGCGAGGAGGGCGTGAGCATGAGCATCAACTACGCCGACCTCAAGGCTGCGGATGCCGCCGGCGCCATTCAGAGTGCCATCGAGGCCCAGGGCTGGACCGCTCCCGAAGGCGCAGAGCTCCAGACCGACTCCGTGGGCAACACCTATATGGACGGCACCGTGAAAACCGACAGCGGCACGTACTCGTGGCGCGTGGCCTGCGTACCCCTGACCGACATGTACGACATCGCGGGCCTGCCTGAAACCGCCCAGTACGTGGGTGTTCATCTCAGCGCCAACTAGCTGCTGAACAATCCTGCATCAACCAACCGGCCCTCAAGCGCGCATAGCTTGAGGGCCGGTTGCGTTTGGGGAGCTTACGCTCCACGGGTGCTTCTCTTTTGTTGAGACACACGTTGAGCTCCGTCACGCCGAGTGAGCATGTAGAAACGCCTCCGCGACCGCTCCGCCCGATTCCGCATTCGACAGCTCCAGCCTCCCGCCGAGCTTGTCGCAGAGCACCGCGCAGATGTTGAGCCCCAATCCGAAATGGGCGCCGCTCTGGCACGATTCATCCGCCTCCGTCTCGCGCCAATAGGGCTTCGTCGCGTTGTCAAGCGCCTCCTGGGAGAAGCCTTCGCCATCGTCCTCTACGCGCAGGCGCAGCACATCGTCATCCCACAATGCAACGAGCGCGACCTGCGTCTTGGCATGGCGCGCGGCGTTGGACACGAGGTTCAGCACGATGCGCGAAGCAGCCTCCCCGTCAAAGGTCATCCGCTTGGGAAGCGTATCGCAGCGCGCCGCAAGCGACACGCCGTACGCATCCGCGATATCGCGCGCGGCCTGCACTTCGCGAGCGAACCAGCACGCGCCGTCCACTTCCACCTCACGGGGTTCATACGATTCGAGCGCGTCCACATCCCTGACACTTGCCACGTAAGACTCGAGGCGCGCCGTCTGCCGCAGCATTGCACGGGCCACATCGGCCACCTGGCCGCCGTCGAGCGTGCCCGAAGGCGCAAACTGCTCAAGCATCTCGGCGCGGCCCGACAGCACGGTCAGCGGCGTGCGGAGGTCGTGGGCGAAAGCGGCGTTGGCTCGACGGCGGTTTTCGGCCGATCGCCACGCGGCGCGCTCAGCACGTTCGAGCTCGGCGCGCATCGTCTCGAAGCTGCCCGCAAGGTTTCCCAGCTCGCCGCCATCGTTCACCGTTACCGAAAAATCCAAATCCCCGGCGGCGATGCGGCGCGCGGCGTCATCCATGACGCGCACAGGCTCCTCGATTTTCGCACGGTAGAAAGCGCGCCCTGCAACCACGAAACATGCCACACATACGAGCGGAATCGCGACCACGGTGAGCCACACGAACACCTCTGCCCACGTGCCTTCGGCTAAATAAACGTAGTACCCCACCCGCGACACCAGCGGCACGCGGCTAGACCCATCTGAAGAAAGGATGGCCCTGACCGCGGCAAGATCGCCTCGCGCGGCGTTGGTCGTCTCATCATAGGTGGGCAGCGTGTCAAAGGTAAGCGTGGCCGGGTCAATTGGAGAAGCGGCCGAAGGGGAGCCGACGCCGTTCACGCTCCACCAATCGGCATCCATATCGTCCACGGCCATCATGTCGAACCCGTCGGGCGGCGCATCGAGGTCAATCACGGGGTAGTATTCCGAACCCGAATCGCCGCGCTCCACGTAGACCGACTGTGGCTCGGATTCATCAGACGGAAAATACCAGGTGAGCGTCGTGGCAGGTACAAGCGAATTCTTGTCCTTGTCATAGAGGTACATGCCCGAATACCGCGTTTGCGCAACGGTGACCTCGGAATAGATGGAAGACGTGATGCCGGCGACCAGGCACGAAAGCGCCACGGCCGAAACCACCGCGGCAAGCGCGTAGAGGATGAACGCGGACTCAACCGAACAGGTGGCCACATACGAACGAAACCTGCGAAGGGGATGCCGCCAAGACGGCCGCTTCGCCGCATCAGCGCCTATTGCCCCCATGAGTACCCCACACCCCATACCGTGCGGATACATGCGGGGTCGGTGCCCGCCTCCTGCAACGCACGCCTCAGCCTGCGGATATGCTCGGTGACTACCGACGAATCGCCCGCTCCGCCCCCCACGCGCTCGTAGATCATCGCGCGGTCGAACACCTGCGTAGGATGCTTCGCCAAAAGCGCACAGATCTCGTATTCCTTACGCGGCAGCGGTACGGGCTTGCCGTTGACGAACACCTGCATGCGGCCAAAATCAATCGAAATCTCATCGCTCATGCGCACGACTGACAACGCAGACCTCCTACGTTCGCGCGCGAGCTGTGCCGCCACGCGTGCACCGAGCACCTGCAGCGAGAACGGCTTGGTTACGTAGTCGTCGCCGCCCGATGCGAAGCCGTCGATCATATCAGCATCCTCGACGCGCGCGGTGAGGAAGATGATCGGACACGTGACCGATTCCCTGATGGTGCGGCACACCTCGAAACCGTCACGACCAGGCATATTCACGTCAAGTAGAATCAGATCGGGGTTGCGCCGTGCAGCTTGAATCGCGGCATCGCCATCGTAGGCAACCGCAGCGAGATAGCCCGAAAGCTCGAAATGCCCTTTAAGCATGTCGGCGATGTCGCGCTCGTCATCCACGATGAGAATCAAAGGACGCGTGCGGGCTGCGCCATGGGCGGCACCGTCCTTGTCGGATGCGATGCGGTCTTTCATGTGGCTCCTTCTCGAACGCCTTACACTCTGCCCTTTTACCCTATCAGACAAATATCAACTTTCTCCCATCTTTGG
>CAUWMI010000046.1:0-15220 GCA_963559755.1 uncultured Slackia sp. | reverse complement strand
GCCTGAAGGGCAGGCGTATTCGTTTGATTTTCGGAACGGGAGGAGCCATGGGCCAGTCTTCGAGAGGAATCAGTCGTCGTGGATTTGCGAAAATGGCGGCAACGGGTGCAGCGGCGCTTTCGCTAGGCGGCTTGCTTTCCGCTTGCTCGGGTGGCTCGCAAGGGTCAAGCGGCGCGTCGGGTTCGTCGGGCGCATCGGTGGGTACGGGTCCCAGCGGTGAATCCCAGGTGATCATTACCATGACTCCGAGCTCGGAGCCGGCGGCGGGATTCGACCCGTTCATTTCGTGGGGGTGCGGCGAGCATGTGCATGAGCCGCTCATCCAGTCAACGCTCATCACTACCGATACGAATCTCGAGTTCGTGAACGATTTGGCCACGTCATACGAATGCTCCGAAGACGGCATGGAGTGGACGTTTGTCATCCGCGACGACGTAAAGTTCACCGACGGCGAGCCCCTGACGGCAGAGGACGTGGCTTTCACTATCAACGGTATCAAAGAATCAGCCGCCTCCCAAGCCGACCTTACCATGGTGAATGAGGCGGTCGCCATGGACGACACGACGGTGGTCATCAAGATGGCCAAGCCGTTCAACGCGTTGCTCTATACGCTGGCGGTGGTTGGCATCGTGCCTGCTCACGCCCATGACGAGAACTACGGAGCCAATCCGATCGGCTCGGGCCGCTACATGCTTGAGCAGTGGGACCGCGGCCAGCAGGTCATCCTGCGCGCCAACCCCGATTATTACGGCGATGCCCCTCTGATGGAGCGCGTGGTGGTGCTGTTCGTCGAGGAGGATGCGTCGCTCGCCGCGGCGCAGGCTGGCCAGGCGGATGTGGCCTATACCTCCGCGACGCTTGCGGATGGCGTGCCTGGTGGATACGCGCTTCTGAACTGCGCCTCCGTGGATTCGCGCGGCATCTCGCTTCCGGTGGTGGAGCCAGGCGGCACGGTTGAGCATCAGGGTGCCGAATACCCTACGGGCAACGCGGTCACTTGCGATCTCGCGCTGCGTCGCGCCATCAATTATGCGGTGGACCGCCAGGCGGTGGCCGATCACGTGCTCAACGGCTACGGGCGTGTCGCGTACAGCGTGAGCGATGGCATGCCGTGGTCGAGCGATGACATGAAGTGCGAGCGCGATGTGGCGGCGGCGCAGAAGATGCTCGCCGATGCGGGCTGGATCATGGGCGACGATGGCGTTCTTGCTAAGGGCGACGTGCGTGCGGAATTCGACCTGTATTACGCCGCCGGCGATTCGGTGCGCCAGGCTATCGCCAACGAGTTCGCCAGCCACATGGCCGAGCTGGGCATCAAGGCCAACGTGATTGGCGACAGTTGGGACGTGCTGTACCAGCACCAGTTCAGCGACCCCATCGTGTGGGGCTGGGGCAGCAATTCGCCCATCGAGGTGTACAACCTCAATTATTCCGATGGTTCCGGCAACTATGCCTGCCTGGACAACGCATCGGTGGATTACTATCTCGACGGAGCGCTCGCGCAGCCGCGCGTGGAGGATTCCTACGAGTATTGGAAGAAAGCTCAGTGGGATGGCGAGACGGGGTTCGCGCCGCAGGGCGATGCCTCGTGGGTGTGGTTCGTGAACGTCGACCATCTGTACTTTGTGCGCGACGGGCTCAAAGTGGCCGAGCAGAAGCCGCATCCGCATGGGCATGGCTGGAGCTTGGCGAATAACGTAGATAGGTGGAGTTGGAGCTAAACGGGTCGAGGACTGAGGGCGCCGTCGCGCCCGGTGTGTGGGTAATCGGTTCTCGTTTCAGAAAGGATTTCGTGCTCAACTTTGTTCTCAGACAGATTGCGCGGTTCGTGCTGCTGATGCTGGCGGTCAGCTTGGTGGTGTTCGCCCTGGTGAGCGCTTCGCCCGTTGATCCCGTGCAGGCGAATGTGGGGCAGGCGGCTGTCATCGGCATGTCCGACGAGAAGCAGGCGCAGCTCGCCGCTTACTGGGGTGCCGATGCGCCGTTTTGGGAGCGATACCTGAGTTGGCTTACGGCGTTGTTCCAAGGTGACATGGGCGCATCGCTGCGCTTCAACGCGCCTGTTGCCGACGTAATTGCGACCCGCGCGCTCAATTCGCTTGCGCTCATGGCCATCGCCTGGGTGGCAAGCGGCGTGCTGGGGCTTGCGTTAGGCATTGTGGCGGGTGCATTCCGCGGTCGCTGGCCCGATAAGCTGGTGAAGGGATACTGCTACCTGTTGGCCTCGACGCCCACGTTTTGGCTGGGCCTGGTGGCGCTCATGGTATTTTCGGTGTGGCTGGGGTGGTTCCCCATGGGGTTCTCGGCTCCGGTGGGCGTGGCTGCATCCGAGGTGACGCTCGCCGATGCCGCCTACCATATTGTCCTGCCTGCCATCGTTCTTTCACTTTCGGGCGTGGCGAACGTTGCGCTTCACACGCGCGAGAAGCTGGTGGATGTAATGGAATCCGACTATGTGCGTTTCGCCCGCGCTCGCGGCGAGGGGCTTGGCGCTATCGTGCGCCGCCATGGGTTGCGCAATCTGCTGCTGCCGGCCATCACGCTCCAGTTCGCTTCTTTCTCGGAGATTTTTGGCGGATCGGTGCTGGTTGAGCAGGTGTTCTCATATCCGGGGTTGGGCCAAGCCGCCATCACGGCGGGGCTTGGCGGCGATGCATCGCTTCTGGCGGGCATAGCGCTCGTCTCTGCGGCGCTGGTGTTCACGGGCAACCTTATCGCGAATCTTCTGTATGGCGCTGTTGACCCGCGTATGCGCGTCACCTTCCGCAAGGGCTCGAGCAAGTCTTCCGATGGGCGTGGCAAGCAGGATGCCTCCGATGCAAAGGAGGCCGCGCATGCTGGCTAGCTGGCAAGAGGGGTACGCCACCCGGGGAGCCTTTCTCCATCTGCCGCAGAAGTCGTGCTCGAATCGCATGGCCGCGCTGGTCGCATGCGTGGGTGCGGCACTAGTGTTGGCCGCCGTGGTGATTGCGGGCATTGCATTGACTCCCGCTGCGTCTGCGGTCGATTTTGAGGCGAAGAACCTTGCGCCCTGTCTCGCGCACCCCTTCGGCACCGACTGGATGGGGCGCGATATGCTTGCGCGCACGCTGGCTGGTCTTTCCACGAGCGTGTTGCTGGGCATGGCTGCCGCTGTGGTTTCGTCGATAATTGCCGTGGTGCTTGGCGCGGCTGCCGCCTTGGGCGGACCCAAGGTCGATGCCGTGGTCAACTGGCTTATCGACCTCATGCTGGGTATTCCTCACATCGTGCTGCTGGTGCTCATCTCCTACGCGCTGGGCAAAGGATTCTGGGGCGTGGCCGTGGGCATCGCCATAACGCACTGGCCGAGTCTCGCCCGCGTGGTGCGTGCCGAGATTCTGCAATGCCGTCGGGCGCCCTATATCCAAGCGGCGCGCGCACTGGGTAAAAGTCGCGCGAGCATCGCCGTGCGTCACATGATTCCGTTCGTGTTTCCGCAGTACGTGGTGGGGCTTATCCTCATGTTCCCGCACGCGATTCTGCATGAGGCGTCCATCACGTTTCTCGGCTTCGGCCTGCCGCCCGAGCAGCCCGCTATCGGCGTGATTCTCAGCGAATCGATGACGTATCTTTCGGCCGGTATGTGGTGGCTTGCGGTGTTTCCGGGTCTGGCTTTGATCGCGGTGGTGCTGGTGTTCGACATCGCGGGTTCGAGTTTGCGGGCGCTCATCGACCCGCACAGGGCGCAGGAGTAGAGGAGGGAATATGCAGGAGAAGCATGGCGATATTTCCTCTGGCGCTGTGGGGGAGCGTGTGGCGAAAGAACGTGCAGCGGCGAAGGCACCTGGGGCGTTGGGGTTGGAGCTTTCGGATCGCGAAGGCGACGAAAGGCATGGCGGTCGCGAAGGCACGCTTGATCACGAACGCCTGACTCACGCTTCGGCAGAATTCCACCATCATCACAGCCACGCATCCGCTTCGCATCACGCTGGCGGGCATCACTTGCTGCAGGTGGAGAACCTGAGCATGGGCTTTTCGATGTACGACCCCGATGAGCCGCGGTTCTTTCGCGCGAAGAAACGCCTCGCGCCCGCCATTAAAGACCTGAGCGTGTCGGTCCATGCCGGTGAAGTGATGGCGGTGGTGGGTGCTTCTGGGTCGGGCAAGACGCTCCTCGCTGATGCGATCTTCGCCCTGTTCGAGCCCAATGCCGAGGCACATGGCACCGTGTGGTTCGACGGCGAGTGTTGCGACGCGGCCGATTTGGAGCGGCTGCGTGGGCGCGGCATTTCGCTTGTGCCGCAGAGTGTGGCGCATCTTGACCCTCTCATGAAGGTGGGAAAGCAGGTGCGGGGTGTGGCGCGCGATGCCGCTGATGCGAAGAGGCGCGCGCGGATGCAGCGTGAACTGTTTGAGCGGTACGATTTGGCTCCTGAAGTTGAGGAGATGTATCCGTTCGAGCTTTCAGGCGGCATGGCGCGCCGCGTGCTTCTATGCTGTGCGCTCATCGACGAGCCGCGCCTGATCGTTGCGGATGAACCGACCCCCGGCCTTGATCTTGATCTGGCGGTACGCGCGCTCGATGACCTTCGCGCGTTTGCGAACGAGGGCGGCGGCGTGCTGCTGATCACGCACGATATCGAGCTCGCTCTGCGCGTGGCCGATCGCATTGCCGTGTTTAAAGACGGCACGGTGGTGGAGGAGACATCGGTGGCCGCGTTCGATTCGCCCGACACCCTGCGGCACCCGTTTTCGCGGGAGCTCTGGCACGCAGTGTTTGGGAGCGGCTTAGCTGCCGAGACGGGTGGCGATGCGCGCAACGTCAAGAATTCCGCATCTAGTGAGGGGCGCGCTCCGACTCGTGCGCTCGAGGCGCGTGGCGTATCGTTTGCCTATCCGGGCGGGCGGCAGCTGTTCGGGCGCCTCGACCTGCGTATCGAGCCGGGAGAGCGCGTGGCGCTTGTCGCGCCGAGCGGATTCGGCAAAACCACGTTGTGCCGCATTCTTGCGGGCTATCTTGAGCCGTTTGAGGGTGACGTTCTGGTCGACGGCACCCCGCTGCCCCGTCGTGGCGTGCGCCCCGTTCAGCTCATAGGTCAGCATCCGGAAGCCATGGTCGACCCGCGCATACGCATGCGGGCAATCGTTGAGGAGGCGGGCTCCGTGAGCGATGAAATCGTGGAGGGGCTGGGACTTCGTGAGGCGTGGATGCGTCGCCATCCGCATGAGCTTTCCGGCGGTGAGCTGCAGCGTTTCTGCATCGCTCGTGCGTTGGCGGCCAATCCTCGATACTTGATTTGCGATGAGACCACGGCGATGTTTGATGCGGTGGCGCAGGAGGAGATATGGCGGTTTCTTATAGGCTATACACGGCGGCATGACATAGGGCTCGTGTTGGTGAGCCATTCGCCGTCGCTCGTGAAGCGCGTTGCGACGTGCCGAATCAAGCTCGACCGTTGACCTGCGCATGCGTCGGGTTGAGCGCCCGGCGCCTTAGCGCATCGGTTGCCCCATGGGCGAGCATGCGGATCAGCCCGGCGCTTTCGTTTGCGATGTGGTGCGTTTTTGAGGCCGGCGAATCGTGCGCGCAAGCACTTGGTATACTTTCGATTTCGCATGGGCCACTGCGGTGGTTCGTGCGGCATTAGATTTGTTGTTTCTTACTAGGAGGAATAGCCGTGCGCACGCCGCGTTCTCGCTTGCCTAAGGACTTTTCACTGGAGGAGCATCTTGCCGGATGCGCGCAGGCGGTGGAGTTTTATCCGGAAACATGCAGGGGGCATTGGCATGCATGGTCGCCTGCGGAATCCGTGTCAGGCGCGGAGGGCGTTGCCGCATGGAAGGCTGCCAGGCGCGGCGCTCCGGGCAGGCGGATGTATGGTTCTTCGGTGCAGGGCGATGCCATCGAATCGTCCGGATCTTTGGCCAACGACACGTCATCTGCCGCCGCGGAGCACGTAAGGACGTTTTCTTCCGAATCGCAACACGAGCGCGTCGTTCTCGATTTGGGGTGCGGCAAAGGCGAATACACGGTGGCGGTGGCCAAGCTGCGCCCGACCACGCTGTTCATCGGTCTTGACGTGGAAGAGATCTGCGTGATGCGCGCCGCCGAGCTTGTGGTTGAGGAGGGCGTGTCCAACGCAGTATTCGTGTACGCCGACGACCCCGATTTGCGCGAGCTGTTCGCTCCCGGCGAGCTGGACGGTATCCTCATGAACTTCCCCACGCCGTTTCATAAGAAGAAAAAAGCGCATCTGAGGTTGACGTATCTCGATCGACTGATGGCATATCGTGAGATTTTGGCACCCGAAGCGTCGATTAGGCTCCGCACCGACAGCATGCCGTTTCGCGATTTCTCGCTCACGCAGCTTGAGCTTGCGGGCTATGAGCTGCGGTGGAGCACTGATGACGTGCGCGCGATGTTCCCCGACGAGCCCATGAGCGCCTACGAGTCCAAGCTGACCGCCCAGGGCGCTACAGCATGCGGTTTCGAAGCCGTGCCGGGTCCTGCGCCTGAACACGTGGAGCAGACGGCGCCCTTGAGCCTGGTGAGTTACCTGCCCGAGAACATCGAGGATATGGATTATGTCCCCCATGGCATGCAGGGATGCGTGGCGAACATGCGCGGCCGTCGCGCCAATCGCCGCGCCAAGGGTCTCTCCGAATGGACCCCGCCGGTAGTGTAGGCCTTGCTGCCGACGTTAACCGCTTCATTGGCTCAGGCTTTGTGCGCCCCATGCTCGGCGATGCCCTTCGTCTGCGCCGAGAGCTTTTGAGCAACATCTGCCGTTTTGGGCAGCGCAGTAAGCGATAAAGCGCGACAGGGTGGGTGCGTTTCTGCGCCGCTTGCGTGGTGTCGCGGTGCCGCTTGACGCGACCGTTCATGGGGCTGCTATACTTTTGGGCACGTGAACGCATCGAGAAAGAAGGTTCTTGGTGGAAGCGAATACGACGAACGAGGCAATGGAGGTCCAGGCTATGGACGCAAAAGCCCTGATTCTTGCTGCGGGTGCCGGCACTCGCATGAAGTCTGAAAAGCCCAAGGTGGCCCATGAGGTTCTGGGCAAGCCGCTGGTGCGTTGGGTGGTTGATGCCGCTCATGACGCCGGCATGTCCGAAGTCATCAGCGTGCTCGGCCACATGGCCGACAAGGTGTCTCCGCTCGTGGAGGGCGACACCACCATCGTCATGCAAACCCAGCAGCTGGGTACGGGCGATGCCGTGAACGCCGCTCGTGAGGCCATGACCGGCGAGGACGGTGCCGTTGTCCCCGGCACGCTCGTGGTGCTCTCTGGCGACTGCCCGCTCATCACTCCCGAAACCATTCGCGCGCTGGTGGCCAAGCGCGAGCAGACGAACGCCGCCGTGGTGGTGCTCACCATGCACATGGACGACCCGTTCGGCTACGGCCGCATCGTCCGCGAGGGCGAGGGCGATGCGGTGGCGCGCATCGTGGAGCAGAAGGATGCCTCTCCCGAAGAAGCTGCCATTACCGAGTGCAACGCGGGCTTTTACGCCTTCGATGCGCCCGCGCTGTTCGATGCGCTGTCGCGCGTATCCAACGACAACGCGCAGGGTGAGTATTACCTGACCGACGTGTTGGAAATTTGCCGCAACGACGGTCGCGAGGTGCTGGCGCTGATGACCCCGAACGCCGAGGAGGCTATGGGCGTGAATTCGCGCATCCAGCTGGCCCAAGCCACACGCGCCATGCAGCGCCGCATCAACGAGCGCCATATGGCGGCGGGTGTCACCATGTGGGATCCGACCACGGTGTGGATTGGCCCTGATGTTACGCTTGAGAACGACGTGGAGCTTCTGCCTAACGTGATGCTTCTGGGCGCTACCTCGGTGGGTCGCGATAGCGTGATTGGACCCAACACGCGCCTAACCGACACGGTGGTTGGTCACGGCTGCCGCGTGGACGAGACGGTGGCAGAGGGCGCCCAGATCGATGACGCCGCCACCACGGGCCCGCGTGCGTACCTGCGCACGGGTGCGCATCTGTGCGAGGGCGCGAAAGCCGGCACGCATGTGGAGATCAAAAAATCCACCATCGGCGCCGGTAGCAAGGTGCCGCACCTTTCCTATATCGGCGATACGCAGATGGGCGAAGGCGTGAACATCGGCGCCGGCTCGATCACCTGCAACTACGACGGCGTGAACAAGAACAAGACCGTCATCGGCGACAACGTGTTCGTGGGCAGCGACACCATGATGGTGGCGCCCGTGACCATCGGGGAGGGCGCCATCATCGGCGCGGCTTCCTGCATCACGCATGACGTGGCTCCCGACGCGCTGGCGCTCGAGCGCAGCGAACAGAAGGAGATTCCCGGCTGGGCTGCCAAGCATATGGCCAAGCTCAAGGCTGCCAAAGAGCAGAAGGCACAGTAGTCGCGCACCAGGAATCTCGCCGTGCGCTCAAGCGATCAAGATTGCATGCAAACGCCCGCAGCCGTTTCTTTGGCCGCGGGCGTTTTCGTCCCTCTGCCTTTTCTTGCGACAGCTGCTATTTCGCTGCGGTTTTTAACGGAAATTGCGCGATAATAATAAAATTGTGTATGCAGACGGATGGCGCAGCAGTGCGACGATGTGCCAAGTGACAGGGCAGGAGTAGAACATGACCCAGATGGAGAAGAATCTGATGCTGTTCAGCGGTTCGGTGAACCCCGAGCTTGCCGAGCAGATTGCCAAGGAACTTGGCATGTCTTTAGGCAACGTCAAGCTCGAGACGTTCGCCAACGGCGAAATCTACGCTCGCTATCAGGAAAGCGTGCGCGGCGCCGACGTGTTCCTGATTCAGTCCGTCGCGGGCCCGCACATCAACGATGCGCTGATGGAACTGCTCATCATGGCCGATGCCGCCAAACGCGCCTCCGCCCGCAGCATTTCCGCCGTGGTCACCCATTACGGCTATGCCCGCCAGGAGCGCAAGGCAGCTCCGCGCGAGCCCATCACGGCTAAGCTGGTCGCCGACCTGATTACCGCTTCCGGCGTTGACAACATCGTGACCATCGACCTGCACCAGGACGCCATCCAGGGCTTCTTCGACATGCCGGTCAACCACATGACCGCCATGCCCATCTTCGTGGATTACTTCAAGAACAAGGGCTTGAACTTCGAAGAGGTGTGCGTAGTTTCCCCCGACGTGGGACGCGCCAAGGCTGCCAAGAAGTTCCAGATGCTGCTTGATTGCGACATTGCCATCATGCACAAGGATCGTCCGAAGCATAACCAGGCCGAGATTACCGCGCTAATTGGCGACGTGACCGACAAGATCTGCATCCTCAACGATGACATGATCGATACGGGCGGATCGCTGGTTGCCGCCGCCGCTACGCTCAAGGCTCGCGGCGCCAAGCAGGTGTACGCATGCGCCACGCATGGCCTGTTCAGCGGCCCTGCGTATGAGCGCATCGAGAATTCCTGCATCGAGGAGGTCGTGGTGACCAACGCGGTGCCCGTGCCGCTGGAGCGCCAGACTGGCAAGATCAAGGTGCTGTCTGTGGCGCCGCTGTTCGCCAAGACCATCAAGAACGTTTACGAGAACGGCTCCGTCGCTTCTCTGTTCGCGTAAGAGCATCCGAACATATCTGATATGTGTGGGCGTCGTTAGCAGCGGCGCCCATTATTTGCCAGCCTCTCAATCACAGAGGCGGATTTTGCTAGAAGCGTGGCGGGTTCGTGGATTCGGTGGGCATGAGACGTCGCGGCGTTGCGATTAGTGCGAAAGTGAATGCGTTTCTGGAAAGGCAGGACGCATGGCCACCATTATCGACTATCTCGAACATGAGTTTGCGACCTTCGAAGAGGCCCCGTTCAATCCCGTAGACTCGCTCATTCTGTCCGAGTTTTGCATGGTGCGGATGGAAGGGGTACTAGAGCCCAGCGAAACGGGGGTTCGCCCCGGGGTTATCGGTCGTCTTTCGGAGCGTTTCATTCCCGCGAAGCACGCTCAGTTCCGCGACGCGCTTCGTGCCGAATTCTACGACGACATGTTCACGGGCCTGGTTCCGTCAAAGGTCAAGGAGCTTGCCCTGGCGCTTGCCGCAAGCCCGCGGTTCCGCGACGTGCTGATTACCCGCTATGCAAGCGTGTTCGACGATGACGACCCCGTGCAGTTCGCGGCCTATGCATTCACGTATAAAGACCAGTTCACGTACGTGGGCTTTCGCGGGACCGACACGTCGTTTGCCGGCTGGCGCGAGGATTTCGATATGGCCTACATGAAATCGGTTCCCGCGCAGGAATACGCGGCGCGCTATCTGGAGGATATCGCCCCCTATGTGCCGGGAGCTCTCATCGTGGGCGGCCATTCCAAGGGCGGCAATCTGGCGATATATGCCGCGGCGCACGCGTCTGACAAGGTGCTTTCGCGCGTCGAGCGGGTCTATTGCCACGATGGCCCCGGCTTTCGGCGCGATGCGTTCTCGAAGGAGCAGGTGGAGCGCACGGCGCCGCTGGTGCACAAGACGGTGCCCCAGGATTCCGTGGTGGGCATGCTTATGGAAACGCGCGCGGCATATCGCGTGGTGCACAGCACTGCCAAGGGAATCATGCAGCATGACCCTTTCTCGTGGCAGGTGGACGGCCGCGATTTCGTGTACGACACATGCCTTTCCGATGGCGCGCTGTTCATGGACCGCGTATTCGACGAGTGGCTCTCGCGCTACAGCGACGATGAGCTGCGCGTGATCGTGGACGCGCTGTTCGAGGTGTTCGAGAGATCGGGCACCACCAACCTGTCCGAGCTGTTCAGCGGCGGGGCCAAGATGGTGGGCGGCCTGATGGATGCGGCGCGCACGGCAAGCGGCAAGACGCGCGGCGTGCTCACCGGGGCGGCGGCCACGTTGTCCGAGGTGGTGTTCAAGAACGTCGGCGGCGATTTGAGTCAGATATTCCGCCGCGGCATGTCGGGGGTCTTGCGACCTCGAACGGAAGGGTAGCGCGGAGGTTCGGCCGCCGCGCGCCAAGTGCGGCTTCGTCGGTGGCGGTGGGTGTGTTCTGTTTTCTTTCCCGATAACTGCCTCTTCGGTCGTTTTTTCGTACAATCGCGTAAAGACATGAACACAATGCCGCCTAGCGCCCCTGGGGCGCGGCGAATCCATGGAGCAAGAAAGAGCATTTGGATGAAGATGATTGTTGGTCTGGGCAATCCGGGCGACGAATACGCGCACACGCGGCACAATGCGGGCTTCGACTCCGTTGATCTGATTGCCGATGAGTATCGCGCGAACTATTGGAAGACCGAATGCGGCGCGCTCACCGCTAAGGTGAAAATTGCGGGCGAAGAGGTGCTGCTGGCAAAGCCGCAGAGCTATATGAACACGTCGGGCGGGCCGGTCAAGCAGCTGTGCTCGACGTATAAGCTTACGCCGGCCGATATCGTGGTGGTCCACGACGAGCTCGATATCGACCCCGGGACGATTCGCGTGAAGTTTGGCGGCGGCCTCGCGGGGCACAACGGTCTCAAGTCGATTGCCGATAAGCTGCAGACCAAGGATTGGACACGCGTGCGTGTGGGCATCGGTCGTCCGCCGGGACGCATGCCGGTGGTGGACTGGGTGCTTTCCGTGCCCAAGAAAGAGGCGTGGGACGATTTTGTCCAGGGCACGCAGCTTGCCGCCGAGGCCGCGCCGTTTTTCCTGGAGAACGGCCTGGAGAAAACGCAGCAGAAGTTCAACTAACGAAATCGCCGGCAAAGATGCCGGCGATTTGCTTTACGGTGCCGTACAATGTCCTAGGATTATTAAAGGCGGGAACGGCGAAAGGCGGGAGGCATGCTGAGCAATCTGGTCGTGTGCTACCTGTTCCTTGGCGGCCTCGGGGGAGGCGCCTGCATGGTGCTGTCCGTTCTGGGGCTTCTTTCGCCACGCGATGCGATTGCTGCTGCCTGCTCGTCGCGAGGCGGCGCTGCACTTGCCAATGCTGCCGCCTTTTCGGATGGCTCTGCGCGTTTGCGCGCGAACGCTTCCGTCTGCTGCCAGCCTGTCGTGTGGCGGTTTGCACCAGTCGGTATGTATCGTCGGTTATTCGTTTCCGGGCACACCGCTTCGCTTATCGCGCTTGCGCTTGGGGCGTTCTGTCTCGTGGCCGATCTTGCACGCTCGGATAGGGTAGCGCTCCTTTTCCTCAGCCCTACGCCGACTTTCATTACGATGGGCACATGGCTTCTCGTGGCCGCTCTATCGCTTACGTGCGTCACGCTTCTCATGTGGGGCTCCGCAAACGGCGCACGTTTTGCCCTCGTGCGCATCGTGCAGGCGCTGTCGTGCGTCGTGGGCCTGGGCGTGATTCTCTACACGGGGCTTTTGCTGCAGGGGATTGCGGCGGTGCCTCTGTGGGCTACTCCTTGGCTGCCCATTCTCTTCGTGCTTTCCTCTGCCTCGTGCGGGGTTGCGTTGGTGCTGCTCTCGTCCTATGCGGCGGGTGCGCTTTCGGCTTTCGAGTCAGTCATGCGCAGGCTTCTCACCGCCGATATTCTGGTCATTGCGCTTGAGGCGCTGGCGACAATCCTACTGGTGGCGGCCTCGCTCCATGGTGTCTCGCCGCTGAACGCCGCAAATGGTCTGGGGTTTGCGAATAACCCCACCGATGCGGCGGCAATCGCTTCGGCGGGCGAGCTATTGTGCGGGGTAAACGCATGGGTGTTCTGGCTGTGCTTCGTGGCGACGGGCCTAGTGATTCCGCTTATTCTCGAATGCATCAGTTTGAACGACTCCCGCAAGAGGCCCGCAATTGCATGCGTGATTGCATGTTGTGTTTTGCTGGGCGGTTTCGCAATGAGATACTGCGTCATCATGGCGGGCCTGCACCCCGTGGCGGTGTCTGCGATGATGTTCCTTGGATGAGAAAGACGGATGTGACTAAATGGCTGAGTTTCCCTTTGAAGTAGACGCGACGAGCAATGTGCCCCCGTGGGTGCAGCTTGCCCAGCGCATCGTGTACCTGATCAGTTCGGGGTACTTCAAGCCGGGCGACCAGCTGCCAACGGTTCGCGCGCTGGCATCCGACATATCGCTCAACTTCAACACTGTGAACAAGGCATATTTGAGCCTATCAAATGACGGCTATCTGGAATCCATCCGCGGTAAGGGCGTGTTCGTGCGCAATCTGGATGCCGAGCTAGGAAATGAATGCACGCAGGAGGTCGACCGTATGCTGGACGATTTCATCTCCGGATGTCGCGACCTGGGCCTATCGCTCGACGATATTCAGCAGCGGGTGAATCGCAGAGTCAAAAAGCTCAAGAAGGAAGAAGAAACCGCGCAGGAAAGGCGGAGGTAGTATGAGGGGCAAACGAGAAAGCGGAAACTGGGGTGCGCGCCCCGATGCGGCTTCGATGCCGGTGCGGGAGCGTTTTGCCGTGCGGCCCGATGCGACGACGACCCTCGCAGAGGGCGAGCGCGCGTCGAATGTAGGCGTATGGCTATTCTCTGCCATGGTGTTTGTGGTGACGTTCGCGGTGGTGGTTGCTGTCTTCTGGGCGGTGCAAGGCGAGATTGGCCTGGTGGCGGTGCTGATTGGTGCCATTATTGCGATGCTTGCCACGATGGCGATCCATATCGCGCAGCAGTGGGAGAAAGTCATCGTGCTGCGTTTTGGCAAGTTCAACCGCGTGAGTGGGCCGGGCCTCTTTTGGACGATTCCCTTCATCGAGCAAAACACGATGCGCGTGGACGGCCGCATGCGCGTGACCACCTTTGGCGCCGAGGAAACGCTTACGGCCGACCTGGTTCCGCTGGACGTGAACGCTGTGCTGTTCTGGATGGTGTGGGATGCCAAGGCGGCGTGCCTCGAGGTGGGCAACTTCACGCATGCTGTGGAGCTTGCGGCGCAGACCGCGCTGCGCGACGCCATTGGCCGCGCGGGTGCCGCCGAGGTTGCCATTCGTCGCGAGCAACTTGATCGCGAACTCAAGCGCGTGCTCGAGGAAAAAGCCGACCAATGGGGCATCAGCATTCTCTCGGTTGAGGTGCGCGACATCTTGGTGCCCAAGGAGCTGCAGGACGTGATGTCCCTTGAGGCGCAGGCGGAGCAGCGTAAGAAGGCCCGCATCATCCTGACCGAAGCCGAGCAGGACATTTGCCAGGCGTACGACGAGATGGGCGAGGTGTACGGCAAAAACGATGGAGCCATGCGCCTGCGCGCGATGCATCTGCTCTACGAGAGCGTGCGCGAGACGGGCGGCACCGTGGTTGTGCCCTCGAGCTTCAGCGAAGGTTTCGGCGACGTGCTGGGCGACGGCGGTAAAGATGCCGCCGCCAAGGCGCTGCGCGATCTGGCGACGGGGAAGTAAGAGCCCTGCCTATTTTCCCAGCATATCTTCGAACGACACCAAGTCCACATTGCCCATTGTTTGGGCTTTGTTTCGACACGCATCAGTGAATCCACTCTTGCTGAATATCATGTAGTGCCTTGCAGAGCAGCGGAACAGTTCGCTGCGGAAAACGAGCGTGTCGAGGATGTCGCCGCCCGTTTGCTCGTTGCGCCACTTGCATTCAACGAAACACATGGTTCCATCGGTGTCATCGAACACAATATCTATTTCTTCCTGCCTTTTAGTTCGCGGATCGTTGCCCCACCATCTGCCCATACGAACTGGGACGACAGGCACCTCGCCCAAACGCGCCAGTCGATAGATGTACTGCGCGCAAATTCTTTCGAACACGGCCCCCATGAACTCTGGAATGTGGGGTTCGATGCGCCTCAAGGCTAGATTGCCCATTTCGTTTTGGATAAGCCCCATGGACTGGGGAATGAACTTGTACCAGAAGCGAAACATTGAATCGTCAACCGTATAAATTGCGCGTTTATTGCTGGATTCTCCAAAGGGGAGTTCTCTGCGAATGATGCCCAATGAGGAAAGTTTGACAAGATATGTACTCGTATTGCTTTCTGCGATGTTTGCCGGAGTTGCATTTTCATTCTGCCGCGTCTTTCCTGACGCCACGGCTGTGATGATGCTGTCGTATTGGGCAGGGTTTCGGCATTCTTGCAGCAAGAGATTGCCTGGCTCTTCGAAAAGGTACCCACTAGGCGTGAGGTAGAGACGCTCAATGTTCTGCTGGAGGTTCAACGAGGAATCTATTTTCTCTGCATAGGCCGGCACGCCGCCCGTAATACCGTAATACACCGCTGCGTCGGAATCGCTCGCTTGCGGCCAGCAAAGTCTAGCCGTGAAAAAATCGAGGGGATTGATTTTGAACTGCGCTGTGCGTCGTCCGTAGAGCGGGCTTTCATAGCCAAGCACCTGCTC
>CAUWMI010000045.1:0-15265 GCA_963559755.1 uncultured Slackia sp. | reverse complement strand
TAAACGAGAATCGCCCATTCCGCAAGAGGCAGAGCGGATTCACAACAAGCTCAAAGCATGCCTGCTCATACGTTTTCCCATGCGCAGGCATACACCGTCGGCAAAACCAAACCCATCGCAAAATGCGCCATCATGCGGATGAAAGAAGCGACATAGCGAGGACACTTTTCCCGAAACGTCCCACAGAGCTGCGCGTTTCCCCAGCTCGAAACAAGCTTGTAACAAACGCTCGCGGAAACGCGCCCACTCCAGCGCACCGACGTACTATACTTTGTAAATTCGATGTCATGCCTGCACGCCCACGATTCCGTCGCGGGTTGGCATCGCGCACCCGTCCCCGAGTTTGAAACGATAGCGCTATGGAAATCGGAACAACCTTACCCATTTGGAGCATCATTCCCTTCGTGGGCATGCTGCTGTCCATCGCAATCTTCCCCATTGTCAAAGGCGAATGGTGGGAGTCGCACCAGCTGCACGTGGCCGCGTTCTGGTCGTTGCTGTTTTTGGTGCCCTTCGCCGTGGCCTACGGCGTGGGCGAGGCGACCTACGAGCTCGCCGAAGTGGTGATTGTGGACTACATCCCCTTTGTGGTGCTGCTGTTTGGCCTGTACGTGGCCGCGGGCGGCATCCACATTGCGGGCAGCATCGCGGGCACCACGCGCAACAACATGGTCATGCTGGGCATCGGCATGGTTCTTGCAAGCTTCATCGGCACCACGGGCGCGGCCATGACGCTGATTCGCCCGGTGCTGCGCGCCAACGCCTGGCGCAAATACAAAGCGCACATCGTGGTGTTCTTCATCTTCATGGTGGCCAATATCGGCGGCTGCCTGACCCCGCTGGGGGATCCGCCGCTGTTCTTGGGCTATTTGCGCGGCGTGCCGTTCTTCTGGCCGGCCGAGCATCTGTGGCCGCTGTGGCTGTTCAATGCCGTGGTGCTGCTTGCCGTGTTCGCGCTGATCGACCGCCACTACATCAAGAAGGAAGGCAAGGAGGGCGCCGAGGCCCTGAAGCTCATGGATGCCGCCGACGAGCGCACGCCCATCCGCATTGAGGGCAAGCGCAACATCGCCTGCATCGCGCTGATTATCGTGGCCGTCATCCTGAACGGCGCCATTCCGCAGTCCGGCCTGTTCACCGATGCCGCCACCGGTCTGACCTACGGCTTCTACGTGTTCGGCGACATCCACATTGGCCTGGAGTACATCGTGCAGGTGGGCCTGATTCTGGTTGCTGCCGCCATCTCCATGAAGATCACGCCCAAGCCGTATCGCGAGTCCAACAACTTCGAGTGGGGCGCAATCGCCGAAGTGGCGCGCCTGTTCATAGGCATCTTCATAACGATGATCCCCGCTCTGGCCCTGCTGCGCGCCAACGGTGCCGCCCTGGGCATCGATCAGCCGTGGGAGTTCTTCTGGGCCACCGGCGCGCTTTCCAGCTTCCTGGACAACTCGCCTACCTACCTGGTATTCATGACTACGGCCGGCTCCATCGGGGCCGAGGCGGGCGTTGCAGCCATCCAGACGTCGGTAGGCACGATTGCCATCGAGTCGCTCATTGCGGTTTCAGCTGGCGCCGTATTCATGGGCGCCAATACCTACATTGGCAATGCCCCCAACTTCATGGTGAAGTCCATCGCCGAGCGCGCCAAGGTGAAGATGCCCACGTTCTTCGGATACATGGGCTGGTCGTGCGCCATCCTGATTCCGCTGTTCATCGTGGATACGGTAGTATTCTTCATCCTGTAAGCAAAACGCACTCTAGCAAAAGCGGCGTCGACGGCGCGCAAGCCTCGTACCGACGCACATATCGCGCTTCTCGCCTTTGCCCGCTCCATTCGGAGCGGGCTTTTTGCGCAGAGCTCTTTTGCCGTTCAGCGATGAGAACGCACACGCCCGGCGCACACCGTCACGGCAGCCGCCATTGCGGCAACAACCGCAAGCGGCACGACCACGCGCAGCGAACCGTCGCTTGTAGCGGCGAGCTTCGCGGAATCATCGTCCGATTCGCTTGCGCCGGGACGTTCGTCCGAGTGGGCGTTTCCGCCCGAACCGCCTGAGGCATTCGGATCATCGGCCGCATCGGAGCCGGTGTCGGGGTCATTCGGGTTCACGGAGCCATCGGGGCCGGTTCCCGGTTCGTCGGAATCGTCGGGATCGGTACCGGGATTGGGATCAGTTCCGGGCTCCAGTTCGGATGTGTCATCCCATTGGGCATACAGCGTCACCTCGCCGTTAGGCTCGGCCGTCAAATTGGACACCCGCTCCCCATCGGAATAGACCGCATCGCCGCCTTCGGAATCGGTGCTCCAGCCGACAAATTCATAGCCCTCGCGCTCGAAGGCATTAGCAAAAAGCGCCTGGGGCTCATCGAAGACCATATCCTGAGGCTCCATGGAGCCCTCGCCCCCGTTGGCGTCGAACAGCACCTTGTACCTGTTGGCAACGGGATGCGCTTCGAGCAGCGATCGCCCGCTTACAATCACGGTCTGCTCCGCCGCAGACGAATCGCCGTTTTCCCACTCGGGCTCAGCACCTACGGCCGTCCAGCTTTCGAAGGAATACCCCTCGTCGATCGAAGCCCCGATGTGCAACGCGTCTCCCGCCCGGAGCCGCTCCACAAACTGACTGCGCTCTCCCGTTGCGGGATCTTCCGCCCATGCAGCGGCATGGGGCTCGGCGGCTATGTCAACGGAGAAGTATTCCAGGGCCAGGAAACCGCTTCCATCGGCCGCCACCTGGGCTGTCACGCCTTCGGTGTTCCAGCCCTCCATCATCACGGAATACTCGCCCGGCTGCACGCCCTGCGCCACATACACGCCGGATCCGGCGGCCTTAAACGGCGCATACTGCGTTCCCGCAGCATCCAACAGCACGATATCGCGCTCATCGGGAAGCGAGACGCCCGCGTCGTTGTTGGTGACGACAAGACTGAATGCCCCTTCTTCCACGAGGACGGCGCTAAGCGTGTCGCCCGAAACGGAGCCATCCCCGTGCACCGTGCAGAGGTTCACCACCGTGGCCCCGCTCGCATAGAACGAACCGAACGAAAGCCCCTCCCAGCCCACGAGCGTCTTGCCATCCGGCGCGCCGACAGACGTCGGCAGCTCGAACGGGGTGTCGAACACCGCCTCAAGCTCTGTCAAGGCGCCCCCTACATCCAGAGAAACGGTGTAGCGAACCGGCTCCCACCGGGCATAGAGCGTGATGGCGCTCGAGGGGTCGGAAGCCAGGTTTTGCACCTCTTGGCCATCGGCGTAGGCCGCGCCGCTGCCGTCGGGCTGGGTGTTCCAGCCGGCGAAAGAATAGCCCGGAAGCTCATAGGCGCACGAGGGCAAGGCGGCAGGGGCATCGTAGACGAACAGCTGCGTGTCCATCTCGCCCGAAATCGCCGTACTTGCAGAAGCGGGGGCGTTGGCCTCGAAGCCGACCGCATAGCGCACCGGAGCCCATTGGGCGTAGAGCGTAGCCTCTCCTCCCGGCGCTGCGATGTCGGCAACTTCCTGCCCCTCATCAAACGACACGCCCGTGCCGTCTTGCAGGGTGTTCCAGCCCGTGAACTCATAGCCCTCGCGTGAGAACGCGTTGGGGCTGAGCGCCGTTGGGTCACCGCAGGCGATGCGCTGGGGCGCCATCGCGCCCTCGCCGCCATTGGCATCGAAGTTCACCATGTAGACGGTGGAGCGAGCGTGGGCAACGGCCACGAACGGGCCTTCAACGGTGACCGTTTGAGCCTCCTGGTCGGGGCTCCACTGCGCAGGTTCGACGCCTCGGCAGCTCCAGCCGTCAAACGTATAGAAGTTATCCTCGTCGGCTGCGGCACCAAGCGTTACCTCGGCCCCTTTGAGCACCACGCGGCTTTCCACGCCCGCCGAGCCCATCCACACCCCGACACCCGGGTCGCCCGCCTCAACGGCGGCCGTGAAATACTCGATGGGCAAAACCGCCGGCTTGCCCGCCTCCACCGTCAGACTGAGCGCGCCGGTGGGATACAGCGCAGCGCCGCTGTCGTCGACGGCATTGATATCGATGCCGTAGTTTCCGGGGGCAACATCGGCGAGCACGTAGGCGCCCGATGCCGCATCTTGAACAAACCCCGCAACGGGCTCGCCGCCATCTTTGGGAATCAGGGCGATCTCTTCTTGGGAATTGCCCAGCTGCACGGGTCGATTATCGTGAGTGAGGGTCAAGGTGACATCGTTGTGCGCCCATTGCGCCACAAGCGTAGCGCCTTCCACAACGCCGCCGCCGTCTACAGAACAGAGGTTGCTCACCCATGCCCCATCAGCATAGAGCGCGCCCGTGTCTTCGTCGCGCCATCCGATAAACGCCGCGCCCGTTGGGGGCTGGAACTTCAGGGCATCAAGCGCCGACGCCTCGTCGAAAACGCACGACTGGGCATAGCTTTCGCCAGCCCCTTCGCCCGGCAGGAACTTGATTTCATACGAGCAGGGTTCCCATTGAGCGTACAGGGTAATGCGCTCTCCCGGCTCCGCCAGATTGAAAACCGCCTCGCCATCGTCGTAGGCATCTCCCGCGCCGTCGGGCTGAGTGTTCCAGCCCGCAAACTCGTAGCCATGCAGCAGATAGCTCACGGGATCGAGCGAAATCTCCCTGTCGTATTCCATGTGGCTCGCATCCATAGAACCCGAAACCCTGGTGCTGGCAGTAGCAGGAACATTCGCATCATAGGCCACGATATAAGGATCGCGATGCCACTGCGCGTAGAGGGTGTAGGGGGCATCGGCGCGATCCCATAGGCCCACAACATCTGTCCAGCCCGCAACGCCGGACACGAGCTGGTATTGGGCATCCATGACCATGGTTCCACCCTCGGGTGCGTCGAAGAAGCCGAGCAGCGTGAGGCCGTCTTCGTTAGGCTCCACCTCTTCCTCCACGATCACCTCGCGCGAGCCCAGGCGCACCTTGGCTTCCCCTTCGTACCCGTAATCGGTATTGGGATCGAGCGTAAGGTTGCACTCTTGATCGAGCATGCCGTAGTCAAGGCCGGAAGAGGGCTTGGTCGGATGAATTTCGCCCGTGTAGCTCACGCCCTCCCCATCGACGGCGCCCACCACTTCGCCCGCCTCGGGCAACCACAGCATGACGCCGGCTTCTTGCACGCCTTCACGCACCTGTATCAGGGATGTCTCGACATCGTTGAACGCATACGGGGGATTTACGCCATGAATCTCCAACGACCGCAGGCCAACCCCGGCCTTCGCCCCTTCAAGCCCGGCAAACACGCGATAGGTGGTCACGCCTGCGCGGTTGATGGCAGTAGAGGCCGATGCGCCCGTGCCTGTTGTGAAGCCAGTGTATGAGCCGCCGTAGATCATGGTCTTTGCCGTGCCATCCGGGCCGCTGCCGCACGCCGCGAACCCGACATCCACGGTTCCTCCCGCAATGGAAACCTGAGCGTTGCCCGCCTTGCTGCCAAGAGCGAGCTGGCCGTACTCTCCGGCCGCAACGGTCTTTCCGCCCGCTATGGAGATGGAGGCATCGCCCTCCACGCTGCCAATGAGCGGCGCGTCATCCATAGAACCGTTCGAGGGGTAGACGGCGCCGCCCGTAACGGAAACGCTGGCGGAACCCTCGATGCCGCCAATACCCGGAGCGCCTTTGCCGCCTTTGGCGTGCACGGTTCCCCCAGAGACAGAAACCTGGGCAGAACCGCTCACCACGCCAATGCCAGGAGCGTTGCCGCCGCTTGTGGCGGTAACGGTACCGCCGGAGACCGAAAGCTTGGGGCCGCCGTACACCCTGCCAATGCCCGGGGCATCTCCGGCGCCCGTGGCCGTGACGGTGCCTCCCGCAATGTCCGCTACGCCAGCGCCGTCGATCGCAAGCGCAGGAGACCCGGCGCTTCCCGCCTTCGAGCCCGCCTTAAGGGTGAGGGTGCCCCGCGCGTCCTGAGCACCGATGGTAACCATGGGCTCAGACGACGGTGGCGTGGCCGTCGAGGGCTCCTCCACCAGTAAGACGGCAGACGTGTCGCCGCTCGAAAGGGACGCCTTGGCGCCTTGCAGCAGCATGAGCTCCACGTGGGACTGGCTCGTGCTCGTGTATGCAGAAACAACCGTGATAGCAGCGTTTGACTTTGGATGGAGATTGAGCCCATTGCCCAGATACACCCGTATCTCATCGCCCGGGTCCGGCGCGATGACAACCCTCACCAAGCTGGAAGAGCCCAGAATCGCATAGGTGCCCGGTTCGCTGATGTGTACGACCGTCTGGGTTGCGGCAAGCGATGCGTTGTAGTATCCGTCGGGCTCGAGATTAACAACGGCCGCGCCATCCGCCGCAATGCCCTCCGCCCCATCGTCGGCATGCGCGACAGGCGCACAAACGGCAAGCACAAACAAGGCGGCCAGCCCGAACAGCATGGTGGCGATGCGACGCTCCCACCGCGTGACCGCGGAGCGGGCGCCCTCGCCGAAGAGAATCGTTGGCACACTCATGACATCATCCCATCTCGATACACGCTTGTCGTTAATAATCCCTGTCTCGGTCACAGGACTCCCCCTGACCAAGGCCGACAGGGGAATCGGCCCATTCGCCTTGCTCCAGTGCCGCCCTGCGGGCGCTGTAGGCCGCGAATGCCGCGGCAGCGGCACCGGCAAGCGCACCAACGAAGGGCACGCCGGCACCGTCGCCGGTTTGCGCGAAGTTGCCAAGCTGGCTGTCGCCCGATGAACCGCCGGCACCGCTCGACCCTCCGCCCTGGCCGTCATCGGAACCATCCTGACCGCCATCGGACGCGCCCGGTCCAACGTCAACGCCGTCCTTGACCACGCGCACTTCCGGCTCGCTCAGCCCGGGGTCGAAAACATCGGACTGCTGCTTGATCACGTCGATGCTCACGCCCGGCAGCTCGTCATGATCGGGGTCATGGCTAATCGGGGATGCCTCCATGCCGTCGGGCGCCATGGACACAATCGTCTCGTAGCTAAAATCGCTCACAACCGCGTAGACGCTCTTCGTGCCGTGCCAATCGCCGGGAATGGCGAATTCCACGCGGTACTGCGACGTTTTTCCGGGAAGCAGCACGCCCGCCGAAACGGGGTCGGCCAGCTGATGGAAGCCCTCTACGCCGGAATACCCCACGGCATCGTCGGAATACGCCGGCCCATTCGCAATTTCATCCCCGATTACCTCGGTGGCGAGCTCGGGGTTCCACGCCGACGCGCACGTGTTCTCGGCGGCAAACGCGAGCGTGGATTCGGCCACCTTTTCGCCCGTTTCCTGGTCGTGAAGCGAGGCGACGCAGCCCGTGAGAATCACATTGCCGTCATTGCGCAGCACGATGTCGAACGTCGTGCTCTCTCCCTGCAGCACGAACAGCTCCTCGGCGGCAAATCCGAGAATAGACGCCGTGGCCACGATGGGAACCTCCACATAATGCAGATCCGCCGTGCTGTTTTCCATGCTCGTGATGGCAGACGTCACAAACGTGTACACATCCCTGCCCGACACGCCCACAATGCTGTCGATGGGATGGGTGAGGCCCGCCAGCGGGAACGGCTCGGAGAACAACCCGTCGACATATAGGCTCGCAAGAACGCGATAACGGTTCTCGGTGGGGCTATCGATAGGATTGCCGTGCTCGTCGAACGACTGCTCCTTTTTGCCCTCCTTGTTTTCCATGAAGAACAGCACGTTGCCGTTGTCGCTCACCTTAAACGCGCTCATCTTGGCAGATGCAGGGCCCACGGGCCGCGTGCTGAGGCTGCCGTTTTCAACGCTGGGGTCGAATGACGCTTCGTAGAGCTCCCCGTTCACCAGCGAGAGGAACGACGCGTGCCCGGGCCACGCTCGCATGTCGGATACATCCGCCGCGTTGACGATGTTGCGCACGGCCGAGAAGGTAAAGGACTGGGAAGCGCGCAGGACATCAAGCTCTTCTTCGGGGGAGGCGTCCTGAAGCTCCCTGCCAATTGCCAGCTTCACCGTGGCGACGCTTACGCCGTTGCGCGAATGGGAAACCAGGCTGAATGAGCCTACCGATTCATCCTGGTCGTCGACATCGATGCTGGAGATCTCGAGGCTGTTGGCCGTCGCGTCCACCGGCACGCCCGCGGTATGCACCAGGTTGTTCGAAAGAGGAACGGCCACGCGGCACGTAGTGGTGGCGTTGTCACCGAAAAGCTCGATGGGGCTATCGGCGGCATGCTGTAAATAGCCCAGCGCCACAAGGAGCGGCTTTCCGTTCTTCATGATGGTGGTGATGCGCGGGCAGGTTACGGCATAGGCATTGGCCGGAGCCGATCCCGGCGTTTCCTTCCACATGGAAGACCAGAGGCGCTTGAGATCGCGGTTGAAGGCGGCAACCGTCAGGATGGATTCGGAAGACGCATCGAAAAACGTGGTCTGATCGCCGTTTTTACGCACGGTGCTTGCCAGGCTTACGTAGATGCCTTGATACAGGCTGGCAGACATCTCCGTCTGGGTGCACACATCGAAATCGTAGTCGAACATATCGGCGCGATCTATGCCCGCAACCGAAACGGGAATATCCAAAACCTTCGGGCGCCCCCAACGCCCGGTTTCGGCGTTGTAGATCTGAGCGGAGAGACGGGTGCGGCCCTCATGCGCGTCGCCTACGGTATAATCGACGCTCATGAGGCGGAACAGGTACACGATTCCGTCGTAGGTAATAACCTTCTCACGCGGATTGCTGAACGACGTGCTGATGATCTTCACGTCTTTGCTGGGAACCACGCCGCCGCTGGGCGCGATGTTTGCGATATCCGCAAAGCCCGTGCACACCCCTTGGGGGTCTTCGCCCACGTCTTCGTACACGTAGCCGTCCTCGCCTTCAGAAAGCGCATCCTCGGAGGCATCGGGCACGGCAACGTTGAACGGCATGGCGAACATGCCGTTGCCCAAGTCGACCGGTTCTGTGGCCTCGGGCGCGGCAAGAGCGCGCGTTGTTGCCTTGGCCGCCGCCTCTCTGCTCTTAAGAAGCTCGGACGATGTGACGATGGTAGCAATCTTGCCGAATTCCTCAAGCTTCACCGCGCCGCCTTCGTCTACCAGCGCATCGCTTGCGAACACGCCGGCGCCGTTTGAATCCGCACCTAGCGCGTAGTCGTTCGAGAGATAGCTGGAAGGAAGCCCGCCCTCGTTGCTCGACGCCTTCCAGTTGTCATAAAGGCGCGGCCAGTCGGTAGACCAAATCTTGCCGCTCCATTTGAAAACAAGGGCTTGCAGCACGATGGCCACCTCGACCCCGGCGCCAATCACCACATGGCGAGGAGCGCCAGGCACGATATCCTCCGTAGCTTCAAGCAGGGCAAAATACATCGAAATGCTGCCTGCGCCGCGCAGCGACGCGCTGAGTACGCCGCTGATACCCACGCCGAGGGAAAGCGCCAGCTCGAGGTTGATGACAATGGCGATGCCGGTTTTCTCAGGAACCAGATCGATATCGAGCGGCTCGCCCTTGGGAGATTCAATCGTGGCATAGAACGAAAGCCGCGCATCGAGGGATACGTTGATTCCAATAAAGACAGGCACCGGGCCGATAGTGAGCTGCTCAATCAGGGACACGAACATATACAAGTCGAAGATGGCAGCCGCCTTGCCCATGAACTTCATGGCGTCAGCCGATTCAAGCCAGTTGCATTCCGCGGACAGCGTGGCCTCAACCGAACCGGAGATTCCAAACGTCGGCGAGAGCTTATGGCCGAACGCCTTGGAGCTGCCAGGGTCGGTTCCCTTCCGCATATCCTTGTACTGGTCTATCTTTTTACTCCACCGGTCATTGAGATCCTTCCATTGCTGCTTCACGCTAGCATTGGTTTCGTTGGAAAAGCTCGCCTCACGAAAACCGTTTATGCTGCTCGCGCTTCTTTCGCCCGTGACGCCAATGCCCAAGAACATGATGCCGAACGGCGAAATGTAGAAATCGACGGGAAGCGTAGGAACCCACATAGTAAAACTGGAGCCTCGCAGCACGGCGGGGAACGAATCGGGGAGCGTGAACCAGGTGTGCTCGGAGCCTGTTTGACCATAGGAAACGCCGGGCACGATGTCGGCATTGCCGGTGGAAAGCGGAATGTCGGACTCTTTGACCGAAAGATTCACCGGGAACACGTAGGCAAGATCGCCCGCTGTCACCTGGATCTCAAAGGCCTTTTTAAGCGGCAGAAGGTCTTTGGTGGGTGCGAGAAGACGCAAATAGTACGCGCTTCTGCTCAGGCGACCAACGCCTTCATACATAGATACCGTGGCGGTAAAGAGGGGACTGCTCGCACGCTTGCCATCTTCCCCGAGATCGCGCGTCCAAAGCGACACTTCGACGGAATCCACGCCCTCCATGCGCAACGTGCCGGTAAGCGCGATTTTATCGGTAGCCGCTTCGCAGCGAATCACCTCGCATTCGCCGTACTGCATATCCCATCCATTGAACGAAAGGGATTCGAAGTACGGGATGGACGCATCGCGAATCTTGCAGCAAGGAATCTTGAGGGCAGAACCGCTGTCGACGCGAATCTTTTCGAGGGTCACGTTGCGATAGCCATGCTCCTTGGTGATGGTGACGGAGCCCTCGAAACGGTAGCGCCTGCCCATGGTGCCCAAATCAATAACGGTTCCCAGTTTGGATGCGTCGAAGACCACCGCGCCGTTTTCGTCGGATACGGCCTCGAGCGTCTGTGTTTTGTCTTTAACGGTGGCGGAAATGGAAACTCGAGCGTTGGGCACCGGGGCGGTGGCTCCCTCTTCGTTGACGTCATAGACGGAGAGCCCTATCTCGTTGTAAGAGAGGACGATAATCTGCGTGGTGGGCTCAGACGAACTCTCGTCCTCCCCCGCTGCAGTAAATTCCTGCGCATACGCCACCTTGCCGCCGAAGGTGCCTAAACAAGGAAGCATCATCGATGCCACCGTGGCGCCGCCGCCCGCTAAAAAGGTGCGGCGCGTGATGCCTTCTGGCCGCTCGTTCGCGTTCTGCCACTTGCTCAATTCATTCGCGCCCATAGCTCACCTTTCTCGAAGCTTAAGCAACATCATATCTATGAGCGCGGAAACGAATTACACCCGTTTCGGGCACGAAACGGGTGTAATCGGAATCAAGCGAACAGTACGTGTACGCCTATGCGAACGAAAGCAATCAACGCATGCCGCGGTTGCGCTTGCATGCCGCCGCGATAGCAGCGATCATCGCAAGTGCGGCGACGATTGCGACGGGCGCCACGACCCCGCCGAGCACATCGCCGGTGGTAGGCAGGAAGGACACCTTGTCGCCGGAGGATGGCGCGTCGGGCGTTGTACCGGTGCCCGGATTCTGGTCTTTCCCCTCGTCTCCCGTGCCGGGGGCTGCACCTTCGGCCTTCACCGTGGGCTCGATGACCGTCGCCCCTTTGACGACTACCGTTTGATTGGCCACGCCGAAATCCCCGTTTTCCCACATGGGAGCCGCTCCGGTGGCACGGTATTCCACGAATGCATAACCCTTGTCGGGCTGCGCACCAATCTGCAGCTCGGCGCCAACCAGCATGTGCTCAAGCGTGCTCACGCGCTCCCCAGTTGACGGCTGGATGAGCCACGCCCACACGTTATCCGCCTGCTTCATTTCCACCGTGCAGAAATCGAACGCAAACACCTCGGGGCCGGCCTCGCGCACGCTGACAACAGCCCCATCCGCCGTCTCATAGCCGGAGCCAAATTCCAACATGTAGGCTCCTGCGGGAAGGTTCTGAGGGAAGCGATAGTAGCCGACATGGCTACCGTCCAGCCACTCCACGGCGGAATACTCGGTGCCGTTGGCGTCAATCGCCTTGACGGACTCAAGGCCCGTAGCCGGGTCGCCGTTATCGGTCACGAAGAGCACCGCGTTCTCGGCGCCGATGACCACGCGCTGGGACGCCCCGCTGATGACCCCGTTATCGTCGATCGACACCTTGTCGGTCGCATACGTCCACGCCGACATCGTGTAATCGCCGCTGTGATCGGTAAAGACGCGCTCCGCATACGTCAGCATTCCGCCCTCAAGAGCGCCGATAGCGGGGTCGAGCACCACATGGTCGCCCTCCCAATCCTCGGCGGAGGAGATGAACTGAATGGCGGCGGCAGAGCCCTGCGCGGTAATGAACGGATTGCCCGACAAGGTGAGCGTGCCCGCGTAATCGGAGCCCCTGGCAGCGCGGACGTGGATACCCAAGGTATCCGCCGCAGCCTCATCGCCGAGCGCGGTTACGGTGCTGTCGGCGATGGTGAGGTCGCCCGTCACCGCGATCGCCGTGCTCGAATCGCCCTCGCCTTCAGCGCGCAGTTCGGAATTCTGCACCACCAGGTGGTTGTTCACCTCGATGGCGGTGCCGCGGCTCGTCACCTCGACAAAAGAGCTATCCGTGATATCCAATCCCTGATGCAGATAGAGCGCCAGATCGGATTTGATAGCGCTGGTAGAGAAGTGCGAAGCGGCGATGGTCGTGACGCCCATTGCTTCAAACGTCGAATCGGCGACGATAACGTCCTCGACGCCCGAAATCATAACCTCGCCTCCGATAAGCGCCGAGCGATTCGTGCCTGAGCCGCCATTGGTGCCGAGTTTCACCTGGCGGGCATCGGTGATATTGGCGCCGCCCTGGACGGACAAACCGTAGGTGCCGCCCGCTACCGCGACGATTGCGTCGTCGTTGATCACCAGGTCTCCCGCAACGTACACGCCCGTCGCGCCCTGCCCGGCGGCAGTCATCGTTTCCGCGAGGATATTGAGCTCAACGATGCCGATGCTTAAATCGCCTTCTGTGAAAATGCCCCTGCCGAGGTCGCCCTCTGCTCGAAGGGAGGCGCTTGAGGAGGCATCGCCGGTAATAATCAAATCGCCCGCGCATGCAATTGCGGAATGCGCATCGACCGGATCCTCAGAATCGACAGCAGTAACAACGGAGTTTTCGCCGAGGAGATGGATGGTGGAGCCCGCAGGCAAAACGATGGCCGCGCTCGCATTACCACTATAGGTATCGGGAATGACGATATCGGCGCCATCAAGCGTCAGCGTTCCCGCTGATCCGGCCCATTCCCACTCCCATCCAGGACCCGATGCGCCCTCGGCGGGCGTGTTCCCATCGATGACGATGGGATCGTTCACCTGATCTGCCGCATATGCGACAGAGGGCGTCATCCACGACAGCCCGCACAGCGCAAGCACGCCCGCGAGCATCGCCGCGAACGGCAACGCCACGCGCGATAGGTGATGCGCCCTTGCTACGTTCGCACCGCTCATACTCCACCTCCGAAACAGCTCTTCTTTCCGATGGGCTCACCCCGTCGGAAAGACGGGTGATTAGGCCGCGGAAAGGGCATGGAAGCACACTTCCCGCGCATGCCATCGTACGGAAAGAAGCGCAAGGTGGTTCCACCCGTTAGGGGCGCAAAACGGGTGATGCTATCGCAGCATGTATTGCTGTAGATCTCGGCGGCGACTGATGCCGAGCTTTCTGAACGACGAAGCGAGGCAACTTTTGACCGTGTTGGCAGAAACCCCCAGATGAGCGCCTATCTCCTGGTTTGTCCAATCGCGCGCGGCCAGCATCGACACCGCGAATTCGGTAGTTGTGAGGTTGTCTGCCACGGTCTCTTCGGCAACAGGATTGTGAATGCGCCGCCACCCCGCAGAGAACCGGTACGTGATGTCGATAATGCGCTTGAAATCTTCCGGCCAATCCTTCTTGATGACCGATTCGAGCATGCCGCCCAAAAGCCCATGATGCTCGCCAAACGCCTCTATCAGGCCATCAGGACGAGCGAGCGCCCATGCGGCGAGCAGATGCGTACGGGCCGCACCCGTCTGCCTGAGGCTCATGTGGTCCATGACCGCCACCAGGTGAAGGTAAATCTCGGGTATGGGATAGTCGCTCGGCATCATGAGAAGCGCCGCTTCTACCAGGCCTAAGCTGCGGGAATAGTCGCCTTCCAAATACAGCCGATGAGCATGCATATAGAGAGCGAACGCGCGCAATCCCGGGGGCAGCAATGAGAAAAACGTTTCAGCAGGAGGCATGTCGTCGGGCGCCGGAAGATGAAGCAGCACCGATGCCGCATACGTCACGAACGCTTCGGCAATACGGCTCTGCGGCGACGACGAGGCATCGGTATGCAGCGACAGACGCAACTCCGCCAGGGCGAACCGCGCGCTGTTGATGTTTCCCAAAGAAAGGTTGGCGTAAGCATATATGAGGTGCGCGGACAACCTCGTTGCAAGATCAGGGTGCGAAAGAAACGCGCTGCTTGCCCGAGCGGCCTCCTCTGCCCTGCCGCTGAAATAATAGTAGTCCGCGCGAGCGATTTCTCTTGTTTCCAAGTCCTCGATGCTCTCGATCGCCTCGCAGCATGCACCCGGCGCAAACGCGGAATTCATAAGCGGCATCAGGCCGGCCAGCGCATCCGCACCGGGCTGGACGGCAAGGGGCACCGCAGCGCCGAGAATGGCGGGCAGCATATCATCCGCCTTGTCTAAAGAAGCGCTCGCGGGCACATCCTCAGGACAATGGTCGGCATCGCGGTCTTTTGCCAAACGGAGGTCTGCCGGCTTTTGGGTGCTCAGCGGGATGACCCACGAACCGCCGACTTTGCGCGCGCCATCGACGCGCCCCTCTGCGCACAGGCGTTGGACGAGGCGCGTTGAAACCTCCCACGCCGATGCGGTCTCTTGCGCACCCCGATACTCCACCGGCTGCCCCTTTCCTTCATAAACTTAAGGTTGAATTGTATTCGTTCTGGCGAACAGTTGCGCGCATGAGTCCGAGAAAATAAGGCGAATGAGGCCAATAGGGAAAGACCCCGAGCAAAAGAAAAGGCCGAGGCGTGGGCGCCCCGGCCGATACATAGTTTCTGCGAAGCGGCAATCAAGGCGCCACGCTCCGCAGCGCCCTTGGTTTTGCCTGCCGTTTTCTACACGAGCTGGATGTGCTCGATGTCGTCACGCTGGCTTTCGCGATACAGCACGAACTTGTGGCCGATGACCTGAATCATCTCGGACTCGGTGGCGTCGGCCAGCATGAACGCGGCCTCCTGGGTGTCGAGGTCGCTGGTGTTCTGCACGGTGCACTTGATGAGCTCTTTGCCCTCAAGCAGGCTGTTGGTCTGCGCGACGATAGTGGGCGTGATGCCCTGCTTGCCGATAAACACGATAGGGTCGAGATGATGCGCCAAGCTACGAAGCTGACGAACCTGTTTGCCGGTAATAGCCAAAGGAGTACCTTTCGGTCGAAAACGAGAATGAAATATGGGGTAAAGCTGCGGAAACGGAACGAAGC
>CAUWMI010000044.1:0-15320 GCA_963559755.1 uncultured Slackia sp. | reverse complement strand
TTGCCCTCCTTCGCCTCCTCGTATCTTTTTAGGGTGCGCTTGACGCTCTCTCTGGTTTTGGCAACTTGCCAAGGGGAGTCCCACAATTCTTGCTGCAGCGTGTTAAGGGTGTCGATTGCGTCTTGCTGGTGAGGGGCTAAATTATCGGGAGGGGGTTGGCGTGTTGGCATGGTATTCTCCTTCGCGGGGTGTTGCTGCGTGCTGCTTATTGTACTGCGATTTTTTGATGTCCGAGATGGTTTTGCGGCGAACCTCGGAGGGAAGTCCGCATGCCTTCCTGAATCTTTATCCGTGCGAATGGGAAACGCCCTAGGTTGTATCGCGGCAGCCTTTGGGACCCTCGTTGTCCTCGTGCATATCCCGTCATCATCCCGTTACCTTCGGCAACGCGCCGTTGGTTAATTGTTACCGCTCTGCAACCATTTTTGTTAAGGTTTTCTCTAGAATGGGCGCATGTTCGGCGGAAGGAACGTGGCCGGGCGCAGGCAGCTGCGGCATCGCAGGAAGCGATTTCGTTGCTTTGCGGAACACGCGTGCAGATAAGGAGGCACCACGATGAAGATGCGTCGCTCAACCCCCGTTTTGATCATGGCCCTCGCCCTTGCCATAGGAGGCGCCGCTTTGACCGGCTGCACTGCGCCGCAGAGCAACAACGACGAGGTGCTCGCCAAGCTCGATGAGATGCAGGCGCAGATTGATGAGCTCGAGGCCAACCAGAATTCTTCTGATGCGACCGATGACGCTGCTGCATCCGAGCCGTCTCAGTCGTCCGATGACGCTGCCAAGGCCGATGATGCCGCGAAGAGCGAGGCGAGTTCGGCATCCGCCGACGAGTTCACGGCGCAGATGGACGATCTCGCCAAGCGCGCCGACGACGCCGCCGCAACCGCAGGTAAGGCGCAGGTTCCCTCGAACGCAGCGGATCGCACCCAGGCGTACTTCGATGCCAAGGCCCCGCTTGAGGAGCTCGATAACGAGCTAAGCCGCCTAGACGATGCCATCGAGGCCGCCTACGCTCAGGGGTCCATCACGCGCGAGGATGTGTTCGCGCTCGAGAAGCAGGAAGATGCCATCGACGAGGTGCTCGACCGCGCCGAGGACGATCTCGAGCTGCGCATGGGCGTGGACGACTAGCAAACCAACGCCTTTCTGGATGGCGGGCGCTTTCGCCAAACAACCTGTATATACCAAGCACGAGGGCCGTGGCATTCGCCGCGGCCCTTTTCGTAATGGCCCCGCAACGCCTAACGCGATGTCGTCTACTCAAACGTGAACAGGTGCAACGGCAAGGCAACGCATCGCCCTTCATAGAGTTGAAACCGTTTTGTCTCGCGCTTGAAACCTGTTCGCCTCACGCTTGAAACCAACTTGCCACACACGCGAAACCTCCTTTTGACGCTCTTGAAATCAGGCGGATACACGCCCCTAACGTGCGCGCCGTAACCTGTAATGCAAGCGCTTGGCCTCCCGGGGCGTAGGACGGGATGGCCAGGCGCGTTTTCTTCGCAAGAGAGGTGCGCATACGCGAATCTGCGCCGATGAGCATATGAAGAGGAGGCCGTCTATGGGTGACTGGCAGCAGGCGGGAAGTCCGCGAAGGGGCTTGCGCGAGGGCGAGGTACGCATCCCCTCCGGTTGCGCGATTGCCGCGATTATGGATCGCACGGGCGCGCGCCACGACGGCAGCGACATCTGCCGCTCGATTGCGCTCATGCACGATCGCTCGAACGGCTTAGGCGGCGGCTTCGCGGCGTACGGCATCTATCCCGAGTACGCCGAGCTCTACGCGTTCCATATCCTTTACGAGAGCCACGAGGCGCGCATGGCCACCGAGTCGTACCTCAACGATCACTTCCTCTGTGAGAAGCAGGAGCGCATCCCCACCACGCCGGTGCGGTCCATCAAGAACCCGCCTGATTCGTGGCGCTATTTCCTCACGCCGCATCCCTCAAGGCACGACCTTGAATTCGGCGAGTTCGACGAGGCCGAATACACCATGCAGTGCGTGTTCCACATCAACGCGCGCATCGAGGGAGCCTTTGTGGCGTCGTCGGGCAAGAACATGGGTGCGTTCAAGGGCGTGGGTTATCCGGAAGAAATCGGCGAATATTACCGCATCGACGACTACAAGGCGTGGCTGTGGACGGCGCACGGGCGTTTTCCCACCAACACGCCCGGCTGGTGGGGCGGCGCGCACCCGTTCACGCTGCTCAACTGGTCCATCGTGCACAACGGCGAAATCTCCAGCTACGACACCAACCGACGCTACGTGGAGCAGTTCGGCTACGACTGCGCGCTGCAGACCGACACCGAGGTCATCACGTATCTGTTCGACCTGCTGGTGCGTCGCCACGGCTTCTCGCAGGAGATGGCGGCGCACATCATGGCCGCGCCCTCGTGGGACGCGATCGACCGCATGCCGCCCGAGCGCGCCGCGTTCGAGACGGCGCTGCGCTGCACCTATTCCGACTGCCTGGTCAACGGGCCGTTCTCCGTCATCCTGGGCTCCGAAGAAGGGCTGCTCGCGCTCAACGACCGCCTGAAGCTGCGCGCCCTCATGGTGGGTGAGAAGGGCTCCATGGTGTATCTGGCTAGCGAGCAGGCGTCCATCGAGCTCGTGTGCCCCGACGTGGAAAACGTGCGCTCCATCGAGGGCGGCGAGCCGTTCGTGGTGCAGCTTGACGAGGTGGCGCGCCGCAAGCAAAGGGCATCGTCTGAGAACGAGCCCGATTTGAAACCGACCGTCCAATTCACGGGCGTCATGCCCGCCGGAAACAAACGAGGGGAGGCGTAAGGGCCATGCTCGATTACGTGTATCCGCGCTACAAGGTGCTGCGCGATGCCGATCTATGTATCCAATGTGGCGTATGCGAGCGCTCGTGTTCGAACGAGGTGCATCATGTCGACGACGACCTTGGCCGGGTGACCGCCGACCACATGAAGTGCGTGAACTGCCAGCGCTGCGTGGTCATGTGTCCCACGCATGCGCTTTCGATAACCAACTGGCCGCAGGTAGGCAACGGCTCCAACAACTGGACGCTGCCCGTCATGCAGGACATCGCCCGCCAGGCTCAGACCGGCGCGGTGCTGCTCTCCTCGATGGGCAATCCGCAGCCGTATCCCATCTACTGGGACCATCTGCTGCTCAACGCCAGCCAGGTGACCAACCCTTCGATCGACCCTCTGCGCGAGCCCATGGAAACGCGCGTGTTTCTGGGCGGTAGGCCGGCGGCGCTCAAGGTGAACGAGCGCGAGGGACGTGTGGTGTCGCCCATGCCGCCGCGCATCAAGCTCGACGTGCCCATCATGTTTTCGGCCATGAGCTTCGGATCGATCTCGCTCAACGCGCAGAAGGCGCTCGCCATGGCCGCCACTGAGCTGGGGACGTATTTCAACTGCGGCGAAGGCGGCCTGCATGCGGAGCTTGAGCGCTTCGGCGAGCATGCCGTGGTGCAGGTGGCGTCGGGGCGCTTCGGCGTGGACATGCATTACCTGGAGACCGCCGCGATGATCGAGATCAAGATCGGCCAGGGCGCCAAGCCTGGCATCGGCGGGCATCTTCCCGGCGAGAAGATCAACGCCGAGGTGAGTCGCACGCGCATGATTCCCGAGGGAACTGATGCCATCAGCCCCGCGCCGCATCACGACATCTACTCCATCGAGGATTTGCGTCAGCTGATCTTCTCGCTCAAGGAGGCCACGCGCTACTCCAAGCCCGTGGCGGTCAAGGTGGCCGCGGTCCACAACGTGGCCGCCATCGCCAGCGGCATGGCGCGCGCCGGGGCCGACGTGATCGTGGTGGACGGCTTCCGCGGCGGCACGGGCGCGGCGCCCAAGCGCATCCGCGACAACGTGGGCATCCCCATCGAGCTCGCGCTGGCGAGCGTGGACCAGCGCCTGCGCGATGAGGGCATCCGCAGCCGTGTGAGCCTGGTGGCGGCCGGATCCATCCGCTCGTCGGCCGATGTGGTGCGCGCTATCGCCCTGGGCGCCGATGCGGTGTATTGCGCGTCGTCGGCGCTGATCGCGCTGGGGTGCCATCAGTGCCAGGACTGCGCGAGCGGCAAGTGCAACTGGGGCATCGCCACGCAGCGCGACGACCTCACGCGGCGCCTGAACCCCGAGATCGCCGCCGAGCGCGTGGTGAATCTGGTGCGCGCGTGGACGCATGAGATTAAGGAGATCATGGGCGGCATGGGCATCAACGCCATCGACAGCCTGCGCGGCAATCGCCTGATGCTGCGCGGCGTGGGGCTCAACGAGAAGGAGCTCGAGATTCTGGGCGTCAAATACGCAGGGGAGCAGTGAGGCTCATGAAGAGGATTTATGCGTTGGAGGACTGGTGCATCAACTGCAGGCGCTGCGAGGTGGCGTGCAAGGCGTTCCATTCCGTGTACAAGGATGCCGTGAAGGCATATCAGCTGAAGGATACGACGGCGTTCAACCGCGTACATGTGGAGGGCGGGCGCGAGCTTTCGATCGCGGTGAACTGCCGGCATTGCGCCAAGCCCAAGTGCGTCGAGGGGTGCATCTCGGGCGCCATGCAGAAAGACCCCGTGACCGGCGTGGTCACGTCGGATCCCGCGCGGTGCGTGGGCTGTCGCACCTGCGTGTCGATGTGCCCGTTCGGGTGCGTGAAGGTCGAGCCTGCGGGCATGTTGCCGGGCGGCCTTGGCGCGAAGCCCATCGCCATCAAATGCGACCTGTGCGGCGACGGGCATGGTCAGCCGGGCGAGCCGAGCTGCGTGGCTGCCTGCCCCAATCGCGCGCTCATCTATGTGGAAAGCGAGGTGCGTTGAGATGACCGAGCATGCAGCAACCGTCATGGCGGCGACTCCGAACTGTATGTCGAGCAATTCGGCATGTGTTCCCGTGGGTTCGGCTTCGACTGAAGCGTCGCTCGCCCCAGACCTTTCCAAGGTCGCTGTCTCTTCTCGCGCCGCCGATGCCCCGTTTGGCTCTTTGGACACGAGCGTTTCATGCGATTCGGAGGCTTCATACGCATCGGAAGCTTCCGCAAGGATCGCCACGACGAAGGAGGCAATCGCTGGCTCTGTTGCCTCTTTGGTCGCAACGATGCCGGCGACGCACGAGGGCCGGCTTTCAGCCGACTACCTGATTATCGGCAACTCTGCCGCCGGCATCGCTGCGGCGGAAACGCTGCGGGCGTGCGACGGGCAGGCGCGCATCCTCATGGTGTCCGACGAGCCGTATCCCGCGTATGGCCGTCCGCTTATTTCGTATCTGCTCGAAGGCAAAACCGATGGCGCCCATCTTGGCTACAAGAGTGACGATTTCTACGCGTCGCGCGGCATAAAGACCCTGTTCGGGCCAGACCATAAAGTGGTCAAGCTCGACCCCGTTGTCCATGAGGCTGCCTGCGTGGATGGCTGCGTGATCGCGTACGGGAAATGCCTGCTTGCTACCGGAAGCGTGGCGTTTGTGCCCGACATCGAGGACATGGAGGGGCGCTCCAACGTGCACCGCTTCATGACGCTCGACGACGCGCTGGGCGCCTGGGAAGATGCGATCGAGGCCACCGAGCGCGCCCATGCCGAGGGCAGGGAGAGCCGCGCGGTGGTGGTTGGCGGCGGCCTTATCGGGCTGAAGGCTGCCGAGGCCCTTTCGCACCACGTGGATGACGTGGTGGTGTTCGAGCGCAACAAGCGCATTCTTCCCGCCGTGCTCGATGCTGAAGGCGCGGGCATGGTGGCGCGCATGCTCTTGCAGCGCGGCATCGAGTGCCGGCCGGGCGTGAGCGCCGAGGCGCTTCTGGGCGAGGGCGACCGCGTGACCCATGCGCGCCTGACTACCGGCGAAGACTTGCCCTGCGACATGGTGGTTGTGGCGGTGGGCGTGCGACCGGCATCGGCGCTTGCGGTCGAGGCGGGCGCAGAGCAGGGCAGGGGCCTGGTGATGGGTACCGATTTGCAGACGACGCTTCCCGATGTGTATGCGGCGGGCGACGTGACGCAGGTGACCGATCGCCTCACCGGAGCGCAGCGTCCGCTTGCGCTGTGGCCGAACGCCGTGGAGCAGGGACGGATCGCTGCGTTGCATATGGCGGGTGTGGCCGATGCGCCCGCATTTGTGGACTCGTTCGCTATCAATGCGGTCGATTTCTACGACATATCGCTTCTGACCTCGGGGATCATCAACCCGCCAGAAGACGAGACGGCGCATGCGGAAAGCTTCGCGCAGCTTCTGGGGGAGGGCTGCGATGCCGATGCCGTATATAGGTCATACGCTGTGGAGGATGGCGATGCCTATGCGAAATTCGTCGCGCGTGACGGCAAACTCGTCGGGTACGTGCTGCTCAACCGTCCCGAAGGAGCGGGCGTCTACACTGCGATGATCGAAAACGAAGCGACTCTCGCGTCGCTTGACGCCTCCGTATTCGACCGCGCGCCGCAGAATCTCGATTTTGCGAAGGATGCGCGCTGGGCGAGGCTCCATAAAGGATATCCCTCCAACCGTCAGAGAAACGGCTGGTCGCGCGATACCGCTGCAGCATCCGCTTCGACTGCGGCCGGCACATGCGGAACCCCCGGAACCCCTGTGGACTCCTCCTCCATGCAATGCGACCGGGTCCCGGCCGGCTCGTGCTCTCCGAAAGAAGGTGCCCAATCATGATGACATCCATCGAAAACAGCAAGGCGGTCGTCACGCTCGGCACCGCCCATTTCAAAGAGGCCAACGAGGCCGTGCGCGCCGCGCTCGACGCCACCGATACCGTTGAGCTGCGCGACGTGTTCGCCCAGCGCTATCTTGGCTGCGGCATGCCGGCGGGCAAGCGGCTCGAGATCCACGGCGTTCCCGGAAACGACATGGCGTGCTACATGGACGGCGGCTCCATCGAGGTGTTCGGCAACGCTCAGGACCAGGTGGCAAACACCATGAACCACGGCGATATCGTCATCCATGGGCGCGTGGGCGACGCGGCGGGGTACGGCATGCGTGGCGGCCGCATCCTCGTGCGCGACGGTTGCGGGTGGCGCGTGGGCATCCATATGAAGGAGTTCGGCGCACATCGACCCGTCATCGTGATCGGTGGCGATGCGGGCAGCTTTCTCGGCGAATACATGGCGGGCGGCATCATCGTGCTGCTCGGACACGCTGGCCCGTATGTCGCGCGCGGCATGCACGGCGGTGTGATCTATCTCCGCCATGCGCTCGATGAGTGCGATATGCCTGATGGCGTGGTGCAGGAGCCCGTCGACGAACAGGATCGCGCCATCCTCGCGCGCCTCCTCGGCGAATACAACGCTGCCTTTGCAGACGATTTCAGGGCCGCAGACGGCCACGCCAATGCATCGGCAACAGACGAGTTCGTCCGCCTGCGCCCCGCCACCTCCCGCCCCTACGCCAACCTCTATACGTAGGTCGGAGCTTGTCACGCCACATTCGTCCCGCTTTCTCAAATAAATCCCGTCATTTTGACGCTAAAACTCGCCAATGGAGGCAAAAACAGCGTCAAAATGACGGGATAACTGCATGCTTAAGCAACGTGGGGAATGCCATAGTAGTTCATGAGCGTAACAAGGGGGAGCCCGAGTCGCACGTCATCGTAGGTGAATCTCATGACGCGTAGGCCGGTTGAGGTGAGGGCGGCCTCTCGGTTGCGTTCTTGGCGCAGCGTCTGCAGAACGCTGTGGTTTTTGAGCGTCTGCTCGTCTTCGAGCTTCACCATTCCGTCGAATTCTCCTGCGACATCGGATTGACCGCTCAATCGCCAAAGGAAATCAACCCTGTACGTTCTTCCTTTGTGGAGGGGATGGGGGATTGACGCTTGTGGTTCGGGCAGTGCGAATCCCTCCTCGATCATGACAGCCCGTGCCATTGATTCGCCGCCACTTTCGCTTAGGGGGTTAGCGTGTAGGGCGATTTTGGATGCTTTAAACGCTCCGTATTGGCCGCTTGATTCAATAAGGTCGAGAAACTGCTGTTTGCTTATATCGAGGTTGCGTAGAGCCGAATCGGCTATGGGCAGCCCTTCGGTCAAGCTTAAGCGAAGGGGATAATCTATCGTTGTTTCCAAGAGGGGTGTTACGGGAATTCCTTGCACGTATGCAGGCTCAAGCTCTTTCTTACAGTGATGCACGATGATGCCTCGGCTCTTTTGGCAGGTGGGGCCAATATGGGCGACATGAATTTGATTGAGCAGGCGGTTTGGCACGTAGAGGCCATGAAGGGCTGCTGCGGTATAAAAGCTAAACACCCATTCAGGATGAAGGGTGTGCAGTCCTCGCGCCATCCAAAGCGCGCGGTCGTTCGGTGAAAGGCTGCTCCATGTATCGGTGCGGGCATAAAGGCTGCGATGGGGAGAGCGGACAAGGTCGGATCTTAGGTATTTCTGCAAGGCGCTCTTATCTGCTCGATTGAGTGGTGCGAGGCACGATTGACGCGCCTCTGCCTCAGTTAGCAAAGAATCGATGCGTTCGGTGACGAAACGGTGCATGAGGCCTCCGATCTGGGAAATCATAAGGTTGCAACCTTCGGCTTTCTAGAAATACCCTACCATGCAAACCTTGCCGAACCCTTGCGAAAACCTTGCCGCAATCTTGCCCGAAACTTGCTCGAATTCCTTCTTGATCCACGTTGATCCTGGCAAAACTTCGCCGAGGTTGTCTTCTGCCTTTTGCTGGATTTTCGTCAGATTGCCGTAGAGCTCTAAGAGTTCACTGATGTTTTTCTTTGTTCGAACCCGACAACGATTCTGATTCGGAGCATTGTGAGGGTGCCTTATCCATTGTAGGAGGCTGAGGACCATTCGCCCGCTGGGCATATGGGCGGGCGTTTGAGCATCTCGCTTGCCGTATGGGCCAGAGGGCGCCTTCAGTTTGGCTCCGCCTGTTGCTTGCGCTCATCATGTCTTTGAAGCAGGAAAAGAGAAACTAGTGTCTTAATCTGGTAAAATGGCATAAGTAAGTTCAGCGAAGGAGATGCTTGTGACAACAATCCTCTAGCCAATTCGATGAAAAGAACGAATGCGAAGGCGCAAGACGCGCCTTGGTTTCTGCGCTCGAAATGGAAAGAGGAATAATCATGCTGCATAACGATTGTTATAACCCGGATGTCTCTTATGCTTTGGCTCGCGATGCGGCGTTGCGCGTTCTAACGGACTCTCGTATCAAAGATGCCGTTTTTCTCGTAGGAGGGCTTGTGCCCTGGATGGCCTCCGGGGGCAATTCGCCACGATTGCACGGCGATGTAGATTTTACTGTTCCGATTGATGCCATGCCGACTGTGCGAAGGTGGTTGATGGAATCGGGATTGTACGCCGCCGCTCTTGATTCCCAAAATTTGCGATGCAATGCGGCCCGTGCCGACTACGGAGTGCACGCTTTAATCGATGGCGTGATCGTAAGCTTTTGCCCGTTCTATTTTGAAGGGCGCACGTTGCACCAGCGCAATGCCTCGCTGCTGTGCGCCGATGGTTTTGAGGCGTTGTTTGCCGCCGACATCGAAGGCATCGATGAGAAAGACTATATCGAGAAGCGCGTTTTGCCTGATGGTGGGAAGATAGGGAGTTCAACGCTTGAGGCGTGTCGCGCTGCAAAGGTTTGCAGCGGCCGCCCGAAAGACCAGATTGACATTGCTGAGATTGATCGGCTGGGATACGACGAGCAGCGTTTCGAGCGGTTGCGTTCCGCCTTCGAAGCCATGACAATCACATGCGTGGCGCACGAAAATTAGCTTTGGCTGATACCGCCATACAAATCCCGTCATTTTGACGTTATTTTTGCCATAATGGGCGAGTTTTAGCGTCAAAATGACGGGAAAACTTAGGGAAGAGAGAGGGGGCGGTTGCTGATTGCTGACAAACGCCCCCGCTGCGGTGTTAGCAGTAGAACAGCATGTCGTCGTAGGTGGGGACGGGCCAGTAGTCGGCCGCTACGATGCGCTCCATCGCGTCGACGGTGGCGCGCAGCTCGCTCATCGCGGGAGCCACCTCGTGCGCGTACACGTTGGCGCGCTCCTGGAAATCCTCCTGCGTCTCGGCGACGGCGTGGATGGAGGCAAGCGCGTCAAGGCTCTCATAGATGGCGTGCACGCCCCGCGTCAGCATGTCGAGTTCGCGCTGCTCATCCTCCATCGGTGCCGCCGGCGCAACCCGAACGATGGTGTCGATGCCCTTGGCGATCTTGGTGGCATAGGCGCTCACCTGCGGCAGATACGTGCGACGCGCCATGCGCTCCATCGTGTTGGCCTCGATGTTCATGCGCTTGCAGTATTTCTCCAGCTTGACCTCGTAGCGGCTGCGCGCCTCGGTCTCGGAGAGCACGCCCATCTCCTTGAAGAGCTCCAGGTTCTTGGGTGCCACGAAGCACGGCAGCGCGTCGGCGGTTGTGGGCAGGTTTGCCAGGCCGCGGCGCTCGGCCTCCTCGTGCCATTCCTCGGAATAGCCGTCGCCGGCGAACAGGATGCGCTGGTGATCGGTGAGCGTCTGCTTGATGTAGGCGAGCGCCGCGGAGGGGAATTCGTCGGCGGGCACGTCTTCCAGCGCGTCGGCGAAGCTCTTGAGCGACTTGGCCACGGAGGTGTCGAGCACCATGTTGGCATCGGACACGTTCACGGCCGACCCCGGCATGCGGAACTCGAACTTGTTGCCCGTGAACGCGAAGGGGCTGGTGCGGTTGCGGTCGGTGGCATCGCGCTGCAGGTTGGGCAGCACGTCAACGCCAAAATCGATCAGCGTATGCGTGGCGTGCGGGGCGGGCGCGCCGGCGACGATCTTGTCCACGATCTCTTGCAGCTGATCGCCCAGGAAGATGGAGATGATAGCCGGCGGCGCCTCGTTCGCGCCCAGGCGATGGTCATTTCCGCAGGTGGCAACGCTCATGCGCAGCAGGTCCTGATAGTCGTCCACCGCCTCGATGATGCAGGCGAGGAACACCAGGAACTGCAGGTTGTCCTCGGGGGTGTCGCCGGGGTCGAGCAGGTTGGCGCTTTCGGTGGCAAGCGACCAGTTGTTGTGCTTGCCGCTTCCGTTGATGCCCTCGAACGGCTTCTCATGCTGCAGGCACACCAGGCCGTGGTGGCTGGCCAGAAGGCGCATTTCCTCCATGATGAGGAGGTTCTGGTCCACTGCCACGTTGGCGTTGGCGAACACCGGCGCGAGCTCGTGCTGGGCGGGCGCGACCTCGTTATGCTTGGTCTTGGCGGGAATGCCCATGGCCCACAATGCGTCGTCGAGCTCCTTCATGAACGCGTTCACCGTGGGGCGGATGGCGCCAAAGTAGTGCTCCTCGAGCTCCTGGCCCTTGCACGGCGGCGCGCCGAACAGCGTGCGGCCCGTCATAATCAGGTCCTGACGCTTGGCGTAGTCATCCTCGGGAATCAGGAAATACTCCTGCTCGTTGCCGATGGTGGGCGTGACCGAACGCGGGTGCTTGCCGAACAGCGCCAGCACGCGCTTGGCCTGCGCGTCGATGGCGGCCATGGAGCGCAAAAGCGGCGTCTTCTTGTCCAGCGCCTCGCCGGTGTAAGAGCAAAACGCGGTGGGGATGCACAGCACCTCGTCCTTGATGAACGCCGGAGAAGTGGGGTCCCATGCGGTGTAGCCGCGCGCCTCGAAGGTGGCGCGCAGGCCGCCGTTGGGGAAGCTCGACGCGTCGGGCTCGCCCTGCACGAGTTCCTTGCCGCTGAACTTGGCGATGGCGGTGCCGTCGCCCACGGGCTCCAGGAATCCGTCGTGCTTCTCAGACGTGATGCATGAAAGCGGTTGGAACCAGTGCGCGTAGTGCGTGGCGCCGCGCTCGAGCGCCCATTCCTTCATGGCGTGAGCCACGGCGTTCGCCACGTCGAGCGCAAGCGGCTCGCCTTCCTTGATAGTGCGGTTCAGCTGCTTGTAAACGTCCGACGGGAGGTACTTTTTCATCATATGGTCCGAGAAGACCATGGTGCCGAAACGCTCTTCTAATGCGGTCATGGACGGTCCTTTCTCTGCTTCATTTGTATGACCCGCTTGGTATCAGCTTATGCGCGGCCTGTTTCGCCGTAGTTGCGCACTTGTTGCAGAAGGGGGACGATTCCGTTTCGTGCGGGTGACGAGCATGTTTCCAGCGAGGAACGGCTGTGTTTCCGTTAGGAAAACATGGAGGTAGGAGGCGTTGGGCCCGGAGCCGGTTTGCCGGCATCCTTGAGCATCGGGGGCGTTTTCTTATATATAATGTTCGGCATGCTAGACGGGATCATTTCATTCTTACGACGCGAAGCGGTGCTGTTCATCGCTTTTCTGTGCGCGGCCGTTTCGTTCGCGTTCGTGCCGTTCGATGCCGCACAGGTTGCCGCGTCCATCGACGTGCGCGTCATCGTGCTTCTGTTCTGCCTGATGGCAAGCGTGGCCGGCCTCAAGGAGTGCGGCCTGTTCTCGTGGTGCGCGGCTAAGCTGCTCGCGCGCGGGGGCTCGGTGCGCGCCCTGGCGTTCATCCTGGTGATGCTGCCGTTTTTCGCCTCGATGCTCGTGACCAACGATGTGGCGCTCATCGCGTTCGTGCCGTTCGCCCTCATGGCCCTGGGGGCCGCCGGCCGCGCTGACCTCATGGTGCGCGTGGTGGTGCTGCAGGCGATCGCCGCCAACCTGGGCGGCATGGTCACGCCGGTGGGCAATCCGCAGAACCTCTTCATCTATACGCGCTTTGGCATCGGGCTTGTCGATTTCTTCGCGGCGCTGCTGCCGTTTGCGCTGCTCACGTTCGTCCTGCTTGCTGCGGCGTGCCTGGCGTTGGGGAAGGGGTCCGTGAGCGTGCGCATTCCCTTCGACGAGACGCGCATTGCCAAGAGGCGTTTCGCGTTTCACCTGACGCTGTTCGCGCTTTGCTTGCTGTGCGTGGCGCGCGTGTTGCCGCACGAAGCCTTGCTCGCCGTGGTGCTCGTGGCCCTGCTCGCGTTCGACCGCAAGACGTTCAAGCGGGTCGATTACGGGCTTCTGGGCACGTTCGTGTGCTTCTTCGTGTTCTCGGGCAACATCGCGCACATTCCGGCGGTGGCCGATTTCCTGCGCGGGCTCATGGACATCCATCCGCTGCTCACCAGCGTGGCGGCGAGCCAGGTCATAAGCAACGTCCCCGCCGCCGTGCTGCTCGCGGGGTTCACCGACAACTGGCATTCGCTGCTTCTGGGCGTTGACCTGGGCGGCTTGGGCACGCCCATCGCTTCGCTCGCGAGCCTCATCGCGTTTAGGCTGTACATGCATACGCCCGGTGCGCAGGCCGGCGCGTTCATGAAGGAGTTCGCCGCCGCCAACGTGGCAGGGCTTGCGGCGATGCTTGGTCTGTACGCGATTCTCTTTGTTATATAGATGAGGAACGGAACGGGGCAAACGACGGTTGCAGAGTAGGCGGAGGCCTTTCCATGCGGGGAAGGGCCGAGGACGCAAGGGCGGGTGCGCGAAGCCGAACGCGCGAAGCGTGTTGCATATGCAAATCGCTCGGCACATGCGAAGTCCCTGTAAAGCCGCAAAAATCCCTCTTGCGCGCACGCGGCCAGGCGCTATAATGCAACGGTTTCTATTTATCACATGCTTGCGCGACCCACGCTCGCGAGTGGCCACCCGAAAAAGGCTGCGAGCACGGGGAAGACCGCAGGCAGAGGCTTAACGAATGGAGAGTGCAATGACGAAAGTCAGCATCAAGACCCTGCTCGAGGCAGGCGCCCACTTCGGTCATCAGACCCGCCGCTGGAACCCCAAGATGAAGCCGTACATCTTCGGCAGTCGCGGCGACATCTACATCCTTGATCTCAAGCAGACCCTCATCGGCATGGACCAGGCCTACACCTTCGTGGAGCAGACCGCTGCCAAGGGCGGCACCGTGCTGTTCGTGGGCACCAAGAAGCAGGCCCAGGAGGCCATCGCTGCCGAGGCCGACCGCTGCGGCATGCCTTACGTGAACGCCCGTTGGCTGGGCGGTATGCTCACCAACTTCGTGACCATCCGCTCCCGCGTGGCCCGCATGGAGGAGCTCGAGGCCATGGAGACCGACGGGCGCATGGAGGTTCTGCCCAAGAAGGAGCAGATCATCCTGCGCAAGGAGCTCGCCAAGCTGCAGACCAACCTCAACGGCATCCGCAACATGAAGAAGATCCCCGACGCCATCTTCGTCGTGGACACCAACCGCGAGCAGCTGGCCATCAAGGAGGCCAAGCGCCTGGGCATCCCCGTGGTGGGCACCCTGGACACCAACTGCGACCCCGATGACGTCGAGTACGGCATCCCCGCCAACGACGACGCCATCCGCTCCGTCAAGCTGCTGTCCACCTTCATCGCCGACGCCGTGATCGCCGCCACCGGCGCTCCCGTGCTCGAGGAGGAGATGCTCGCTCAGGCCGGCGAGGCTGAGGCTGCTGCCGAGGCTCCCGCTGCCGAATAGCGAACCGCTTGTGAGCTGTGCCGCCCGGATCGCAAGTCTGGGCGGCTCGTTTGAGAAAACGCCCGCGTAATTTTCGAAGAGAAAAGGAATCCAAACATGGCTATTACCGCCGCTATGGTTAAGGAACTGCGCGAGATGACCGGTGCCGGCATGATGGAGTGCAAGAAGGCGCTCACCGAGGCCGAAGGCGATATGGACAAGGCCGTCGACGTGCTGCGCACCCGTGGCCTGGCCGCCGTCGCCAAGAAGGCCGGCCGTGCCACCAACGAGGGCACCGTCATGGCTCTGGTCTCCGAGGACGGCAAGACCGGCGCTGTGGTCGAGCTCAACTGCGAGACCGACTTCGTGGGCATGAACGAGAAGTTCAAGGCCTACGCTGAGAAGATCGCCCGCGCTGCCATCGGCGCCAAGCCCGCCGACATGGACGCCCTCAAGGCTGCTGAGGTTGACGGCGAGACCGTCGAGGCTGTCATCACCGACTGCATCCACGTGATGGGCGAGAACACCCAGCTCGCTCGCTTTGCCGTGGAAGAGGCCGGCGCTGTTTCTTCCTACATCCACATGGGTGGCAAGATCGGCGTTCTGGTTGCCTTCGACGTCGATGGCATCGACGTGACCTCCGACGAGTTCAAGCAGTACGGCCGCGACGTTGCTATGCAGGTGGCCGCCGTTTCCCCGATCGCCGCTAACCGCGAGCAGGTTGACCCCGCCGTGGTCGAGCACGAGATGGGCATCTACAAGGCTCAGGCTGCTGAGTCCGGCAAGCCCGAGGCCATCCAGGAGAAGATCGCCACGGGTCGTCTGGAGAAGTTCTTCAAAGAGCAGTGCCTCACCGAGCAGGCTTTCGTGAAGGATCCCGACCAGTCCGTTGCTCAGTACACCGACGCTGTTGCCAAGAAGCTCGGCGGCACCATTAAGGTCGTCGACTTCAAGCGCTTCGCTCTGGGC
>CAUWMI010000043.1:0-15907 GCA_963559755.1 uncultured Slackia sp. | reverse complement strand
CGCGCAGCGCCGCGCTCGCCAGGCAACGGGTGCCGCCCCCGTGGGGCGTCATGCCGCACCGGCTCGTGATGCTGCCACCGCACGCCCGGCTCGCGCCGGTGCTCCCCGGGTCGCCTCCCAGGCCACCGGGGCCATGCCTCCCGTTCCCGCTCAAGGCGCCGCCCGCCCCCAGGGCGCTCACGGCCGCCCTGCCAATGCTACGGGAACCCTTCCTGATCTATCCGCTTCGCTGCCCACGCTTTCGGTCGAGGATGTGCAGCAGCAGCCCATGGGCGCCCCGGTCATCACGTTCGACCATGTGACCAAGGTGTATCCCGCCCAGCCCAACCGCCCCTCGCTGCATGATATCTCGGTGCAGATCTACGCGGGCGAGTTCGTGTTTTTGGTGGGCCATTCCGGTTCGGGCAAGTCCACGTTCATTCGCCTGATCATCCGCGAGATCAAGCCCACCGATGGCAAGATCTACATCGCCGATGAGGATCTGACCACCATGCGCAACTGGCGCGTGCCTTACCTGCGCCGCAACATCGGATGCGTGTTCCAGGACTTCAAACTGCTGCCCAACAAGACCGTGTTCGAGAACGTGGCCTTCGCACTCGAGGTTATCGGCAAGAGCCGTCATGTCATCAAGACGCAGGTGCCCGAGGTTTTGCGCCTGGTGGGCCTGCAGGATAAGCTCGACAAGCGCCCCGACCAGCTCTCTGGCGGCGAGCAGCAGCGCGTGTCCATCGCCCGCGCCATCGTGAACCGTCCGCCGCTTCTGGTGTGCGACGAGCCTACCGGCAACCTCGACCCCCAGACCTCGCGCGGCATCATGGATCTGCTCGAGCGCATCAATCGCACCGGCACCACGGTGCTCGTGGCCACGCATGACCGCGAGATGGTGGACAACATGCGTCGTCGCGTCATCGCGCTGGACAACGGCCAGCTAACCCGCGACCAAGACAGGGGGGTGTACGGCTTCGATGTCTAGCCTGTTCTACTTCTTCAAAGAATCGCTCACGGGCTTTTCCCGCAACCTGGGTACGGCCCTGGGCTCCATCGTCACGATCTTCCTTTCGCTGCTCATCATCGGCATCTTCCTGGTGGGCGGCGGCATCGTGAACAACGTCATGTCCTCGGTGGAGGAGAAGGTCTCCATCACCGCCTACGTGGCCGATGACGCCGACCAGGCCACGATCGATTCGGTCATGAGCACCGTGCAGTCGTGGTCCGAGGTGGCAAGCGTCGGCTTCACCACGAAGGATCAGGCGCTTGAGAACTTCGAGCAGTCCATGAGCTCCAGCGAGATCGTGGCGCAGCTCGACGGCCAGAACCCGCTCCCTGCCTCCATCGACATCGAGCTGTCTGACCCCCAGATGGTCGAAACGGTGGCGCAGCGCCTGGCGGGGGATTCCACGTTCCAGTCTATCTGCGACAACCCCGATGACCCCACCGACAGCGTGAAGTACGGCGCGTCGAGCGTCGAGCGTCTGTTCGAGGTCACTAACTACGTGCGCTACATCGGTGTGGCCCTGATCGCGCTGCTGATCTTCGTGGCGCTGGTGTTCATCAACAACACCATCCGCCTGGCCATCCTGGCGCGCCGCAAGGAGATCTCCATCATGCGTCTCGTGGGTGCATCGAACGGCTTTATCCGCGGGCCCTTCCTGATGGAGGCTGCGCTGCATGCCATCATCGGCTCGCTTCTGGCCATCGGCTCGCTCGAGCTTCTGCGCCGCTTTGCGCTCTCGCGCGTGTCCGATGCGTTCATGTGGCTGCCCGTGAACCTCTCCGGCAGCGTATATATCCAGATCTACGTGATCCTCATCGTTGCCGGCCTGTTCATCGCCGCCGTTGGTGCGTTCTTCGCGATGCGCCGCTACCTGAAGGTGTAATGCGCTTTTCATCATGAGACCGCGTTCGAAAAACCAAAAGAAGCCAGGCGCGCACAACGCGAGGGTGGTCAAGGTACTCACCCTCGCGATTGGCGCGTGCCTGCTTTTTTGCGCCGGTTTTCTTGTGCGCAACGATGACGGCCTGATGCAGCGCCTCGGCGTGGTGTCGTCGGCCGATGCCGCGGCGGCCGATGCCTCCTCGACATCCTCTGATGGGCTTGCGTCCCGCATCGCCGAGGTCGAGGGCATCCTGCAGAGTGAGAGCCTTGATTCCTTCGACCTGGACGCTTCCACTTCGGCTTCGGTCGAGGCGTTTCTCGAGAGCACGAACGACCCGTTCACGCGCTACTACAGCGATGCCCGCTACTCGAGCTATGTGAAATCGTCTACCGAGCAGTATCCGGGCGTGGGCGTGCTGTTCGCCGAATCCGACGGCCGCGCCTATGCTCTTGACGTGTTCGAGGGCTCCGCCGCTGCGGAGGCGGGGGTTGAGCCGGGCGATTTCGTGGTTGCCATCGACGGCGACAGGTCGCAGCAATGGTCTGCCACCGAGGCCATCAACGCCGTTCAGCGCCAGGCGGGCTCGACCGTGGTCATCACCTGGATGCGCCCCGAGAACGATGATGCCTCGGCGGGTAACGAGTTCTCTACGTCGCTCGAATGCGCCGATTACGAGGAGCCCAACGTGAGCATCGACCTGCTTGACGAATCGGTGGGCTACGTCAAACTCTCTCAGTTCACGCAGAACTCCGACACGCTCGTGCGGCAGGCGATCGAGCAGCTGAGGGGGCAGGGCGCCCAGTCGTTCGTGCTGGATCTGCGCGACAACCCGGGCGGCTATCTGACCAAGGCAGTGGATGTCGCTTCGCTCTTCATCCGCAGCGGCGTGGTGGTGGAGATCGTCACCGTGGACGCCAGCACCACCAAGCAGGTGTCGGGCGAGGTTGCCACCGATGCCCCGCTCGTGGTCATCGTCAACGAGAACACGGCTGGTTCGGCCGAAGTTCTTGCCGCCGCACTGCGCGACACGGAGCGTGCCACCATCGTGGGAACCACCACGATGGGGAAGGGGTCGGTCCAGGTGACCAAGCCGCTGTCGTTCGGCGGGGCGCTGCGATACACCGCCGCGCGCTACAAGAGCCCGGACGGCTACTCTATCGATCAGGTGGGCGTGACGCCTTCCATCACGGTGTCGCAGCGTGAAGGCAACGATGCCGACGAACAGCTCGACCTTGCGGTTGATACGGCCGCTTCGCTGATTCAACAATCGTAGGACGCGCGCCGCTGGGCGCGCGTTTGTTTTAGAGGAGGGCGCATGCCGCATTCCCGCACACGAAAGTCAAAGGCACGTCGCACGCCCAAGGCTTACCCGCGTGGCGTACTTGAGCTCACCGGAGCCGGCTACGGCTTTGTCCAGACGGCCGAAGGCGAATTCTTCATCCCCGCTTCTAAGACCGCCGATGCCTTTGACGGCGACATGGTGGAGGTGAGCCATCTGCCGCACGGGCATGAAGGTGGGCGCGCGTTTACGGTTTCGGGCGGACGGCCTCCGGCGCGCGTGGTGCGAGTGCTTGCGCGTGCGCATGAGACGGTGGTCGGCCGCTATGAGGTGGCTGAGCCGTTCGGCGTGGTGGTGCCCGAGGATCCGCGCATCAAGCACGACATCTTCACGCTGCGCCGCGACGCGCCCCATGTGAAGGACGGGGATATCGTGCGCGTGCGCATGACCGTGTATCCTTCGCGCCGCGAGCCAGCCCAGGGCGTGGTCGAGGAGGTGCTTGGCCGCTCGGGCGATGTCGGCGTGGATGTGGAGCTAGTCATCGCGCGCCATAAGCTTGAGACCCGCTTTTCCGATGCCGCCTTGGAAGAGGTGCGCGATGCCCAGGTTGATGCGCAGGGCGCGCTCGCCAGCGGCCGCTATCGAGATTTCACCGACCGCGTGGTGTTTACGGTGGATCCCGATGACGCGAAGGATTTCGATGATGCGCTGTCTTTGGACGTTGTTCTGACGAATGGCGTCGCGGCTGACTTTTCGGCTACCTGTGGGTCTGTAAATCAATCTGGACAATTTGCTTCGTATCGCGCATTCGATGGGAGCTTGGCCGATGGCGCGAAGCTGGTTGCGCGAGGCGATGCCTTGTGGCGATTGGGCGTGCACATTGCCGACGTGTCGCACTACGTGCCGTGGGGTTCCTCGGTCGATTTGAATGCGCGCCGACGCACCACAAGCGTCTATCTGGTCGATCGCGTGATTCCCATGCTGCCGGAGGTGCTTTCGAACGACGTGTGCTCGCTCAAACCCCATGAGGAGCGTCGTGCGATGAGCGTCGACTTGTTCCTCGACGCGCAGGGGAGGGTGCGCCATATGGAGGCAACGCCCTCGATCATCCGCTCGTGCGCGCGCCTCGCTTACGGATGGGTGCAGCATGCGCTCGAGGGGCACCGCGAGGGAGAGCGTGACGCGGCCCGTGCCTGCATCGCGGATGCGGCCGGTGCCGCGAGCGATGAGGTGCTCGATCGACTCGTGCATCTCGACGGTATCGCCCTTGCGCTCCATGCGGCCCGCATCGCGCGCGGCGGCATGGATTTCGAGAGCGAAGAGGCCAAGGTGCGTCTCGATGCGGAAGGTCATCCAGTATCGGTGGACGTGCGGGTAAAGACGGACGCGACTTCGCTCGTGGAGGAGGCCATGATCGCCGCCAACGAGGCGGTAGCGCGCTATCTCCGCGATGCGCACGTGGCTTCTATCTATCGCGTGCACGATGCGCCCGCCCCTTCCGACCTGGTGGATCTGAAGCCCATTCTTCAGGAGTTCGGCTACGACAAACGCGTTTCGATGATGAGCTTCTGTTCCGGCGACCCCTTCGCTATCCAGGCGGTGCTCGCCGAGGCGCAGGGCCGGCGTGAGGAATATCTGGTGTCGTCGCTTATCGTGCGTGCGATGCGGCGAGCAGTCTACCGTGACGCGTGCGGCCCTCATTTCGGGCTTGCGAGCGAGGCCTACACACATTTTACGAGCCCCATCAGGCGTTACCCCGATCTCATGGTGCACCGCATGCTGAAGTGCGCGCTGTTCGGTCGCACGGAGGAAACCTCGGCAATCGAGGCCGCGATGAACCAGATCGCACAGCACTCCTCCGAGGCCGAGCGAACCGCCGAGGCGGCCGCGCGAGAGAGCCAGGAGCTCAAGCTCTACGAGCTGCTCGAGCAGCATGTGGGCGAGGAGGCCGACGGCATCGTATCGGGCGTGGTGTCCGCCGGGTTCTTCGTGCGCCTGGCCGACACCACCGAGGGGTTCGTCGCTTTGCGCGCGGCGGGGGAGTATTGGATGCTCGACGCTCAACGCCGCACGCTCACGGGATCGGATTCGGGGAACGTGATCAGGCTCGGCATGTGCGTGCGTGTGCGCATCAAGGATGTGCGTCCGCTGGAGCGACGCGCCGATTTCGTTCTCATAAGTGCAGGGCGCGGCATAGGACTTAAGCTTCGGCGATAGCACGTTCTCAGGCGCGGCGGATGCGGCGGCATCGGCACAAAGCGCGTCGGTTGCCCGTCACGCCCATGCGCGACGAAGCGCTGCCGCGGTATTTGTGGGGCGGCGTCCCATGGCTCGCTGGCGCATGGCGGGGGAACTTGTATAATGTCCGGAGCCGTTTAAGGTAGGGCGAGCCCCGCGGCGGCGGAACGCACGATTCGGGAAAGGTGACGCTTTTTCGTGGCGAGGGAGAAAAAACAGATAGCGAAGAATCGCAAGGCAACTCACGAGTACGAGATTCTCGAGACGTTCGAGGCGGGCATCGTTTTGTCGGGCACCGAGGTATGCTCGCTGCGCGAGAACAACTGCCAGCTTACCGATTGCTTTGCGCTCGTGCGCCACGGCGAGGTGTGGCTCCACGGGCTGCATATTCCGCCGTATTCGCACGGCAACATCGCCAACCCCGATCCCGATCGCAAGCGCAAGCTGCTGCTCCATCGCAAGCAGATTCGCTATATGGAGGAAAAGACGCGCGAGAAGGGCATGGCCCTGGTTCCGCTCAACATCTACTTTGCCGCCAACGGCCTGGTGAAGATGGAGCTCGCCATTGCGCGCGGCAAGAAGCTCTACGACAAGCGCGCCGATATGGCTAAGCGCGATGCCAAGCGTGAGATCGAGCGCGCGATGAAGGAACGATATCGGTAAAATGCGATCAGGGGGCCTTCGCCGCAAGGAATGCCCCGGTTGATTCGCGGTAACAGCATAGGAAAAGGGGGCGCAGGTCGCAGATGGGTCTGTTCAGAAGGACGAGCCGCAAGGTGGGTCGTGTGGCGAAAAACGTGGCCAAGCAGGTGATTCTGCCGCAGGATGATTCGGAGAAGACCCAATCGTCCAAGGCCAAAGACGCCGCGGCGCAGGATGCGCCTCAGCACACCGATGCCGAATACGAGGCGCTCAAGGAGAAGTACGATGCCGTGATGCGCGCCAAGTGGGAGGAGTACTACAAGACCTCCTGCGACGGCGAGTGCGAGACGTGCGAGTATTACGACTGGTGTCCCGATGATTTCGTGGACGAAGAGGCCGATGAGGCGGTTGAGGAAGAGCCTGAATCCGAGGAGGCCGCGGAAGAGGCAGCTGCGGAGGAGCCCGAGGAAGAATCCGAGCCGGAGCGCGAGCTCACCGAAGAGGAGCTCGCTGCCAAGGAAGCCGCAGAGGCTTACTATGAGGCGGGCTGCGACGGCGAGTGCGAGAACTGCGAGCACTACGACTGGTGCCCCGCCGAGGTCGAGGGCGAAGAGAATCCCGACGATAAGGTGCTTTTCAAGGGCATTACGCAGGGCGATGTGAAGAAGGCCGCCAAGGGCAGCGTGGAGCTTGCCCGCGAAGGCGCGATGGCCGCCAAGGAGCTCAAGGAGGCCATGGACGACATCCTGGGCGGTTTCGACCTCAAGAACCTGACGAAGTAGCAAGGCTTCGTTGCCAAGGTGTCATTGACATTCCTCTGTACGGGGATACAATGAAATGCCCGCATAATGCGGGCGGCTCTTTGAGAATGCGATATCGGTGGATGCTATCTTCGGCACAACGCCATCGCAGGCGCCTTTCGGGGGCGACTGGTTTCGACATGGTACGTTTGATCTGAGGAGCAGGCCGTGGTCTCCTCGCCACGCTAAACAGGGGTACCGTCAAGTTAATTGGCAAGAACAACACTCAGAGCGCTCCGGCGCTCGCCATGGCTGCTTAATTTACGCGGCCCGTCAAACCCGGATTGTCTCCGCTCCGGGGGCGACGTCATTCTAGGAGGCTGCATCGAAGCACGTAGCCTGTATGGCTTCGATTAAGACCGAACGGGCTAGGGCGCTCAACGCGTGTCCGTGAGCCGCGAACGCCTGAAACCTGACCACGGAATAAGCTTGTAGAGCCTGAGGGAGAATGTAGTATGGACCGGAGTTCGATTCTCCGCGCCTCCACCATAACGCACAAGCCGGCCATTTCGGTTTTCGAAGTGGCCGGCTTTTTTCTTTTCTCGCTGCCGTGCAAAACTCACGTCGCATCCTCGTCAAATGCAGGTCAATTCGTCTTAGGAAATGCCGTGCGCCGCTGCGCTTTACATTAAAGTTAAGCGTCGCGGACTCTGGGCGAGTCCGTCTCGTGACGCTTGGACCGGAGGCGTCTCTCGGATCCTTTTGCGCCGCGATTCCGACATCGAAAGAACCTGGAAGGCGGGACCCGTGGGCGATACACCCTCCGTAAGCGTCATCATTCCCATCTACAACACCGAGCGCTACCTGCGCGAATGCCTGGACAGCGTGCTCTCGCAGACGCTGCGCGGCATCGAGGTCATCTGCGTGAACGACGGCTCGACCGACGGGTCGCTCTCCGTCATGCGCGAGTACGAGGCCCGCGACCCCCGCGTGCGCGTCGTCGACAAGCCCAACGGCGGCTACGGCCACTCCGTCAACCGCGGCCTCTCGGAGGCGCGCGGCGAGTACGTGGCCATCGTGGAGCCTGACGACTTCATCGATGCCCACATGTACGAGGACCTTATGGCGGCCGCGCGGCTTTCCGGCGACACCGCTGCGGATGTGGTGAAGTCGGCGTACTGGAACTACTACGACGTGGAGGGCGAGCCGCCGCGCATCGAGGCCCCCAACCTGATGAACTGCATGCCCGCCGAATCGTTCCAGTTCACCGCCCATACGCATTGGGAGGTGCTCTATCACCATCCTTCGATTTGGTCGGCAATCTACCGCCGCGAGTTCATCGAGGAGCGCGGCATCCGCATGATTGAGCCCAAGGGCGCGGGCTGGGCCGACAACCCCTTCTTCTTCGAAACGCTTTTGCAGGCGCAGTCGATCGTATGGGTGCCGGCGGCGTATTACTTCTACCGCCAGACCAACCCCGATTCGTCCAGCAACCTCAAGGATTTCCATTTGCCGTTCGACCGCCTGCGCGACATCCGCGCCCTGTTCGAGCGGCTGGACGAGCGCGACCCGCACGTGCTCATCTGCCTCTACAACCGCGTGTTCAGCTACGTCAACTCCGTTATCGGCGAGTTCGGGTTCCCGGAATCAAACCCCGAGATCATGGGACGCATCCGAGAAGAGTTCGAGGCGATCGACCAGGGCGTGCTGTACTCGGCGAAGCGCGGCATCCACAAGGAGCGCTTGGCGTATTACGAGGATGTCATGGGCATAACGCGGTCGCATGTGGCCGAGCACGAGGCGGTGGAGCACCCGCTCGTGAGCATCGTCGTGCCCATGCACAACGCGCGCCCGCTTCTGTGGGATACGTTCAAAAGCGTGATGGGGCAGAGCCTGGAGGGCTTCGAGGTGCTGTGCGTCGACTGCGCCTCGACCGACAGGTCGTATGCGGTGGCTTGCGATGCTGCGAGCCGCGACAAGCGGTTCCGCGTGGTGGCGTGCGATTCGCCGCGCGCGGAGGCGGGATGCAACGCGGGGCTCGACGCGGCGCGCGGGAGCTTTGTGTACTTCCTGCTTCCCGGCATGGATATGCCCGAGGGCTTTCTTGCCTCCATCGCCTCCGAGTTGGAGGCGCATCCCGATGTCGCCTACGAAGTGTTCGCCAAGTCGCCTCGCTTCATGGGCGAGCTTTTGCCGCACGGAGCGCGCTCTGCGGTCGTGGGATCGAAGGGCAACCGTGCCGCCCTCATGCTCGCCGACGGGGGCGTGTTGGGCGTGTCGTCGAAGCTCTTCCGCACGTCGTTCATCGATGAACAGGGCATTCGTTTCGATGAGAGGGAGACCGAAGAGGGGCTCGCCTTCTGCCTCAAGGCGCTGTGCGCGGCGGATGAGGTGCTCGTCCAGCGCAAGGAGCGCATCGATGATGAGCGTCTTCATCTGCGGGAGCGCGGCCGAAAGGATGCGGGTGAGCGGTTCGCGGCTCGCCTGCACATGCTCGACGCCCTGGAGGAGTTTGCGAGTGCTTCGGGTGACGAAGAGGTCGTTCGCGCGTTCAGATGCTGCGCCATCTCGCAGCTCGACCGCGATATCCACCTCTTTTGCAGCACGGCCGACGGCGAGTCGGTGTTCCTCGAAGCGCTCAAGGCGATGAAAGATCGCTTCGGCCTGGCTCAGCAGGGCGGCATGTATTTCCTCAACCAGGGCGCGTACCGCCGCCTGCAGCGTGCGGCACTCATGGGATATCAGCAGTTCGTGCAGCGCGAGCTTATGCTGGCGAGCAACAACGTGATCGAGCTGCGCAACCGCAACCGCTCCATCAAGGACTCGGGGTCGTACCGCTTCGGCCGCGCCGTGTCCAAGATGGCACGCAAAATGCTTCCGCGTTCCGTCATCGCCAAGGTGAAGAAAGGGTAGGGTTCGATGTCTGTCAAAAAAGCCGCAAAGCGCGCGGTGATCAAGGGGCTGCGCTCCGCGAAAAAGGTTGAGATGCGCGTCGAGCGCGGCATGAAGCGGCGGCTGGGGCTCGCTTCCGGTGCGAAGGCGTCCGGCCCCTACGTTCATCCCTGGAAGCAGCAGGACCTCGGGGCTCCGACGATCGTGGACCAGATGAAAAAGGAGCACTGCTGCGGGTGCGAATCGTGTCGCAACGCGTGCCCCAAGGGCGCCATTACGATGGTCGAGGATGAGGAGGGATTCCTATATCCCCAGGTGAACCATGACCTCTGCATCGATTGCGGCATTTGCATCAAGAAATGCCCCACCTATAACGAGCAACCTGCCAACGATGTGGTGACCGAGTGCTACGCCACCATCGCCGCCGATGATGCCATGCGTGCGCGCAGCAGCTCGGGCGGCCTGTTCTCGCAGCTTGCCGGCAAAACGCTTGAAGAGGGCGGTGTTGTGTTCGGCGCGGCGTACGACGACGTTGACACGGTGCGTCATCGCGGGGTGGAATCCGTTGACGACCTTGACGTGCTTCGTCGTTCGAAATACGTGCAGAGCAGCACGGGCGATACGTTTGCCCAGGCCAAACGTGCACTCGATGCCGGGCGACAGGTGCTCTACTCCGGCTGCCCCTGTCAGATTGCAGGATTGTATGCCTATCTGGGCAAAGATTACGAGAACCTGCTCACGGTCGACCTCATCTGTCACGGCGTGCCATCGCCGGGCCTGTTCCGCCGCTATCTGAAGGAGACGTATCCCGAAGGCGGCGTGGCCGAAATCAACTTCCGCGACAAGAGCGCGTTCGGCTGGTCGACCCATATGAATGCCTATATGGAAGACGGGAGCGTGCGCCGCGAGAAGTGCGTCGACGATCCCTTCTATCTGATGTTCCTGCGCTGCCTGGCGCAACGCCCCTTCTGCTCCATCTGCAAATTCACGAAGCTGCCGCGCGTGGCCGACCTCTCCATCGGCGATTGGTGGGGCATCGAGAAGTACGATGCAACGCTCAATGACGGTCGCGGCACCTCGCTCGCGCTGGTGAATAATGCGAAGGGTCGCGCAGCGTTCGATGCGGTTCGGGGTGCCATGGCTCGATGCGAGACGTTCCCGCTCTCGCAGGCGCGACCGCGTAACTACACGATTGACCGCCCGTTCAAGGCGCATGTCCACCGCTCGCGCTTCTTCAAGCTGCTGGGGCAGTATCCCTTTGCGAAGGCAGTGCGCTATGGCCTGGAGAACCATTTTGATGTGGGCGTGTACGGCCTTTGGTACGGAGAGAACTACGGAAGCGTTCTCACGTACTACGGTTTGGTGAAGGTGCTCGAATCGATGGGGCTGTCGTCGATCATGATCGCGAACCCTCTGGGATCTGTGCGCGGCGATACGCTTGAGCCCACGCAGTTTGCTCGCAGGCAGGGGTATTCCATCTCCACGCGCCGTCCGCTCTCTCGCATGGGTGAGCTCAACGAGTTCTGCGATTCGTTCGTTCTGGGCTCCGACCAGCTGTGGAATCCTGGTTTGTTCAGGCCATACGGCTACTCGTATTTCCTGAGCTTCGTGAATCCCGATCGCAAGCGCATCGCCTACGGCACAAGCTTCGGCAAGGCGACGCACAAGATCGACGAGGTGACGAAGAACCGCATGCGCTACGAGTTCGCCAAGTTTGACGCGGTGTCGGCGCGCGATGATTTCTCGCGCGACCTGGTGAGAAACGAGTACGGTCACGATGCGGTAAAGGTGCTCGACCCCGCTATCCTCTGCGATGCCGCGCACTTCCATGAGCTTGCCGCCCAGGCCACGGAGCCCACGTGCGTAGCGGGCGAGATGCCGACCCTGGCGGATGAGCGCTACTTGTTCGCCTACATCCTTGACCCGAACGAGACGACGCTCGACGACCTTGCCCAGATTGCGAGCCAGGCGGGCATGCCTGTGGTGGTGTCGATTGATATGGCCCCCAAAAAGATCGAGGCCAATCGTGCGTACTTTGCGGGCGGGGAGGAGCGAGGCGTCTTCGTGCTGGACAATCCGCACGTGGAGCAGTGGCTCTACGCTATCGAGCATGCGCAGGCTACGCTCACCGATTCGTTCCATGGCATGCTGTTCTCGTTCGCCTTTGAGAAGCGTTTCGTGGCGTTCCCCAATGCCAAGCGCGGATCGGGGCGCTTCATCGACGTGATGGGCGTGCTCGGACTTGAAAGCCGTCGGATCGATGGGCTTCACGGCCATGTGGATGAAACGGTTCAACTGCTGGCAACCGAGGTGGATTACGTGTCCGCCAACGAGCGCTTGGAGCGTGAGCGCGCATTCTCACGCCGCTGGCTCAAAGACGCGTTGTTCTCGCACAAAGTGGTGCCCACGTATCGGGCGTATACGATCGTGGAGGACAATCTGCTCAAGTGACGTTGCTGCGGAAGGCGTGCGGAGTTCGAGGGGCTTCGCACGCCGTCTCTCCATTACATGCGAAATCCATCGTCAGGGCGCATGGTCATCATCTATAATGCAAGGTTGCGGGTCTTCACGGCCCGCTTTCAATGTCGTCTATCTACGAAGGATTTGCCCATGAACGGCAAGGTCGCGGTTCTCATACCCTGCTACAACGAGGCCATCACCATCGCCAAGGTGGTGGACGACTTCAGGCGCGTGCTGCCCGAGGCCGACATCTACGTCTACGACAACAACTCCTCCGACGGCACCGCCGACATCGCGCGCGAGCACGGCGCCATCGTGGTGCGCGAGCCCCGCCAGGGCAAGGGCAACGTGGTGCGCTCCATGTTCCGCGACGTCGAGGCCGACTACTACGTGATGGTCGACGGCGACGACACCTACCCGGCCGAGGCCGCCCCGGCGCTAATCGCGCCGCTTATGGCGGGGGAGGCCGACATGACCGTGGGCGACCGCCTGTCCAACGGCACCTACGGCGAGGAGAACGACCGCGCCTTCCACGGCTTCGGCAACGACCTGGTGCGCTGGCTCATCAAGCGGATCTACGGCTTCGCGTTCGAGGACGTGATGACCGGCTACCGCGCCTTCACGCGCGCCTTCGTCAAGACCATGCCCGTGCTCTCCTCCGGCTTCCAGATCGAGACCGAGATCTCCATCCACGCGGTGGACAAGCGCTGGCGCATCGTGGACGTGCCCATCGAGTACCGCGACCGCCCCGAGGGCAGCGAGAGCAAGCTGTCCACCTTCGGCGACGGCGCCAAGGTGCTCATGGCCATCGGCGCGCTGTTCAAGGACTACCGCCCGCTGGCGTTCTTCTCGTGGATCGCGCTCGTGTTCATCGCGCTGGGCCTGGTCGTGGGCATCCCGGTGATCGTGGAGTTCTTCGCCACCGGCCTGGTGCCGCGCCTGCCCTCCACGGTGCTCGCCGTGGCCCTCGTGTTCTGCGGCGTGCTGTCGCTTGCCTCCGGGGCCATCCTGGACACCGTGGCCAAGGCCGACCGGCGTCAGTGGGAGCTCATGGTGTACGAGGTGCTCGATCAGCAGCGTCGCAACCAGGCGTAAGAATCTCATTCGCAAAAGCTTACGGAAGCGCGGCGGAGGGGCGGGTGGCCAGAAAGGCATCACTCGGCTCTCTCAAACTTTAATTTATTTAAAGCTGGAGAGCCTAGCCCGACGCATAGCGCTCGAAGAGCGCGGTAGGAGGGCGCGTGTGCCGTTTGGCCACCCGCCCCTCCGCCGCGCTTTTTGCGTCTTGCGGACTTTTAACCGCCGACAGCTGCTTTGCCAAGACCGTGCAAACCTTCGGTCAACCGCGCGTCAAATTCGCCGAATGACATGCTCCGTTGCACGCGCGAGCCGTATCGTTTCCCCGATACTCAAATACGATTAGAGGGGACCGTGCCGCACATGGCGAAGAAGACCGCAACCGTTTCGCAAAACGCTTCCGAATCGAGCAGGGATGCCGCATGTGGTGCGCATTCTGCCGTATCGGGCTACGGGGCGCAGCATGCCGAAGGAAGCGCCGCTCAGCATGCCAGGGGCGTTGCCGAAGCCGACGGTTCCTCGCCGGCAATCAGCGTGATCATTCCCGTGTACAACGTTGAGCGCTACCTGCGCGAATGCCTGGACAGCGTGCTCTCGCAGACGCTGCGCGGCATCGAGGTCATCTGCGTGAACGACGGCTCGACCGACGGGTCGCTCTCCGTCATGCGCGAGTACGAGGCCCGCGACCCCCGCGTGCGCGTCGTCGACAAGCCCAACGGCGGCTACGGCCACTCCGTCAACCGCGGCCTCTCGGAGGCGCGCGGCGAGTACGTGGCCATCGTGGAGCCGGACGACTTCATCGCGCCCGACATGCTCGCCGACTTGTATGCCGCGGCGTTCGGCGAAGGTCTTTCCCGCAAGCGGATGAAGATTCGCGTCGATCGCGAGCACCCGGCCGACATCGTGAAATCGTCGTACTGGAACTACTATGACCTCGAGGACGGCACCGACCCCTATATCGAGCCGTCGAACCTGATGAACAAGATGCCCGATGCACCGTTCTCGTTCACGGTGCACACGCATTGGGAGGTGTTGTACCACCATCCCTCGGTGTGGTCGGCCATCTACCGCCGGGCGTTTTTGGAAGAGCGCGGCATCCGCATGATTGAGCCCAAGGGCGCGGGCTGGGCCGACAACCCGTTCTTCTACGAGACGCTGTGCCAGGCGCAGTCGATCGTGTGGGTGCCGGGTGCCTACTATCATTACCGGCAGACCAACCCCTACGCGTCGAGCTATCTGAAGGATTTCCACCTGCCGTTCGACCGCCTGCGCGACATCCGCGCGCTGCTGGATCGCATCGGCGAGCGCGACCCGCACGTGCTCGTGTGCTTCTACAACCGCACCTTCAGCTATATCAAGTCGGTGTTGGAAAAGTTCGGGTTCCCCGAGAGCGACCCCGAGGTATTCGCCCTCATCAAGGAGGCGCTCGAGGCGATGGACCCTGAGGTTCTCTACGGTGCCAAGCGCGGAATCAGGCGCGACCAAATCGAATACTACGAGGATGTGATGGGGCTGCTCGCCGAGCGCGTGAAGCCGCGTGCAGCCGTGCCGTCACCGCGCGTGAGCGTCATCGTCGCCATGAAGGACGTGCGGCCGTACGTGTGGGGTTGCCTGGACAGCCTGGCGAAGCAGGCGCATAAAAGCCTCGAAGTGATCTGCGTCGATTGCGCTTCGACCGATCGCACTCGTGACGTGGCCTCATATTTCCCGGCGCGCGACAAGCGTTTCTCGGTCATCGAGGCGGGCGAGGTTTCCATTCCGCAAGGCTTTGCGGCGGGGCTTGCGCAGGCGCGGGGAGAGGTCGTGTATTTCGCCGATCCGCGCAATGCGTTCGGCAAGAAGTTTCTCGCGAAGATCGTGCGCGCGTTGGACGCCTGCCCGCGTGCCGATATGGTCGTGTTCGACAAGAAGCTGGGATACCTCGATGCGGTGGAGGTTCCTGATAAAAGCGGCGTGGAGGCAGATGCTGCGGGCATGCGCGACCGCCTGATGCTCGCCGCGCCCAACGGGGTGGCGTCGAAGGCCTTCCGCCGCGAGTTCATCGAGCAGGCGGGCCTTGCGCTTGACGCCGAGGAGAATGCGGGGTGCACGCTGTTCTCCACGAAAGCCATCGCCGCAGCGCGCCGCGTTGCGCTGATGAACGGGTGCGCTCCCAAGCGGCAGAGCTATCGCAGTGTGCGCAGTCCGCTCGCCTACATCGAGAAGCGTCCCGCGCTCGCCCAGGCGCGCAGCACCGTGTTCGGCAAGCTGCGGGAGTTCGAGAAAGGGCAAAGCGACAGCGAGGTGGCGCGCGGTATCCATTGCTACATCGTGGAGGCGATGCTCGCCGACCTCTCCGAGATGGGCGACCTGGAAGACGAGCGCCGCTACTTCGAGCTTCTGAAGGGGACGTTCGGCAATTTGAAGAACGCGCTGAACCTGCCCAGCGCCCACTTCATCAACGCCGAATCGTACCGCAAGCTCCAGCGCTTGGCGTCGATGAACTACGAGCAGTACCTGCGCCGCGAGACGGCGGCGAGCCGCGACAAGGCCCGCGTAATGTCGGAATCCACGGCCTATCGCATCGGCACCGCTATCGCTTCGTTCGGGCCGCGTCTTTTGCCCAAGGGAATCGCTATGCGCGTGCGCAAGATGGTGTAGCGGTGCAGCGCTACGGCTTTGGTGCACTGTGCCGTTGAAGGGCTATTTTTCCAGGTAGCGTT
>CAUWMI010000042.1:0-15992 GCA_963559755.1 uncultured Slackia sp. | reverse complement strand
GAAAAGACTCTATATGAGGTTAACGCGGACGGTCGGTACGATGATCTGATTCGGCGATCTCAGTATTTCAGCAAGGAGACTTTGGCTGCGATAGAGATTGCTTTGGCAGAGAAAAATTATGCTGAGGTCAATCGGTATATCCAGGGTCGAGCTCGGGCGGTATGCGAGGCCATGGTTGCGATGTTGAACAATTAGACAAAATGCGGCATGAAGACGATCGGAGGAGCATAGAAGTCGGGAGTCGTTCCTTTTTCGCCGCCGTATAAGTTCGAAGTGAAGGAAAGGCCGCTCATGCTGTTCATAATCTCGCCGGCTAAGAAAATGGTGGATGCGTCCGATGCGTTTGCGTGGCGCGATTTGCCGCGTTTTCTGCCGCAGGCGCGTGAACTGTTGGGTGCGTTGCGCGGCATGTCGTATGGCGAACTCAAGGAGCTGTGGGCATGCAGCGACGCGCTTGCGGAACTCAATCACGCGCGCGTGCAGCGCATGGATTTGGGTGAAAGCATGGAGAACGGCGCTTCTCGCATGGGCGGCAATGCGGACGACGTTAAGCCGCTTGAGGCAAGGGCAGAAACGGAAGGCGCGGCGCGGAATGTGCTGCCTGGCTGGCAACGCTTCCTCACTCCTGCCGTCTTCTCCTACGAGGGCATTCAATATCAGAACATGGCGCCGCAGGTCATGTCGGCCGATCAGCTGGAATATTTGCAGGCACACCTACGCATCCTTTCCGGATTCTATGGCGTGCTGCGCCCGTTCGACGGCGTGACGCCATATCGCCTGGAGATGCAAGCGAAGCTCGCAATGCCTTGCGGAGCGAGTGGTGCACCGTCGCGCAATTTGTACGAGTTCTGGGGCTCGCGCATCTATGATGCGCTTTGCGAGGAACTCGCTGCGCCGAATCGGACTAACGCTGCGGGAGGAAGCTGCGTTTTGCCGTCGGCTGAGGAAGGTAAGCTATCTGCGGATTTGTTTGGTACAGATTCGGCCGATAGCCTTGCGTCTGATGAGCGCCATGCTGAACCACGCGAAAAGGGCGACTATGCCATCGTCAACCTTGCATCCGTCGAATATGCCAAGGCGGTTGAGCCGTATGCGAAGGCCGCCGCAAAACAAGACGGGCCGCGCTACGTCACGTGCCTCTTCGGCGGCATGAAAAACGGCAAGTTCACGCAGCGCTCCACCGAGGCCAAAGCCGCACGCGGCACCTTCGTGCGCTGGTGCGCTGAAAACGCCATCGAGCATGTGTCCGATTTCCCGCACTTCGATGTGGGCGGATACCAATTTGACGAGGGGCTTTCGAGCGGGAATACATATATATTCGTTCATTAAGGCGTTTTCCGGCGAAGGCTCATCGAGTAAAGTTTACCGCCTTGTCGTTTGGCGATTCGAAGGCGGGCGCTTTACACTTGGCACGACGTTTTGTCCTTGCTGACATCATGCCAGATTTCCTTTCTTTCCTATTTTTTCCTTTATTTCCTTTCTTTGTTTGACATGTAGTTTTGCTGATGCGCTGCAATTTGGACTGGGCTGGCATTGTGGTGCCAGGCGTAAGAAGGCTAAAGCGGAGCCAGCGCGAAAGTTAAGGCGGTGCCAGGGACGAAGCGTTCGAAAGGATGTCCTATCACCAGCCACTTCCTAATGTGACCTAACCGCTCCCGTTTGGGTTCTTGGTGCTGCCGCTTTTGCTTATATATACACGCGCTCCATGGTGTCCAGGCAGAGGCAGCCTAGGGGTCCGCCGTGGCCGCATCCGCAATCGATGGCAATCATGCCGGGCGCCACAATGATGCTATCCTCGTCTGCGTTTTCGGTCCCACGTGCATCACCGTCGGCTGCATGAATGCTGGTTGAACCCTTGACGCCTGTGCGAATACCGAGGTCTGTTTGGCTGTTTGCGCACATGTCGCCGGTTCCGGCTCCGACTCCTATACCGCATCTCTGGCGAATCGTCCTTGTAGGCGTGTGCCCAAATACGACGGTTTTATCGGGGTAATACCGCCTGCGCACATCGGGTCTCACCCACAGAAAATCATGCAGGTCATATTCCTCAAGCGGTTTTTTGACCTCGAAATTGTCCAGCCCCGCATGCACAAGCAGGTATGTCTTGTCGCGTATCTCGATCTCCTCGAACACGCGCATGTTCAAGATGTACGCCCGAACCTCATTGCGCTCGGCCGTGCTGAGTCGGCCGAGCTCATCAACCGTCGCTTCGCCGCCATTAATCATGTAGTTCGCCAGCATTGAGATGGCGGTATCGTTTTGCTCGAGGTCGTCGACAAGCTCATCGGTCAGCTGGGCGAGCAGCGTTGGCAGCACACTCATCAGCATGAACTCATGATTCCCCAAAAGATGCACCACGTTGGGGCGCTGCGCCATGTCGAGCAGCGTGCGCAACCCCTCAGGCCCGCGATCGATCGTGTCACCCAGCACATATATCGTATCGGCCCAGGTGGGCTTAATGGTTTCGAGCAGTTTGCGCCACTTGTCGTAGCGGCCGTGAATATCGGAGACAACGTAGATCACGAATCCTCCTTGCGTCAGGCTTTCTGCGAGTTCTTTTGACGTGCGCATGCGAGCTATTTGACGAATCGGATTCTATCAGCAACAACAGCCATGCGGCATAATGGAAAACGCAATGCGATGTAAGCGCAATTGCCCTTTGGCTCTTGTGGCAAGGAGGAACGCCGTGGATATCTCGCTCGTGGATGCGCTGGTGCGCAAGCAATGCCAGAACAAACCCTACAAGCTGTACGAGCCCAAGCCGGTGGGCAACATCATTCCCTTCAAAACCAGGGACACCAACCATGTGTTTATCGATTTGCCCAGGCTATCGCTCCAACTGGCGGTTTTCGTGCGCGAAAATTCTGTGATGAGCTCGTTGTTCGTTAGCCCGCAAATCATTCGTCCCGAAACGCGCGACGCGTTCGTTCATCTTGCGAATGCGGCAAACTGTGCGGAGGTTACCTTCGGGCAGTTCGTGGTGGACGATAACGATCTGACGTATTTGACGTGGGTTCCCGACTGGATGATTGAAGAGCATCCCGAAGAAGCACGTCAGGCTCTGTTCTCTGATGGAGTGCGAAGGTATGAGCAGATGCAGGAACCCCTTCTGGGCTTGGCGGTCGGCTTGTGGTCTGCCGAGAAAGCGGTCCGCTACATCGAAACGTTGTATGACCAGGGGTACGTGAGGGATGACGAGTTCGAATAGAGGTTGTGAGCGGCGATGGCTTTCAGGGATGTTTTCGATGATTTGACTAGCGAAAATGAGCGGTTTTGCAAGCGGATGGCTGCTGCGCTGGGCGAAGAGGTGCGCCTGGGCGGGCTTGTGGGCGTGACGATTCCCGAGCGGCCGGTTCGCCAATGCAGCCACACGCGCACTGCCCTTCTTGGGCATATGCGATGGGTGACGCTTCGATTCGACAACCCCGTGGGCGGTCGAGGCGATGGAAAGGCCGCAAACCAGGAAATGTTCATCTCGCCGGAGGCCTTCGAAATCGACGGGAAAACGGGGAACGTCCATGTGGTCCACGGCCTTGTTCAGCTGTCGGTTGGCGGGCTTTATGATTGCGATTTGCGTGGGGATGAGTTCTTCCCGCATCTGGAGATGCACTCCGGGGTGAACGACGAAATCAAGGCGTTCGCGGCGGATGAGTCGATGTGCGTTGAATTCAAGGGGTCTGCCGCCGAGCCCAAGCGTATCGTGCCCTGCCTAGAGAACGGTCCCGATGGCGAGCCGCGTTTGACGCCCGCATTTCGCGAGGCGCTACAGCGCTTCATCGACCGATGGAGCGCGACGGCATAGGGCCCCAAGCGGTCTTTATTCCCCTTTTCCCATTCTTTCCTTTTCCCTATTTGTCAAATGGAAGGCAAACAAGGTGCGCTGGCTGGAAGCGCGATTGGGGTGCGGCGGAGGCCGGCACATGCTCCGGGAGACATGTGCCCGGTAGAAAAATCGCGTCATGTGCGAAGAAAAAGGGCCCTCGGTATAAAAACAGCGTTATATGTGTGTCGCATTTTGGTCGAAGAATCCCGCCGCGCATCTTTTTGCACGGTCCCTTTATCGACGATAAAGAAATCCCAGGTCAGCGATGTTCACCAACGGCTCTTGCGTGAAGAGTGGCGCCCAAGCCTACCAATTTCGCATTGACCATCGTGCAAATAACGCGCTTTTTCTACTGAGTATGCCAAAAGTTAGCACATAACGCGATTTTTATACCGGGGTAGAGAGGCTGGGGCACGGCAGGGATAAGGGGACACGGCAGGGATAAGGGAGCGCGGTAGAGATAAGGTATGGTGGAAAATAGAGAACGTGGGCGCTAAGCCTTGTGGCCCATGTCATTCTATAGCGATTTCTGTCGCAAGGTGGCCCTGCGTGATCTCGAATTCCTGGGGGCGCTGCCGTGGGAGCATTTCACGCTCCGCAGGCCCTGTGTGGTCCTTGTCGCGCAATGCTGGATGGGCCGAACGCTCGTAGGCTCCGGCAACGAATCGTCAACATTGCGTGGCGTCACGGGCGGGTGGGTTGACACCTTTGCGCGTGTGACTACAATCACGTTTTAGCACTCGGAACCTTCGAGTGCTAATTTATGGAGCAAAGCCGGAGGGTATGGGGTGGCGTCTCTCAATCGCCATCCGCGCCCAACTGCCCTGTATCCTTCCGGCACGCATTCACATAAGGAAAGAAGGCCCAAGTTCATGAAGAAGTTCAAGACAGAGAGCAAGAAGCTGCTCGACCTCATGATTAACTCGATCTACACCAATCGCGAGATCTTTTTGCGCGAGCTCATCTCCAATGCGTCCGACGCCGTGGACAAGCTCTACTTCAAGAGCCTGACCGATTCCGATGTGAGCTTGGGTAAAGACGAGCTGGCCATTCACGTGTCCTTCGACAAAGATGCCCGTACCGTTACCGTGTCCGACTCCGGCATTGGCATGACAAAAGACGAGATGGATAAGAACTTGGGCACCATCGCGCACTCGGGCAGCCTTGAGTTCAAGTCTGAAAACGCCGAGGCCCAGGGCGACGACGTGGACATCATCGGTCAGTTTGGCGTGGGCTTCTACTCCAGCTTCATGGTGGCCAAGGAGGTGCGCGTGGTGTCGCGCGCGTTCGGCTCCGACGAGGCGTGGGAGTGGAAGAGCGACGGTATCGAGGGCTACACCATCAGCGAGGCGACCCGCGAGGGGCACGGCACCGATGTCATCCTCACGCTCAAAGACAATACCGATGAGGATGATTACGACACCTATCTGTCCGAGTGGGGCCTGAAGAACCTCATCAAGAAGTACAGCAATTACGTGCGCTACCCCATCACCATGGAGTGCTCCAAGACGCGTCAGAAGCCCAAGCCCGAAGACGCCGGCGATGACTACAAGCCCGAGTACGAGCACTACACCGAGACGGAAACCATCAACTCCATGGTGCCCATTTGGAAGCGCAGCAAGCAGGACGTGACCGAAGAAGAGTACAACGAGTTCTACAAGTCCGATTTCCACGATTTCGCCGACCCTGCGCGCACCATCAAGGTGCATGCCGAGGGCGCGATGACCTACGACGCGCTGATGTTCATTCCCAGCCGCGCGCCGTTCGACCTGTACAGCAAGGACTACAAGAAGGGCCTGGCGCTCTACAGCTCCAACGTGCTCATCATGGAGAAGTGCGAGGAGCTTTTGCCCGACTACTTCAACTTCGTGCGCGGCGTGGTGGACAGCCAGGACCTGCAGCTGAACATCTCGCGCGAGACGCTGCAGCACAACAGCCAGCTGCGCGCCATCGCCCGCCGTCTGGAGAAGAAGATCAAGAGCGAGCTCGCTGATATGCGCGACAACGATCGCGAGACCTACGAGAAGTTCTTCGAGCAGTTCGGTCGCGGCTTGAAATACGGCATCTACATGAGCTACGGCATGAACAAGGGCGAGCTGGCCGACCTCTTGCTGTTCTACTCCGCCAAGGAGCAGAAGATGGTCACGCTGGACGAGTACATCGCCGCGTGCCCCGAGGGCCAGGATTCCATCTTCTACGCCGCGGGCGATTCGGTGGAGCGCATGGCGAAGCTGCCGGTGGTCAAGGCCGTGCTCAACAAGGGCTATGACGTGCTGCTGTGCACGCAGGACGTGGACGAGTTCTGCTTCCAGGCCATGCAGTCTTATGGCAAGCCTGCCGCCGAGGGTGAGGAATTCACCGAGAAGCCGCTGAAGAACGTGGCGAGCGGCGACTTGGGCCTGGAGTCCGAGGATGAGAAGAAGGCGGCAGAAGAAGCCGCCAAGGATGCCGAGGGTCTGTTCGGCGCCATGAAGGACGCGCTGGGCGACGAGGTGACCCGCGTGGGCGTTTCCACTCGCTTGACCAGCGCCGATGATGCGCCGGCATGCATCACCACCGAAGGCCCGCTGTCGCTCGAGATGGAGAAGATCCTCTCCCAGATGCCCGACGCCGGCGACGACATCAAGAGCCAGCGCGTGCTGGAGATCAACGCCAAGCACCCCATCTTCGCGACCCTCAAGGCCGCGCAGGAGGCCGGCGACGCCGAGAAGGTGGCGAGCTACGCGGGACTGCTCTACAACCAGGCGCTGCTCGTGGAGGGCATGCCGATCGACGATCCCGTGGCGTTCGCCCAGCAGATCGCGAGCCTGATGAAGTAGGGGTTTGCCGAGCTTGGCGGGATAGAAATTCGCCGAAATGAATCGCATGCGGCCCGCGGGCGGAGTGCCTGCGGGCCGTTTTTGCATGCGCAGAAGGGGCTTTCGCGCTCCGCTCCGGCATCGTTGCGTTGTCGTGCGGGTTGCGTTGTTGTGAGGGTTGCGGTGCCGCGCGGGTTGCGTCCTCGGGCGCGATTCCGGTTCAAAAAAGGCGCCATTAGCATGTTTTAGGCATGCCCGGTTCAAAAAGGGCGCCATTAGCATGTCGAGGTGGCGGCATGGAGGATTGGTTGGAATCTGCGGGGCGACATAATGCCTGTTCAGGGAAGAGAGGAGCAAGGCGCTCCGGGTGAAAGAGCGCAAAGCGCCAGGATGTCCTGTGCTAATGGCGCCAAACTTGAACTGAACTGTTTCAACTTCCTGGACAGCGAACGGCCCGAAATCATGCCGCGGACGGCAGCGCCGCCTCGCGGGCGGCCATCGCGTCCATCCTCCGCATGAACGCCTCCATCTTGTCCGCCGGGCACGCGTAGCCGATTGAGGAGTGCGGGCGGCGGCGGTTGTAGTAGCCCTCGACGTAGCCGACCGACGCGGCCTTGGCCTCGTCGCGGGTGGCGAACTCCCCGAGATGGTACATCTCGTTCTTGAAGGTCCCGAAGAACGACTCGGCGACGGCGTTGTCGCGGCAGCTCCCGGTCCTGCCGACCGAGAGCCTCACGCCCCGCGAGCGCGCCCACTCCGCCATCGCCTTCGAGGTGTACTGGCTGCCGCGGTCGGAGTGGAAGACCGCCCCCTCGGCGACGTAGCCGCGCCGCCACGCGGCCTCGAGCGCCGCTATCGGCAGGCCGGCCGCCATCCTGTCCGAGAACGACAGCCCCACGACCATGCGGGTGCACAGGTCGATCACGACGGCCATGTAGAGCCATCCCTGCCCGGTCCTCAGGTACGTGATGTCGCCGACGAGCCAGCAGGTGGGCACGGGCCGGTCGAACCGGCGCCGGACCAGGTCCGGGCGGTCGGGGGCGAGCGGGTCGGGCATGGTGGTGCGCCTCGAGGCGCGGGGGTGGATCCCGCGTATCCCCAGCTCGCGCATGAGCTTCCTGACCCGGTAGAGGGTCGCCCCGGGGAAGCCCCCGACCCTGGAGAGGACCGTGCGGGCGCCCCACCTCCCCCCGGAGTCGAGCCACAGCCGCTCGACCTCGGCGCGCAGCGCGGCCCACGGGTCCGCGGGCGCCGCCGCGCCCCTCCCGCGGCGGGCGTAGTAGCTGGATTGGCAACACTTATTTGGACAGTTTTTCGAGGAACAGTCCCGCCTTCCTGAATTCGACGGGGCTCATGTAGCCCAGCTTTGAGTGGAGCCTGAAGTTGTTGTACCAGTGGATGTAGTCGGACAGCTTGGATTGCAGGTCGCGGAGGTCCGAGAAGCCCTCGCGGTAGACGAACTCCGCCTTGAGTATCCTGTTCGCCGACTCGCCGGCCGCGTTGTCGTAGGGGCAGCCCTTGGCGGAGAGCGACCGCTCGACGCCGAAGGCCTCCAGCATGAGGTCGATCTCGGCGTTGTCGAACTCGCTGCCGCGGTCGGTGTGGAACACCTCGATATCGGATACCGGGAACTCGAGGGTGGCGAAGGCGGCCTTCACGAGCCGCGCGTCCTTGCGCGCGCCGGCCGAGTGGCCGACTATCTCCCTGTTGTAGAGGTCGACGAGCAGGCGGACGTAGCACCAGGAGCCGGCGACGCGCACGTAGGTGAGGTCGCTGCAGACGTGCGTGCGCGGCGCGCGGCCGTTGAACTCGCGGGCGACCAGGTTCGGCAGCTCCGCCTCGTTCGGCTTGCCGGGATGGGCCTTGGAGCGCTTCTTCCCGTACGCGCTCGAAAGGCCGTTCTCCCTCATGATCCGCGATATCCGCCTGCGGCTCGCGACGACGCCGCGCCTTTCGAGCGGTGCCTTGACCCTCCTCGCCCCGTACCTTCCCTTGCTCTCCGCATGGGCCGCCAGCACGTCGGGTGCGACGGGGTCGGGCTCCGGCGCCGGATCGGGCCGCGATCGGAGGCGGTGGTAGGTCGAGCGGGGCACGCCGAGGATCCTGCACTGCGCTGATACCGGGTAGCGGCCGGCGTTCGCCGCTATCGCCGTCACTTTCGTGCGAATATCGGCGCCGCTTGTTTTAGGACGTCGACCTCCATCCGCAGCCTTTTGTTCTCGCGCTCCAGCTCGATGATCCTGTTCTGCTCCGGCGTCCTGCTGTCAGCGGCGTGCGGCGATCCGGTGGCGTTTATCGATTTGATCCAGCGCCTCAGGGTCGAGTGGCCCAGATCGTACTCCCGCTCGATCTCGGACGGCGGCTTGCCAGCGTTGTACAGGTCGACGATCTGGCGCTTGAACTCGTCGGTGAAGCGCCGGGGGTGCTTCGGGTCGGCCATGCCCCCCCCCTCCTTCCGAAGGTCCTCATGAAACTGTCCCGTTAAGTGTAGCCAATCCAATCTCGAGCGCGGCACGCCCAGCATGCGGCACATCGCCCCGACGGGGAAGGAGCCCTCCTCCGCCTCGATCAGGCGGCAGCGCTCGGCTACCCCTGGTTCGCGGCGAAGAAGGAGGCCGCTTTTTTTAGGAACTCGTTCTCCATCCTCAGCCGCTCGACCTCCTTGCGCAGCGCCCGGACCTCGGCCGCCTGGGAGCGCTCGTCGTCGGTCAGGCCGCGCGCCTGGATCCACTTCCCGATCGTCCTGTGCGGGACGCCCAGGTCGTCGGCGCACTCGCGCTGGGTCTTGCCGCTCTGGAGGTAGTAGTCGACGGCGTTCGCCTTGAACTCCTCGGTGTACTTCGCGGGCCTTCCCGGCCTTCTTCCGTCCATGTCGGCCTCCTGCCTTCTCGATGCCTGAAGATTGCCCCCTGCGGGGATTTTGGGCAACTCCGTGTCCAGAAAGAAGATACAGCTCAAACCGGACCCCCTGAAAAAGTGCTAATGACGCCTTTTTCGAACCGGGCGACCCGGAAAGAGCAGATGTCTCTCGAATCGAGGGACCTCGAAGGTATCAATGACGTCTTTTTCGAACCGCCTGCATTGCGGGCGGTTCTTTGCGGCTTGCCATAGGCGGTGTTGGCGTGCATTCTCTTGGCAGCCGTTTCGTAAATGGCTATCTCTGAAGGACGTCGTTCGGTGTCGTCGTGTCGCTCTTCCCGAACATCAGGTCGAGCATGTCCTGCCTGTTGTTCACGCCGAGCTTTTTATATATGTGGGCGATGTGGGCTTGACGGTAGTCTCCGCCAAGACGAGCTCTTCCTGGATGTAGAGGCGGGTCCTGCCGTTGCGGCAGGTGCGTCGAGGCGTGCAGGAAGGAGAACGAGCTTTCCGACGATACTCCCGACAGAAGGCGCGTCTCGTCTTTCCAGCGGCAAAGGGGAAGAACGTTCTTCATTTCCACCTCGTGCATGCATTGCGCGAATCCGAGCTGCATGGAGGTATGTCCTGCGGGCGCCATCTCCAAAGACGAGCACGGCCTGGTTCGCGTCGATTCGAACCGCTGCATCGGGTGCAAGTACTGCTTCCAGGCTTGTCCCTATGAGGTGCCGCGATACAACTCGGTGGCGATGGACAAGTGCGACGCCTGCCAGAAGGCCGGAGTGAAGATAGGGGAAGAGGACCCGTATTGCGTGCGAGCATGCAAGTTCGGCGCTTTGAAATTCGGGCCTATGGATGAGCTGCTTGAGGCGACGAACGAATCGGCGGTTCCTATAGCCGACATGAACGATCCGTCGTGCCTGGTGCTTGGAACGGAGTAGGGTATGGAGTTGCAATCGGTTTGGGGATGGCAGCCCGCTCTCTATCTGTTTCTGGGCGGCATGGGCGCGGGTGCGTTCATCATGGCGGCCATCTTGTATTTGAAGGACAAGGAGCATCACGGCAAAATCGTGTGCGTCTCCATGTGGGCGGCTGCGATTAGCCTCGTTGTCGGTCTGCTGCTGCTCCTCATGGAGCTGGTCACCCCGATACGCGGATTGCTGATGTGGCAGAGCTTCAGCCATTTCACGTCCTGGATGACCTACGGCGCATGGGGTGCCTTCGGGGCGATCGTGGCGTTCGGCTTGTCGGCGTTGCTCGCAACGCCGCAGGTCAACGCCTGGCTCGCCGAGAAACTTTCATGGTTTGGCCCGCGTGAGCGTTCCATCAGGACCGTGCTGGCCGTCATCGGAATGGTGCTCGGCGCGTTCGTGGCGTTCTACACGGGCATGCTGCTGATGGCTTCCGGCAGCGTTCCTTTCTGGGATACGCTGCTTCTGCCCGCCTTGTTCACCGTGTCGGCGTTCGACACGGGCGTGGCGCTCGTCGAAGTCGTGGCCATCGTTTTGGCCAAGAAGGAGGCGATTGCCTCCGAGGCGAAGCGCTTCATGGAGCGTTGCGTCGTGGTTCTCGTTCTGGTCGAGGCGGTCGTGCTTGCGGTTTTCCTGGGCACCGCCCTTTCCGCCGACGCCTCGAGCGCGACAGGCGCTGCGGCCGCTGCATCGGCGTCCATGTTCGTCTCGGGGCAGTTGGCGGGATGGTTCTGGGGTCTCGTGGCGGTTGTGGTGATCGCGCTTCCGCTCTCCATGGCGCTGCGCGGACTTCTCGCCAAGGAGGGTCCCAAGAATCCGCAATCTGTCGGGTCTTTCGAAGGGGCTGAAGAGGCGTCTTGCGCTTCGAGCGAATCGGATGATGCGGCCGTCGTCGCGGGCGGAGCTCAGGCGACGGGAGATGGGCGGGCCATCTCGGGCAAGTCGAGCATTGACGTTCCCACCTTGGTGGGCGCGCTCGGAGCTCTTGTGGGCGGCTGCGCCCTGCGCTTCCTGGTGCTTGCCGCCGGCGTGCATGCCGACGTCGTCGCGGAGACTATTTACAAGATGATCAACTGATTGCAGGAGGGCAATCGGGAGACAGGGGCCGTTCGCTTTCGCGGGCGGCCTTTTTTGCATGCGGGTGCCTATCGAATGTATTGGCGGAGCTAGATTTTCCCTGAAGGCAATTGACGTCGATTTCGCTGGCGTTAAGTGCTTTATACGGAGAATTGAGATTTGTGGCTAAGCCGATTCTTATGGCGGATTGAGCTCTACGGGAGGGGCGACCTGGCTTCGGGGATTTCAGGAGAGACGTCGGCGAGTGCGTGGTTCATTAGGGCACGAGGAGGCGGCGGGTTAAACTGGGGGAGCTGGCTTAGGTCGTCTCTATTGGGCGCGTTCGAGAATTGGGCTGCAGTTTAAAACTGGAGATTCCTTTTGTATTGCTATTGATTTTGGTCGTTATCCAAGGCTCCAATCGATTTTCCCTAGGCTATCGCCCACGTTCGCCCTCCACGATGCTGATGAGTTCTTGCTGAGAATGCACATTAAGTTTGGTGTAGATGTGGCGTACGTGAGTTTTCACGGTGTTGTGCGACAGAACGAGCTTTTCTTGGATAAAGGGGCTGGTGCGGCCGCGTGCCAGCAGTTTGAGCACGTCAAGCTCTCGGCTGGTCAGACCAAATTGATAAGCCACCGCATCGCACGCCTCATCAAAGTCCCCGATGTGCACGTTCTGATTGCCATGCGTTTGCACGCTTGGGATTTCAGATGTTTGTGCGTTCGGAGCGTCGAACATACGGGAATCCAAACGCGTGCTTTCACTGATTGTGGTTGTGAAGCTAGGGAGTACGGATGGCTTGCTGTCGACGACAAGGGTGTCATCGGGCGTCGGTCTTGCATCCGCAGCGTTTTGGACGGCTGGCGCGACTTCGCCTCCTGGCACGACAATGCTGAGGGTGAGTCCGGACGCAGTTGCAATATCGGCGAGCAAATCGGCTTCGGTCCCGATTTCTGCTTGCTCGTCCACTGGGGTGGTCATTCGTGCTTTTCGCAGCACATTCGTGCTCGCCGTCGGCAGCGCTATATCATCTGGGCGTGCCTCTTGCGCCGCATTTTTGGTCGCTGACGGCACCGAGTCGTTCGGGCGCCTATCCCAATTCGCGTCAAATTCCGCATCCTCATGCGCAGGCACCACGCTTTCGATGGTTGCCGTAAAGCTGAACCGTCGCAGCGCTACGTAGTTATAGGCCATGAATGCGAACGTCATGGCGAAGGTTGCCCAGAGCGACAGAATCGGATTAGTCTGGGCGGCAGATGCGATTCCCTGCGCGATGAGTGCTCCTGTCCCGACACCAACCCATTGCGCAGCAAATGCTATCGCCGACGTTGACACTGCGCCCAGCTTGTTGCGCGCTCCCACGCTTGCAATCAGGTAATACATCACCACGGTGAAGCAGTCGGTTCCTGCGTTCAAAAGCACGGTATGAGATTGCGCGCTTACGACGTCCGTCGCGCCCAAAAGTGGCAGAGGAGTGAACAAAAACCCTGCGAACACCAGTAGTACCGCCGTGCGGTACGCACTGTCCGCCGGAAAGGCATCTTTGATGCCCGCCAGGCATAGAAGCGCAATCACGGGTGCGCAAGAAGCCATGAATCCCAGCAGCGTTTGATTGGTTAGGCTTGCGAACGAGTATCCGCACGCTATGTTGAAGAGCAAGATCGATACATATATGTAATTAGAAATAGGAAGATACGACGAAGGGCTGGTAACGGTAAGCACGGTAGGCGCGGCCGTATCGCGCAGAGGGCGCATGATGGCGCGCGCATCGCGGCGCATGAGCGCGTAGCTGCATGTCAGCAGAGCGAAGTACAGCGCAGCAGCAATCGGTAAAGGACGAGCCAGTCCGCTTACGTCCAAGACGATATGCACGCCGTAGGTAATCAAGAACGCGCTGAGGATTACCATTCCTGCGCGTCGTGCCCCGATATTGGTAAGTGCTACACCCATCAGCACTGAAAACCATACGCAGCTTATGCCGCCAAAAGGGCTGCCTATTGCCAGCATCGGGGACGATTGGATGGAAATACCCAGATACAGAGCTATAACCGAGCCCATCGAAAAGGCAAGGCATATTCCTGACCACACGCCTTCCGCCATGATCGAGGGCTTGCGGTACGCCACGACGGCGAACACAATCGAGCCCGCTGCGCCAAAGTACGTGGAAAGCTCGCGTGCCACAGGGCAGGTTTGGGCGACCGCGGGGAACAGTGATGCATTGAGTACGTATGATGAAAGCAGCAGGCATGCAAGCGCTGCGCACAATGCGATGCCGGACGGAAGCGCTCGCGAAGGAGACATGCTTTGAGCGTGCGCGATAAAAGCCATAACCTTCCCTTCTTGTGCAGCCTATTGGGTGAAAGTATACCTCAATACCACCTCAATACCGCTTAGGGCGCCCTGTGAGCATCTCACCCTCTCAAGGCTATTTTAGATAATAGAAAGTGTAAAAGGCCAGTTCATAGATAAGTGAAAAGGTTTCGCGTTGCCAGGGTGATGCAGTGCGAGCACGAGGACGATAAGGTGTGCGGCATCAAACAGACGTTCATCGTCTGCGTTGATGCAATGGGTGCGATTTCCGGGGATGCACCAGCGACAAAGGAGGGAATCATGAAGAAGAATCAAGGAATCTCGCGTCGTAACTTCCTCACCGGCGCCGCTCTTGGTGGGGCTGTCGTTGCGGGGCTGGGGCTTGCATCGTGTTCGCCCGCTCAACAGGGCGCAAGCTCCGAGGGCACTGTATCCGAAGGCACCGCTGCCGCTGCCGTCGATTGGCTGGGTGTAGAGCCCGAAATCGCCGATGCCGACATCGTGAGCACCGAGCAGACTGACTTTTTAATCATCGGTGCGGGCACTGCAGGCATGTGCGCGGCAGGCACCGCAGCCGACTTGGGTATGAACTTTATTCTCGCCGAGAAAAACGACGGCGTCCCTGAGACGCGCGAGTACTGGGGCATCGTCAATTCCTCGCTGGCGCTTGCTCAGGGTGGCGAAGTGGATGGCATGAAGCTTCTGAACGAGCTTACTCGCTACGCATCTGGTAAATGCAGCCAGGACGTCATCAAGATGTGGATCAACGAATCTGCCGAGCTGTTTGAGTGGATGGATCCGATGATGGTTGCCGCCGAAAAACAGGCGATTGTTGATATGCCGAGCGACCACGCAACCGGCGGAACCGACTACTATCTGCCTGTGTTGCAGCATGTCTATCTGCCCCCGTACACTCCTCCCATGCGGAACGATGTTTTGTTGTCACATGTGCAGGAAACCTCTGCCGACAGCGTGCGCTTTGGATACGCTTTGGTCAAGCTCCTGCATGACGAGAGTGGCGTGACTGGTGCAATCTTTGAAACTGACAATGGCTACGTGCGTGTTGAAGCTGCCAACACTCTGCTTGCCACGGGTGGCTACCCTGCCAACCCCGTGATGATGCAGGCACTACAGCCGGCAGCTGTCGGATGCTGCACCTCATCGAGCTTCAATCCCTCCGATGATGGCCTCGGCCTACGTGCTGGTCTATGGGCGGGCGGTGTGAAAGACCCTGATCCTGCTCCCATGATTTTTGATCGTGGCGCTGTTGAGGTGGGCGTGGACTGCGGATACATAGGTGAGGGCGAGTCTGCGGCATTTCCCGGCACCATCTATCAGGAAAATATCGGCAGTCAGCCATTCATGAAGGTGAACCGCAACGGCGTGCGTTTTGCCAATGAGTCTGCGCCATATGACACCCTGTGTTTCCAGGCTGCGCAGCAGCCGGGTGGCGTGTGGTGCCAGGTGTTTGACGCTAACGCTCCCGAAGACATCATTCGCTTCAGCACCATCGGCTGCTCCGCTTATGCCAACCAAAGCATGGCCGCGGGCGTGTCCATTGAGGAATTCTGCGCTACGTCGGTCGAGGCGGGTATCCTGAAGGTCGCCGATACCATCGAAGGTCTTGCTGATCAGTTGGGCTTTGAGGGTAGCGCCAAGGAGGCGTTCCTTGCGCAGGTGGAGCGCTACAACCAGCAGTTTGACGCGCAAGTCGATGATGACTACGGCAAAGAAGCGTACCGTTTGTCTGCTATTCGTGAGGCTCCGTTCTACGGTCTGTGGTTTGGTGGCTCGCTTCTCACCACCTGCGATGGCCTGCGCATCAACGGTGATTGTCAGGTGCTTGGGGCAGACGGTGCGCCCATTCCTGGCTTCTATGCGGCGGGCGATGTATCTGGTAGCTTCTTCTCGGGTAACTATCCCGAGTACATCGTGGGTGTGGCGTCGGGGCGCTCGTCCACTCAGGGCCGTCATGTGGCGCGTCTGCTGGGCGGCGATCTGTAGGTCGTGTTGCTTGGGCGTGAAGTGGGTATGACGTCTTGCCGTGGTTTCGTTTAGAATCAGCCTGTGATGCATTCATCCGGGATCGGTTTTGGTCAGCGCACAATCCTTTCCAGCTCATCAATTTATAGCTCCTTTCGCGGCGCCTGCACCCCTCCGCAGGCGCCGCT
>CAUWMI010000041.1:0-16657 GCA_963559755.1 uncultured Slackia sp. | reverse complement strand
ATTTTGCCGCTCTTTCCGCTCGATTATCGAGGGACAAAAACCAGAAAAACGAAAATATTTGCACAAAATTTGAAAAAAGAAAGTATCGGGCGAATGGAGCGCATCGGATCGGCATATCGTGACTCGCCCCTCCCGTTCGGAGCGCATGGTTCGTAAATGGAACGTGTCGAATCGGTATGACGCAGTTCGTAACCCTTCGTTCAGAGCGCATGATTTGCAGATGAAGTGCATCAGATTGGCACGTTGCAACTTGCCCCCCAATTCGGCGCGCATGGTTTGCGGATAAAGCGTGTCGGTCCGGTATGCCGCAACTCGTGAACTTCTTGCTCGGAACGCACGGCTCGTAAATGGGGCATGTCAGATTGACGGGCTACGGCCCAAACGCCGCTTTCCCTTGGGACAAAGCGGCTATAATGGGTAAAGATATTCCAGTGAAAGGGGATGCCCATGAAGCTGCTTGAGCCGCTTGCCATCAATCACATGACGCTGAAGAACCGCGTGATGTTTCCGCCTATGACCACCGGTTATGAGGATCGCGCGGGCTCCATCACCGATCAGAGTGTGAACTTCTACCGCCGCCTTGCCCAGGGCGGCGTGGCTTATGTGGTGGTGGGCGATGTAAGCCCGGTGCAAACCATCTCGCCCACGCCCAAGCTTGTGACCGACGAGCAGATTCCCTCGTTCGCGCGCCTGGCTGACGCGCTGCACGAGTTCGACTGCAAGCTGGGCCTGCAGGTGTTCCATCCCGAATACGACACCGTTGCCGTGGCGGAGCTCTTCCGCGCGGGCGACATGCAGGGCGCACGCGCCAAGCTCATGCACGATATGAAGCACTACGTGAACGAAGTGAGCAGCGAGCGCCTGCAGGAGATTCTGGGCTTGATCACCGCGCTTGCCGAGCGCTGCGTGAAGGCTGGTGTGGATGCAATCGAGGTCCATGGCGACCGACTGGTGGGCTCGCTCTGCTCGCCGCTCATTAACCAGCGCACCGACGAGTTCGGCGGCAGCTTCGAAAACCGCACGCGATTCGCGCTCGAGGCGGTGCGCGCGATCCGTGCGGGCGCGCCTGACATCTGCATCGACTACAAACTGCCCATCATTACCGAGAACCCGCAGATCGGTCGCGGTGGCCTGTTCATCGACGAGGCCGTGCGACTGGCTAAGCTGCTTGAAGAGGCGGGCGTGGACACGTTCCACGTGGGTCAGGCGAACCATACCGGCAACATGAACGACACCATTCCCGTCATGGGCACGCGTCCGTATTGCTTCATGGAGGATTACGCGCGCCAGGTGAAAGAGGCCGTGAGCGTGCCGGTGTCCACGGTGGGTCGCATCATCATGCCGGAAGACGCCGAGCGCATGATCGAAGAGGGCGCATGCGACTACGTAGGCCTGGGCCGCTCGCTTCTGTGCGACCCCGACTACGTGCGCAAGCTCGAGGCGGGCACGCCGGAGCTCATTCGCCATTGCATGATGTGCAACAAGGGCTGCACGGATGCCATCCAGAACCGCAAGTTCCTCTCGTGCGTGCTCAACGTCGAGAATGGCTATGAGTACGAGCGCGTTATCGAGCCGGCGGTCGAGGCCAAGAAGGTTGCCGTTGTGGGCGCCGGCCCGGCGGGCATGGAGGCTGCTCGCGTGGCGGCGCTGCGCGGGCACGAGGTCACGCTGTTCGAGGCGTGCGACGAGCTGGGCGGCCAGCTGACCATCGCCTGTGTGCCGCCGCGTAAGTCGGAGATGGGGCGTTCGCTCGACTGGTGGAAAGCCGCGCTTGAAGCCGCGGGCGTAGACGTGCGTCTTGGAGCCGCCATGGGCGCGCGCGAGCTGGCGGAGGCCGGCTTCGACGCCGTGATTGTGGCCGTGGGCGGCAAGAACGCTTGGCCGCGTATCGAGGGCATCGGCGCGCCGTTCGTGCTGGATTCGTGGGACGTGCTGCGCGGGACGTACGCGCTCAAGGGCAACGTGGCGGTCATCGGCGGCGGCCTGGTAGGCGCCGAGACGGCGGAGTATGTCGCCAACGCGATGCCCGATTGTCATGTGACGGTTGTCGAGATGGCCGACAAGGTTGCCGCTCAGGAATCCAACACCGTGCTGCCCACGATGATGGCCGATTTCCAGGAGCACGGCGTGGAGCTGCTCACGGGCGCCAAGGTGGTCGAGTTCGTTGAGAATCCGGGTTATGCGCCGGCCGTTGTCGTGGAGATTGCGGGCAGTGAGGGCGAGGCGCCCGAGCGTCGCGAGATTCCGTGCGACTTCGCCGTGCTGGCGCTGGGCACCTCGCCGGTTTCGTTCGATGCGGCGCCGCTCGAGGAGGCCGGCATTCCTGTGATGTTCGTGGGCGACTGCCACGAAGTTGCAGCCATCGACGAAGCCGTAACCGCAGACTACCTGGCCGCCTGCGCGCTGTAAGCCGTTCTGGCAAAGAGTCATATCAACAAAGGCAGGGGCTGTCGAGCATGTTCGACAGCCCCTTTCGCGTCTTCTATTTTCACGCGTACCTTCTGATGCATTCCGTTTTCGCATGGCAGCATCGTCTATAATCCCTGCGATACACACGACGATGTGCGCGAAGCGAGCGCACGCATCAGGAAGGCGGCACCATGGCTGGCAGGCTTGTCATTTGTCCTACGCCCATTGGGAATTTGGGCGATATGACTTTGCGCACGCTCGAGGAGCTGCGCGCGGCCGACGTGGTGTGTGCCGAGGACACGCGCGTGACGGGCAAGCTGCTGGCGCATTTCGGCATCGAAAAGCGGCTCGAACGTCTGGACGAGGCCACTATCACGCACCAGGCGGCGCACGTGGCCGAGCGCGTCGCGTCTGGCGAAACGATCGCTTTCTGCAGCGATGCCGGGATGCCGGGCGTGTCGGACCCGGGTGCGCGCTTGATCGAGGCGGCGCAGCAGGCGGGTTGCGACGTGATGGTGCTGCCGGGCGCATCGGCGGCATCGACTGCCTATGTGGCCAGCGGCTTCAACAATCCGCGCTACTACTTTGGCGGGTTCTTCCCGCGCAAGGCGGGGGAGCGTCATGCCGTTTTGGAAGGCCTCAAATCGCTCGATGCCGTGTTGGTGTTCTACGAGAGCCCGCGCCGCATTGCCGACGCGCTGAGTGTGGTTGCCGAGGTGCTTCCACATCGCGAGGTGGCGGTGTGCCGCGAACTGACCAAGCTTCATGAAGAGGTGTTCCGCGCGAGTGCGCCGGATGCTGCGGCGGAGTTCGCCCGTCGCGATACCGAAGAGGGCGTGCGAGGCGAGATCGCCCTGGTCATCGGCCCGCCGACTGCTGACGAGGAACAAGCATCCGCCGAAGAGAGCGCCGCTTCAGCAGCCGAGCGCGCCGCCGAACTTTTAAGCGCCGGCGAGCTATCCAGAAAAGACATCGTACGCACGCTGCGCGACGAATTCGGCATCTCGCGCAACGAAGCATACGAACTCGTGCACGGGGCGTAGAGGCTCCCGGCATCCTGTCGTGCCCTAAGCTGCGCCCCTAGCCGCGTGCATGAGGCTTTCCTCTGTTGCGATACGGCGATCTTCCTTTGGGCCGCGGCCGCCAGAAAATCGCTAACTTATGGACACTTTTGCGATTTTCCCGGCGGTTTAGTACGCTTCAGAGCTGTTTTGAGGCCATCAACGCCATTCGGAGGAATAGGGTGGTGGATCTCTTGAGAACCGCAAATGCATAATAGCAGGTGAGAAGTATTCTCGTTCAGCAATAGAACAGCGGGGTTTGGCGCGAACCTGGCATCAAGCCCGGTAAAGTCGAAAAAACGTCCATGAACCGTGGATTCTCTTGCAATATGGCACCCTATGGACGATAGTGCGAAACGATACGGACGCATGTCGCACAAGCCGCATGTGTGGCGTGGGGGCTTGCAGGCGGTTGCGACGCGTCATATCGCGTATAAGCCACATGCGTGGCGGTCGGGTTATGCGATACGGGGTCGCGTGGCATGTGGGTATATTTAGGAGGCATTTTATGAATGATTTCACTTACTACTCTCCAACGGAGTTTTTCTTTGGGCGCGGCGTGACCGACCAGGTGGGCCAGAAGCTTGCTGCGCGCGGCTACAAGCATGCGCTCGTGGTGTACGGCCAGGGCTCGGTGGTGCGCACGGGCACGCTCGACCGCGTGAAGGCGTCGCTCGCTGCGGCCGGCATCAAGGTCGAGGAGCTTGCCGGCGTGCGCCCGAATCCCGAGGTCGGCCTGGTGCGCAAGGGCGTCGAGATCGCTCGCGCTCGTCGCGTTGACTGCATTCTCGCTGTGGGCGGAGGCAGCACCATCGATTGCGCCAAGGCCGTGGCGTTCGGCGCGCCTTACAACGGCGACGTGTGGGACTTCTTCTCCAAGAAGGCCACTATCGCCGAGGCGCTGCCCGTGGCATGCGTACTCACCATTCCGGCGGCGGGCTCCGAAGGCTCCAACTCGTGCGTGATCAGCAACGATGAGCTGGGCATGAAGACGGGTGTGAACTCGGACCTGTTCCGCCCCGTGCTTGCCGTGATGGATCCCGAGCTCACGTTCACGCTGCCCACGTTCCAGACGGGCGCCGGCGTGACCGACATGATTGCCCATATCTGCGAGCGCTACTTCAGCGGCGTGGGCGCAGTTCCCGTGACCGACAACATCGCCTGCGGGCTCATTCGCGCCATCATCGATGCGGCGGAAGAGCTGGTGGACGACCCTCAGAATTACGACGCGCGCGCCAATATCATGTGGGCGGGCACGCTTGCCCATAACGACCTGGCCGGATGCGGCCGCAGCACCAACCCCGCGGGCCGCGCGGGCGGTTGGGAGAGCCACGCGCTCGAGCACGAGATGTCGGCGTTCGACCCCTCCATCGCGCATGGCGCGGGCCTTGCCGTGATCATGCCTGCCTGGATGCGCTACGTGTGGCGCGAGAATCCGCAGCGCTTCCTCGACTTCGCGTGGGACGTGTTCGGCATCGAGCCCGTTGACGGAACGGACGAGGCGATTGAGGATGCCGTGACGGCCGCAATCGACGAGCTGCAGGATTTCTTCGCGCGCCAGGGCATGCCCACCACGATGGGCGAGCTGGGTCTTGCGCCCGAGGACGTGGGCAAACTGCTGCCCACGCTCGCCAAGAACAAGGGCGAAGTGTTCGGCGGCTTCAAAAAGCTCACGATGGAAGACGCCAAGGCGATTTACCTCAGCGCGTTCTAAAGGTTCCGGCGGCTTGTCAGCCGGCGGGCTGTCTCGACACTGCGCGACCGGCAGGCACCGAATCTCCGCGCGATTTCAACGACTTGCGTACAAAGCACGCGGCGCCCCTCGAAATCCCACGGATCTCCGGCACCTGCCGGTCGCTCGCCGACTATTCGATTCACACAATATTTCAGGATGGATATGGCGCGCTCGCTTGTTAAAACATATGCCGCAACGCTCGACGTGGATGGGCTCGCGGTGCGGGTTGTGCGCAAGCGGCAGAAGAACATGTACGTGCGTGTGAAGCCGCCCGATGCGCGCGTCGAGGTGACGGCGCCGCTCCATTTCACGGATAGCGAGATTGCTTGGTTCATCCGAGAGAAGAAGGATCTGATTCTGAAGCATCGCGCGCAGGTGCTTGAGCGCGAACGCGCGCGTGCGCAGGAGGGAAGCCTTGCGGATACGCGCGGAAGGCGTGGCGGCGCCGATGCTTCGGGCAGCGGGCGCGGTTCGGGCTCCCGCGACGGCGACGCGCGCGGCTCCGCCCCTCGAGGCGAAGGGGCCGATGCCGCCGGCCTCAAACGCTCGACGAGCGCGCCCACGCAGGCGGAGCTCGCCGAATGGCGCGCCGTCGTGGAGGCGTTCACGCCGGCGCTCATCGAGAAATGGGCGCCCATCATCGGCGTGCGTCCCGGCAAACTGGCGTATCGCAACATGGTGAGCCGTTGGGGCAGCTGCAACGTGAAAACAGGCCGCATCTGCATCAACGTGCAGCTGGCCACGCATCCGCCGGAGTGCCTGGAGTACGTGGTGGTGCACGAGCTCTGCCATCTGCTCGAGGCCAACCACGGCCCGCGCTTCAAGGCGCTGCTCGATGCGTATCTCCCTCATTGGCGCGAGGCTGAGGCCAAGCTCAAAGGCGGAATCCGCCGGTAGGGAAGCGACGATTGCCGCGTGGCGGGCTGTTGCACGGGGGCTACGAACCCCCCGATCCCCCTGGTCTGCCTGGCGTCTGGCTCATTCAATCGCCCCATCGCTCGTCTTTCTCGGCGCCTTCGGCATGCTTGGCCCAATCGATTGTTTGCGCGTCTGCTCCATTCGGCTGCAGTTGTGTGTCATCCGTCCCTTTTGCGGCCGGTTTGGTGCGGCCTGGATGAGCGGGGTATACAATCAGCCAATTATTGACCGAATAACGTCGCGTTGTACGCCGCGGCGGGGCCGATGAGCGAGACGACAACCGTTGCCAAGCCGCCCACCCATCGACCTTCATATATAAGAAGGAGAAGCAGGAGATGGGTTCCGCACATCGCGCGTCGGACGCCAAGCACGCTACCCGCGCCGGCGAGGGCGCCCCCCAAGGCGCCACGTCCCAAGCCGGCGCGCCACGTTCCCCCAAGCCAGCCCTCGTGCTCAACGTGGGCCCCAAGGCGATGCTCTTCGTCATGCTGGTGGGCGCGTTCGTTTCGTCAACGGCTTACAGCATGCTCACCTCGGCGCTTCCGGCCATCATGGCGGAGTTCTCCGTCGATGCCACGCTGGGCCAGCTGCTCACCACGGCCTACATTTACGTGCTGGGCATCACCAGCGCCATGACCGCATTCCTCATCACGCGGTTCAGCTCGCGCGCGCTGTTTCTCACGGCGCTCGGCTTTTTCGTGCTGGGCTGCGTATTCGCCATCATCTCGCCCAACTACCCGTGCCTGCTGGCTTCGCGCTGCCTGCAGGCGGTGGGCAACGGCATCCTCATGCCGCTCATTCAGACGGTCGCCGTAGCGATCTACCCCAAAGAGCGCCGCGGTTTCGCGCTGGGCCTGGTGGGCATGGTCATCGCGTTCGCGCCGGTGCTGGGTCCCACGCTTTCCGGCGTCATCACCGATCTGTGGGGCTGGAAATCCATCTTCATGATCCTGGGCTGCCTGGGCGGCATCAGCTGGATCGCGGCGTTTTTCACGGTGCGCGACGCGGTGGATCACGCCGACGTGCGCTTCGATGTGCAATCGAGCCTGCTCTTCGTGGGAGGCCTGGTGTGCCTGATGCTGGGCATCACGTCGGCTGAGCAGGCGGGCGTGTACGCGTGGTCGGCGTACGTGCCCGTTCTGGGCGCGTTCCTGCTGCTGATGGCGTTCGTGCGTCGGCAGCTTGCCATGGACGAGCCGCTGCTCAAGGTGGGGCTCTTCGGCAGCAAACACTTCTTCTTGGGCGTGGGCCTGGTGGCCATGGCGCAGATCGGCGTGATTGCCGGCACGCTGCAGGTGCCGCTGTACGTGCAGGAGATTCACGGCATGTCGGCGCTGCAGTCGGGCCTGATCCTGTTCCCGGGTGCCATCATCAACGCGCTGCTTTCGGCGCCGGTGGGCAATTTTTACGACAAGCACGGCATGCGCGTGAGCGCCACGGTGGGCTTGAGTGTGCTCGCGGTGGGCACGGTGGCGTTCGTGTTGTTCGACGAGCACACCAACGCCCTGATCATCACCGCCATGTATGCGGTGCGCATGGTGGGCCTCACGTTCTTGGTCATGCCCATGACCGCCTATGCGCTGGAAAAGCTCACCGGCGGCGACGTGCAGCACGGCACGGCTATCGTAAACACGGTGCGCCAAATCGCCGGCTCCATCGGCTCGAGCTTCATGGTGTCGATGATGGCTGCGGCCACGGCGCAGCTCGACCCGGGTGCGCCCACGGCGGAATCGGGCCTTTCCATGGTTGGGTTCCATGCGAGCTTTGGACTGCAGACGGCGCTCATCATTTTCACGCTCATCGTGGTGCTCATGGTGGTCAAGCCCAAGAAACGCCTGGTGGAGCGCGCGATTGAGGGCATGGAGCACGCCGCCGTGCACATGGAGCATGCCGCTGATGCCGTGGCGGATGCCGCCGAGCACGTGAGCGATCACGTGGAGCACGCGGTGGGCTCTGCGGTCGAGCACATGGGGCATGCGATGGATAAGATCGGCGATGTGGTGGATGCGGGCACGCCCCAGTGGCAGGAGGGCGAAGATGCGCTCGTGTCCACGGGCGACATGGTGGCCGAGGCCCGCAAGGCGAGCGCCGAGGATCAGGAAGGCAACCGCAAGTAGGTATTCTAAACACGGCGAAGCAGGCTCAATACTGCAATGGAAGGGGCGCGACCTAAGGGTTGCGCCCTTTTGCATCACCCATAGTCTTTGCGCCGCCAATCTCGAGCTGTCGGCAATCTCGAAGCATCATCGGTCTCGAAATGTCGATATTTTTAAAATGCTGCTTGACCTTCACGTTGCGGAAAGGTTTACCATGCTGCGCGAGGTGATGAGCGTGAAGAAGAAGGGCGAGGCGCACACGCTTGCAAAGCATGCGGCGCACGCGGTGGCAATGGGCGAGAAGCGCGCAAAGGGGAAAGGCGGAGAAGCGGCTCCAAAGCGGGAAGTTCGTTCTTACACGGTAGGCCAGCTGGCCAAGCTTTCAGGCGTGAGCACGCGCACGCTTCGCTATTACGAGGAGCTGGGGCTTTTGACTCCGCAGCGCAAGGCGAACGGCTATCGCGTCTACGGGCAGACCGATGTAGCCGCGCTGCAGCAGATTTTGCTGTTTCGCTCGTGCGGGGTGGAACTGGAGGAAATCCGCCGCATGCTCGCTGCTCCCCAGTTTGATGCCCCTGAGGTCCTTCGCCGTCACCTCGCAACACTTTCTGCGCAAAAAGTTGAACTGGAAACCCTGATCGCGACGGTTGAGAAAACCATCGCATCGTTGGAAGGACGGTACGATATGGCCGATAAAGAAAGATTTGAAGGACTCAAGCGCAAGGCGGTCGAGGACAACGAGCGCGCGTATGGTCACGAGGCGCGTGAGCGTTACGGCGACGACGTGATTGATGCGGCGAACAAGAAGCTGCTGGCTATGGACGAAGGGGAGTGGACCGACGTGCAGGCTCTGGGCGAAGCGATCATTGAGCAGCTGAAGGCCGCGATGGCGACGGGCGATGCGCACAGTGCTGAAGCACAGGAGCTCACGCGTATGCATGCGGCATGGATCAAGGCCCACTGGCCCGAAGGCGCCTACTCCCGCGAGGCGCATCTGGGGCTCGCCGAGGGCTATGTGGCCGATGAGCGCTTCACCGCGTTCTATGACGGTGCGGCCGGTGCCGGTGCCACTCAATTCCTCCGTGACGCGCTGGCGGCAAACCTGTAGGGCTGGCCTCGGGGTGGAATGGCGCGCCCGCAGGCGTGAATTCCGTAGCGCCCAAGGGCGGCGGCAGGGCGCGTGGCGGGTCGGGGCAACACCCGGCCCGCTTCCTTTATGCTTTGCCGCTTCTTTGGATATGCAACTGCCGCGGCATCGCTCCTGCGCTACAATAGGCAGGCTTTGTATCTGACCGGCCGTCGCGCGGCATTCTGGGCCGCCGGCGCAAAGGCACGGACGGCACCATTCGTCGCCCGCAGCCGCAAGGGCGCGCGGGGCATCATCAGTCCCAAGCGCTAGAAAGAGGATCGTATGTCCAAACCCGCATATTCCATCACCACGCCCATCTACTACGTGAACGCGGCGCCGCACCTGGGCACCGCCTACACTACCATCGCGGCCGACACCGTGGCGCGCTACCAGCGCATGAATGGCTGCGATGTGGCCTTCGTCACCGGCCTGGACGAGCACGGCCAGAAGGTCGCCGAGACGGGCGAGAAGAACGGCATGACCCCGCAGGCGTGGTGCGACTCCATGGTGCCCGCGTTCAAGGAGACGTGGGACATGCTTGACATCACCTACACCGATTTCGTGCGCACCACCGAAGACCGTCAGACGCGCACCGTGCAGAAGTTCTGGACCGACCTCTACGAGAAGGGCTACCTGTACAAGAGCGCCTACGAGGGCTGGTACTGCGTGCACGAGGAAACCTACTACAACGAGAGCGACCTGGAGAAGAACGACGACGGCGAGTTCGTGTGCCCTGATTGCCACCGTCCCGTGCGCCGTGCTTCTGGCGAGGAGAACTGGTTCTTCAAGCTGTCCGAGTTCCAGGAGCCGCTGCTGAAGTTCTACGAGGAGCACCCCGATTTCATCCGCCCCGAGACGCGCAAGAACGAGATCGTCACCTTCGTGAAGGGCGGCTTGCAGGACCTCTCCATCAGCCGCTCCACGTTCGACTGGGGCATTCCGCTGCCTTTCGACGAGGGCCACGTGTGCTACGTGTGGGCCGACGCGCTTCTGGCCTACCTCACGGGCATCGGATACGCCGACCCTGAGCGCCCCGGCGAGTTCGAGCGCCGCTGGCCCATGCAGTACCACTTCGTGGGCAAGGACATCACGCGCTTCCACTGCGTGATTTGGCCCGCCATGCTCATGGCCGCCGGCCTGCCTGTGGCCGATTGCGTGTTTGGTCACGGCTTCCTTCTGGTGGGCGGCGAGAAGATGTCCAAGTCTAAGGGCAACGGCATCAAGCCCGCCGACCTGGTGAAGGTCTACGGCGTGGACGCGTATCGCTACTACTTCATGAGCGACGTGCGCTTCGGCCACGACGGCAACATCTCCATCGAGCGCATGACGCAGGTGTACAACGCCGATCTGGCCAACACCTGGGGCAACCTGTGCTCGCGTGTGTTCAACATGGTGGGCAAGTACTTCGACGGCAAAGTGCCCGAGGTTCCGGCCGAGCTGGCAGACGAGCCCAATCCGCTCAAGGATCTTGCCGACACGCTGTACGAGCGCTACAACGCCTGCATGGCCGAGGTGAATTTCACCGATGCCGCCGCTGCGGTGCAGGAGCTTGCCGGTGCCGTGAACCACTATGTGGAGGATAGCGCGCCGTGGAACCTGGCCAAGTCCGAGGAGACGCAGGGGCAGCTCGCGCAGGTGCTCTACAATGCGCTCGAGGCGTGCCGCATCCTGGCGCTGTTCTTCGCGCCGTTCATGCCCAACACCTCCGCCGAGGTGTTCCGTCGTCTGGGCCTGGGCGACGTGTGCGCCATCGACGACATCAAGGCCGCCAGCGCCTGGGGCCAGCTGCCCGCCGGCAACCCCGTGGAGAAGGGCGATCCGCTGTTCCCGCGCTTGGACGTGAAGGAAATCCAGCTGTAATGGCTGCCATCGAGCTCGAAAGCCCGGCGGGGTATTTGGCGTTTCGCGATGCGCTGTTTCGCAAGCAGCGCAAGCATGGGGCGTGGCAGATCGTGGAGGCTCCCGCTCCCGCGCTTGAGGGGGCGGTGGCCGACACCCATGCTCACCTGGCGCTTTTGAGTAATCCCGCCCTGTCGCTTGCGCGATGCGCCGTGCAGGGCGTCGATTTCGTGTGCACCATCGCCGATGCCGTCGAGGACGGGTGGATGACGTATCGCGATTTGGATGCGTGGCGCAGCGAAGCGCTGAGGATTCTCCCCGACGTATTCGAGGCCACGCGCCGCGCGATGGCGATGCACCGCGAGGAGGCCGCAGCAGCCGGTGCGCCCCTGGCGACGGACATGACCGTCGACGAGTGGCGGGCCAATCGCTGTCCTTGCGCCGAGGTGCCCATTCCGCGCGTGCGCATCGCCGCCGGCGTGCATCCGCATGTCGCAAGCGCGTGGGATGCGCAGGTGGAGGAAACCCTGCGCGCCATGCTTGCCGATCCGCGCACGGCGGCGCTTGGCGAGGTGGGGCTGGACTACCATTACGATCTTTCGCCGCGCGAGGTGCAGCGCGATGTGTTCCGCCGTCAGGTAGCGATCGCGCATGAGGCGGGTCTGCCGCTGGTGCTGCACATGCGCGATGCCCACGACGACGGGTTCGCGATTCTTGAAGAGGAAGGCTGGCCCGCCGCCGGCGTGCTGCTGCATTGCTGCAGCGTGGGGCCCGATGAGCTGCGCCGTTGGCTCGACCGGGGGTGCTACGTGGCGTTTGGCGGCGCGGTGACGTTCGCCCGCAGCGACGAGCTGCGCGCTTCGGCTGCCATCGTGCCCGAAGGACGCCTGCTCACCGAGACAGACGCGCCTTATATGGCGCCGGTTCCGTTCCGCGGCATCGAATGCGGGCCGGAATTCACGTTGTACACGGCGCAGCGCATCGCGGAGGAACGCGGTGCGACCCCCGGTGTTCAGCGTGCCGCGCTCCTTGAGAGCATGCACGCTGCGGCGTTGGGGCTGCTCGACCGCGAGCCCACGGCGTGGCAGCGTGCGCACGAGAATCACGTCGCCGAGCGTATGCGCATGAGTGCCGATCGCTCCGCGGACGATCGCCCCAATGACAGTCGCCCCGAGGAGGTCGAGTGAAGAACATCCTGATCATCACGGGCTCGCCTCGCCGACGCGGGGTGTGCGCTCGCTATGCTAAGGAGCTTGCCGGATCGCTTGACGGCATGGACGTGCGCGTCGGGCAATGGAATATGGCGGAATCGTCCGTCGGCGGATGCAACGGCTGTGAAGCATGTAGACGTTCCGCCGTTCTGGCGAACGGCGGACAGGCCGCCGCTGCGACTGAATCTGACGGCCAATCCTGCTCGGATTCCGAGCAGGATGCATCCTCTCGGATGCGGAAATTAGGGAATGAACATGCCGTGGGGCATGTTCATCACTCGGCGCTTGCGTACGAAGTACGCGGCGCTTCTCGTTCAAGCCAATTTGACTCGTCAGATTCACCCTCGCTGTCTTTAGCGCGAACGAAAGGTTTTGAGGTTGTTTCGCGACAGGCTGGCTCGCCTTTGTCTGGCTACTGCGTGATTCGCGACGACATGCAGAAGCTCTACACGATGCTCGACGCCGCCGACGAGGTGCATGTGGTGTGCCCGGTGTATTTTGCGGGGCCTCCGGGTCAGTTCAAGTGCGTACTCGACAGGCTGCAGCCCTATTGGGAGCTGCGGCGTGGCCCCTGCGCGCTGCCCGGCGCAGCCGATGCGCCCAAGCGTCCCGTGACGCTGCATGTTATCGGAGCCGGCGGCGATCCGTTCGGGTTCGCTCCACTTGAAGCCATCGTGCGCTCGACGTTCGGCGCGGCGGGCTTCCGCGTGGCTGAGGTGATCGACCGCGTGGGCTGGGGTCAGCCGGAATCTGAGTCGGAGAAGCAGACGTGTCCTGCTCCGACGGAGGGAGAATAGCGTGAAGAAGAACAATTCCGCACTTCAGGCACAGGGGGTTGATGCCATGGACGCGACCTGGCTGGGCAATGACGAAGGCTCTTCTGCGCCCTATTCGCCGTTTTCCACTCCCTCTGCGACGCGTGCGGTGCTTGAGCGCCATGGCCTCGCTACCAAGAAATCACTCGGCCAGAACTTCCTCGTGAACGACGAGGTCATCGGACGCATTTGCCGGCTGTCCGAGGTGGGTCCGGATGACACGGTGCTCGAGGTGGGCCCCGGCATCGGCACGCTCACGGCCGCGCTCCTGCCGCGGGCGGCGCACGTGCTGTCGGTGGAACGCGATCCCGATCTTCCTGCCGTTTTGAGCGAAACGCTCGGCGCTTTCGACAACTTCATGCTTGTCTCCAAGGACGCGCTCGACTTGTCGGATGCCGACCTCCAGGCGGCGTTCGGCCAGGCCGCGACTGAAAACGCCGCGCCCACCAAGTTCATCGCCAACCTGCCATATGCGGTTGCTGCCACGCTGGTGCTCGACTATTTCCAGCGTTTTCCCAGTATCCAAAGTGCTACGGTGATGGTGCAAAGCGAGGTGGCCGATCGCATGTCGGCCGACCCCGGCGTGAAGGATTACGGCGCCTATACCGTCAAACTGCGCCTGCTCGCCAAACCTGCGGGGCGCTTCCAGGTGGCGCCGGGCAATTTCTTCCCGCCGCCGCACGTGACGTCCTCGGTCATCCGGCTTGACCGCCGAGGCGACCTGGCCATCGCGCCCGAAGAGGCGCGCCTGGCATCCCTCGCCGCCGATGCCGCCTTCGCGCTGCGCCGCAAGACCATCTCCAACTCCATGAAAACCTACCTCTCGGGTAGGGCGAACATGAAAGAGGCCTCCGCGAACGTCCCCGCGATTCTCGAGCGCGCCGGTATCGATGCGCGCCGCCGCGGCGAAACGCTGACGCTTGAGGAGTTCATCGAGCTCGGTCGCGTGCTCGGGGCGTATTTGGACGCTTAGCGAACGTCGGCGCGCCCGCGTTGCCCGCGTCCAGGGCGGTAGGTATACTGAAGAGCGTTATCCCGGCCGAATTCGTTCGGCCTTTTGTTTCAGGAGGTCGCATCGTGGACGCAACCGGCGCACATCTCTGCGCGCTTGCCCGGCGCATTTGGCATGGCTATCTGCTGAAGGGCGCGGCTTCAGTGGAGGAGCTGCTGCCCTTCTTCGACGATTCATGCGTGGTCATCGGCACGGGGCGGCACGAGTTTTACGAGAATCTCGCCGATTTCATGCGCGCGCTCGAGCTCGATTTCTCCGAGTCGGCATCCATCGACTTCGAAATCGTCGACGAATGGTACGAGCATCGCCGCATAAGCGAGGCGGCGTACCTGGTGTACGGCGGCATCCACGTGCGCGAGAAGTCTGATGGCGAGAGCGCGCTCGTGGACATGGACACGCGGTTTTCCCTGGTATTCCACCGCGATGCCGCCGATGGCGAATGGTGCGTCATCCACGCTCACCAGTCGCTTCCGTATTTCGAGCAGAAGGCAGGGGAGTATTATCCGCGCACGCTTTCCGAAAAGGCGAGCGAGGCGATGGAGCTGGCCCACCGCATGCGCGAGCTCGCACGCCATGACCAGATGACGGGCGCGCTGAACCATGCGGCGTTCTTCGATGCCGCGGAGGAGGCGACCGCTGCACAGCCTGGCGCTTGGTGGTGCTTCGTGTCCGATGTGGATGATTTCAAGCGTATCAACGACGAGCGGGGTCACCTTGAGGGCGATAAGGCTCTGAAGGCGCTTGCCGCCGCGCTGCTGGGTCAGGTGGGCCCCGATGACCTGGTGGGTCGCATCGGCGGCGACGAGTTCGCGGTGCTCGCGCGGCTTGGCTCCGCCTCGGATGCGGAGTCGTTCGCCCGCGCGGTGAAAGGGCGGTTCGCTGCGGTCGTCGCCGAATCGATGGGGTTCGTGCCGGACATTTCGGTGGGCTTCGCTCCCGTCGAGGGCGCGTTTCGTGATGCGATCGCCAAGGCGGATGCGGCCATGTATGAGGCGAAGCGGGCCAAGCCGTAGGCTTTCGCGGAGGCGCATTTGGCGGCATGTTCCGGGGTGCGCGCGGGAGCGCATCTTGAAGCGATTACCGTGCCTAACGTGTACAAAATGTGGTTTGACCTGCGCTAAAGTGTAGGACTTGACAAATCGTGGTATCATTTGCGGCTACATTGCCGCGTACCAAAACGAAGGACTACTTACTGTATGGAACTTGAAAAGCAGGCCCGTATCGTTGATGACATCCGGGCAGAGCTCGCGTCGCGCATCGACACCCGTCTCAAGATTCGTGCCAACATGGGCCGTTCGAAAATCGTTGAAGCCGAGGGAACCCTCAAGCAAGCGCACCCCTCTCTGTTCATTCTCGAGGTCGATCGCAAACGCGGCCGCACCGCGCGCCAGTCGTACCAGTATGTGGATGTGCTCACCGGCATGGTCGAGCTGTTCGATGCCGCTACGGGCGAGCCGCTGTTCGGCAAGTTCATGGATGACCAGGCCGACGATGGCGTGCCCAGCCTGCTTGATGATGTTGACGACGCCGATGACGAGGACGACGACTTCTAATCGGCTCGGCCGACGATGATGTGCCCGATGTCCGGTTTCTGGCACCCGTCTCGCTCGGCAACGGTGTGCCCGGTGCTTTGATCGGTTGGCAACGGATCGCTCGATGCTTTGATCGGCCGGCAACGGATCACCCGATTCCGGTTTGCTCGACACCTGGTTCGCCCGATTTTTCTGGCTTGTCCAGCATCCGGCTCATCCGGGAGGCATCCGCTCAAGAATACGCATCGCAAAGATGATGCAATCACAAGGCCCTTCGGGGCCTTTCTCATTTTCGGGGAAGAATGCAGAAGACGGGTCGCAATAAATTCGGGCTTATAGGACAAAAAGTGTGTCTGTTTGTGGGCGTTGGCGCAGGGGGGGTGCAGCGCCAGGAAGGTGCGGCAAGGAAAGCCTATGGTCCCGTAAACTAAGACCGACGACAATAAGGGTGCAAAGGTCCGTAGGGGAGAGCTTCGGCTCGCAGCGGATTCTGCGCGTGCCCCATTTTCCGCACGTGCATCAGCACGTGTACCATTAGAGGCGCTCGATGTCTTGCGTTCCAGCGCTGATTGCTTGCGTTTTGTCTTGCAGCGCCACAAATCGCGTTTTGTGCACGGTCCGTACATCGTTTTTTGCTTTCCGCATGTGCAGAGTTGATGCGCGGCAAGGTGTTGAGGGGGTCCGAGTCCTTGGGCCCGAAATAAAAACAGGCCCGGAGTCTTCCGGACCTGTTTGGTTTTTTCTGGTGGAGATGAAGGGATTCGAACCCTCGGCCCCCACGTTGCGAACGTGATGCTCTCCCAGCTGAGCTACATCCCCAGAAATAGGCAAGACGGGATTGTGCCCCTCCTTGAACCGATTGTCAACCGCAAAGTAGAACATCACGATTTCGTCATGCGA
>CAUWMI010000040.1:0-16769 GCA_963559755.1 uncultured Slackia sp. | reverse complement strand
TGGAGCCGTGCTGGTGAATGCCATCGCAGACATCCCTTCGCTTTCCAACCCGACCGTCCAGAAATTCGACCACGCCTACGGCTTCGAACAGAGCATCTACGACGAGGTTGACCCCTGCTATCTCATGTGCGCCACGCAGAACGATGATGGGTCCTATAACCGCATGCGATTCCAGGTTGACCAGCAGATATGCGACCGCTTCAAGCAGGGCGATGAAACAGGCGAATGGGTACCCGACCAGAAACTCTCAGCCTACCCCGGCGTTCGCGTCACCTACCTCCCCCACACGGAAATCGTCATCCAAGTAGAGAAGTCGGGTTAAAAACGAACCAGTGAGACACCCCCAAACCTTACGGAATCGGAACGAAACAGCAGCTAACAGACTAACGGCATGCTTGTGCCTCGTTATTCGCCCAAGAGAGCGAGCCCTGCTCACTTGTCGAGCGGGGCTCGGGGCACGTCGGTCAACGGCAGGGCGCCGAGCACAGCGAAAGCGAATTGGCAGGTTCAGTTTTGACACCCTGGTCATTTTTCAACCGAATGGGCGATTGGAAGATTGCGAGTGAAGGGCTAAATGCCTTATTTCGCGAATATGAGCGTATCCTGAGCAAATCGGCATCGTACCGGATGGATTTTGGCGCGATCACGTATCAATTGCACGTGTTTGAGACCGCCGCGCCGCCCATTCGATCAAAAAATGACCATCACGCGCTATCTGAACAGCAATTTCGCCCATTCGAAGAATATTTGACCATCCAAATCCATCGCGCGACAACGCAGCCACCTTCTAGAACTTTGAGACGCGGAACGAAACAGTGAAAGCCGCCCTCGTGCCGGAGGTTCGTGGGTTCTCGAAGGCGCCGCGTACTTCGTACGCAAGTCTGCGAGAACGCGCGAAGATTCGGTGCGAGGGCGGCTTGCAGCGTCGCAGCGTTTAATTGAGTACTTGCGCTGTTCGGCAGAACAGCACAACCGTTACACGCGCTTGACGAAACGGCCGTCGCGAGTGTCGATCTGCAGGATGTCGCCCACGTTCACGAAGGTGGGGACCTTCACCTCAGCGCCCGTCTCGAGCGTGGCGGGCTTGGTGGTACCCTGCACGGTATCGCCCTTGAAGCCGGGCTCGGTCTCGGTGACCTCGAGCTCCACGAACATCTGGGGCTCGCAGCCAATCAGGTCGCCGTCGGCGTACTCGAGGGTCACGGGGTCGTTCTCCTTGAGCCACTTGGCCGTCTCACCCACGTTGTCGGTGGGCAGGCTGAACTGCTCATAGGTGTTGGGATCCATGAAGTAGAAATCGGCACCGTCGTTGTAGAGGTACGTCATGGTCTTCTGCTCAAGACGCACGGTCTCGAACTTCACACCGGAGTTCACGGTGTCGGAATACACGCGGCCGTTGCGCACGTCGCGCAGCTTCATGCGCACGAACGCACCGCCCTTGCCGGGCTTGACGTGCTGGAACTCGATGATGGTGCACATCTTGTTGTTGTACATGATGCACATGCCGTTCTTGAAATCGGCGGTAGAGATGGTAGCCACGGATGCTCTCCTTCTTAATCGTTACACGCTTACGCGCGGCGAACAACGTCCGCGCTTTCGCGTGGCAACCTCGTTCGCATGCTTTAGGTAAACAAAAAGACGCTAAATTATAGCAAGTTCGTGCGTGGATTGCGTGAAAACCATGAAACCGTCTTCGGTAATCACGCCGAAATCCTCCAGGCGGCATCCCAGAACGCCCGGCAGATACACGCCCGGCTCAACTGTGACCACGTTGCCCGGCACAAGCGGCTCCGGATTGCGCGGCGAAAGATTGGGCAGCTCGTGGATGTCGATTCCCACGCCGTGCCCCAGGCCATGGCCCATCTTGCCGCCGAAGCCGTGCTCATCAAGCACACGCTCGGCCAGCTCGTGCGCTTCCTTGCCCGTCACGCCCGGTCGCAGCATTGCCTCCACCGCCTCATTGGCGGCGCGCACGGCCGCGAACACGCGCTTTGCCTCGTCGGTCGCGTGGCCCATGCATACGGTGCGCGTCATATCGGAGCAGTAGCCGCCGCGGCGCGCGCCGAAATCCATCACCACCATGTCGCCGTCCTGCAGACGGCGCTCACCGGGAATGCTATGCGGCGCAGCACCGTTGGGGCCGCTCGCCACGATGGAGGAGAACGCCAGACCCTCGGCGCCCATGCGTCGCATGGTTTCCTCCAGCTCAAGCTGCACCTCGCGTTCGGTCATGCCGATGCGCATGAAGCCGCACATGTGGTCGAATGCAGCATCGGTGATCTTTTGGGCGGCGCGCATCGCGGCTATTTCGGCCTCGTCCTTCACGGCGCGAAGCCCACGCACGAAATCGGACGTTTCCACGAATTCAGGCGCGTAGCGGTTGTCCTTGAACGCGGCTTCCAGCGAGCGGAACTCGGAGAGCGGAATGGAGTCCTCGATACCAAAGCGGCACACGGCGCGCCCGGGCTCGCTTCCCCGCTGCTCATGGAACCGCTCGAACCCCTGCGCCGCCCACTTCGCGTGCGACACCGCCTCGCCGTCAATCGCCCACGGCGTGCCCTGCGCGGCGCGACCTGCGGCATCGGTATAGCGGGAATCGGTATGGAGCACGCTCGTCTTGGGCGTTACAAACGCCAAATGGGCCGGCTCGTCGTCGAACACGTTCTCGAACCCCGTGAGCCACCTCACGCTCGATACGTCGCGGCAGTAGAAATCCGCAATGCCCTCTTCTGACATCTTCGCGCGCATGCGCTCCAAACGATTCGATTCCATTTCCACCATCTTCTTTCGTTTGCCTGTCCTGAACGCAACCGATTTGGCGCGCAGATTTACGGCGCGTCGGGTATGTAGATGCCGCGCCGCTTGAGCTCTGCCGCAATCGCGGCGGCAGCGGCAGCAGTGCCCTTGTTGCTCACGTCCACGTGCGCCTGGGCAACCTCGTCATAGAGCGGTTTGCGCTCGTCCCACAACGCCTGCGTGTCGCATCCCTGCGCGAGCAGCGGCCGCGTGCGCATGCTCTTGATGCGCGAGAGCGAACCCTCCATGGAAGATTCGAGCAGCACGGCGAACCCCTGCGTTTTCAGAAGCTCGCGGTTTTCCGGCAGCGCAACGATACCCTCTCCGCACGAGATGACGGCCGGCCCCAGCGCCGCGCATTCGGCGAGCGCCTTGGCCTCCGCGCGGCGCAGGCCCTTCTCGCCTCGCTGCTTGAACAGGCGATTGGCGTCGCGTCCGTGCTTGCGCTGGAGATAGGCATCCACGTCGATGGCGGCTACGCCCAAATCGCGCGCCAGGCGCCGGGCGACGGTAGTTTTGCCCACGCCCATATATCCCACGAGGAATACGTTCTGTTTCAACACGCCCATGCGATCACCTGGCCGCCCTGGCAAGACGCGCGGCATACGCATCGAGCGCCGCATGGACATCGCCCATGCAATCGCCGCCGAACTTGGCGCGATACGCCTGAGCGAGCGCAAAGGCCAGCTCGGACTCGACGGCCACGCCCACGGAGGGCACGCAGCAGGCATCGAAGCGGCCCGGCGCGCAATCGGCGGAATCGAGCGTTTCCATATCGAGGGCGGGCGCGGCCTTGCCGAGCAGCGGGGGCGCCGCCACAGAAACCGTAATGATGACGGGCAAGCCGGTGGACACGCCGCCTTCGATGCCGCCCGCGCGGTTACTCGAACGCGCGAACCCCAAGGATGAGCATGTTGGTGCATCGACCGCGCGCGAGCCGCACAGCCCGGCGGTCGCGCAACCGAACTCGACACCGCGCACGCCCTCAACCGAGAACGCCGCAGCAGCGAGGAGCGGCAGCAAGCCGCCGCCCGGCCGCATGTCGTCGCCCAAACCGGGCATAAGCCCCGTAATCGCCACGCGAAACTCCCCATCGAGGGTGTCGCCCGCAGCAACCGCCCGATCGATCTGGGCTTCCATGGCGCGCGTCGCCTGGGCAGAAGGGCATCGAAGCGCCGACATCTCGATATCGAGCGGCGTGTAAACAAAACGCTCGGACGCATCAGGCTCTTCACGCATGGCCGCATCTCCGACTCGCGTCACGTACGAATGGATTTCAACGCCCAGGTCGGCCAGGAATTCGCGCGGAACGCCGGCGGCGGCAACCCTCATCGCGCCCACGCGCGCATCGGTGCGGTCGCTTACGTCGCAGCAGTCATCCAGATCGCGCTTGAGCGCACTCGCAAGCTCCGAGGTTCCGGGGCGCGGCACGCTGCGGCGCTGCCCCTCCTCCGAGGAATCGCCCTCGGCACGCGCCAGGCACAGCGCTACAGGAGCGCCCACCGTGCGTCCGTCTTTGACGCCGGCTAAAAGTTCTATGCCCTCGTAAGCGTGCTGCTGCGCAGGCCGCCCATGCAGGCGATCCCATCGGGCAATATCATCGTCAATATTGTGGGGATTGATGCGCAGGCCAGCGGGCACATCATCCACGATGGCGACCAAACCAAGCCCGTGCGCCTCCCCGGCATCCATGTATCGCATGTCTCATCCTTCGCATGTTTTATCTCATGAAGGATTGTAGCATGCGCGCGTTTTCAACATGTGATTCTATCGAGCCAATCGCCCAGACGCCGAAAGTTTCGGCCAAGATAAAATCGCAGATGCTCAAGCTCCAGCCTTGAACCCACATCAAATTCAACAAGCAAAGACTTAAAACAATCGAGACACGGAACGAAACAGCGCAACAAACTACTTCTCGGGTTTCATATGGCCCATGATGGGGCCTTCGAGGTTGCGAAGGAACAGCGTATGAGGCAGGTCGGTTTCCACGAGCGAACCCACCATGTACGCCTTCATACCCACCCCGTGTGCGCCCCACACGTCGGTCACCATCTGGTCGCCGATGCACAGCGTGGTCGCACGGTGCGCGCCGATCTTCTTCATCGCTATGCGATACGCGAACGGCAGCGGCTTCACCGCGTGCGAGACGATGGGCAGCCCCAGGCGGTCGGCCCACTCATGAGCGCCGTGATGCCAGTTGTTGCTCAGGATGCAGGCGACGATGCCCAACCTCTCGAGTTCGTCGAGCCATGCACGCACGTCGTCGGGCACCTCGTGGGTGTCGCGCGTAAGGAGCGTGTTGTCCAAATCAAGCAACACGTGGGTGAACCCCGCATCCTTGATGTCCTCAAGGGGATCGATGCTGGTTACGCGCTTGAACAAGCGATCGGGAGCAAGAAATGACATTGTGAATCCTTCTGGCAAACAAGGCGCCCGCCAAAGCGGAATCGCCCGCACATCAAAGCTTATACGACGAAAACGGAGCATCCGTTGCCTAACGGCGCAAGACATACAGAACGCGCCCATAGCGGGCGCGTTCGAAAAGGCGAATCCTACAGGTGCTCGGCGATGGCGGCCTGATGCTCGTCGTAGGTCTTGCTGAACGCGTACTCCGTCTCGCCGGCATCGTTCGTCCAGAAGATGAAGTAATAGTAGTCGCCGTAGTCGCTCGCGGGGGCACATACCGCCTGCAGGCAGTCGATGCTGGGCGAGCAGATGGGCGTGGGCGGCAGACCGGGGTTGGCGTACGTGCTGTACGGCGTGTCGGCCTGGACCTCTTCGCCCGAAGGGTCATGCCCCACCTCGAACGCCGTGGTGGCATCCGACTGCAGGTAGCCGAACGTCTCCTGGTTATCGGGGCTCAGGCGGTTGTAGAACACCGTGGCCACCTGGGAGCGAATCTGCTCATCGCCGCTGGACTCCTTCTCAACGATGGAAGCGAGGTTCACCGCGTCGTAGATGGAAAGCCCCTGGCTTTCAGGGTACGACCAGTCGAACGAGGCGGTTTCGGTGCGGAACTGGTCGAGCATCATGCGGATGATGGAATCAGCCGTGTCGCCGTCACGCAAGTCGTAGGTCTTGGGGAACAGGAAGCCCTCGAGCGAAGCTCCTTCGGGTGCGCCGGAGAGGAAGTCGTAATCGGCGGCATAGTTGGCAACCGTGGCCTGGGCCGTGAAGTCGGCCGCAGTCACACGGCCCTCGGTGGCCTGTTCGACCGCAGAAGCGATATCGGAGAGCTTGTAGCCTTCGGGGATGGTGAGGCCGAGCGTGCCCAGGTTGCCCGTGGCGACGGCGTTAATCACGTCGTCGAGCGTCATGCCTGCGGCGAAGGAATACGTGCCGGCCTGGAACTGCGAATCGACGCCCAGCTCCTTGGCTCGCGCAAGGAAGTCGCTCGCGCTGGGAACCGCGGCAGCGTTCTGCAGGGCGTCGGCCACGTTCTGCGCCGTCGCGCCGTCGGGGATGGTCACCTCGACATCGGCCTGGGTGGCTACCTGCGTGCCGTCCACCGGATCGGCAGCCGAGCACCCGCGCATAGCGGTGGTGATGCCCAGCACGGCGGCCACGATCACGATCAGCGCGAGGATGCCGGCAACCACCATGGGAGCCTTGCTCTTCTGCGGGCGGATATGGGACGTGTCGTACGTGCGGAACTGACGCTCGCCCTGCGCATGCACCATTCGGGCGCGATGGGTGGGATGCGAGCTATACGTGATCTGCTTACGCGGCATGGGCATTTCCTTTGTAGGCATCGGGCGCGCGACGGACCGCGCGCGGTCTAGTTATTCTGGGAATCGAGCCAGACCTGGAGAAACAGGCTCGCGGCAATCATATCCACTTTGCCGCGCATCGCGCGTTCGTCCAGCCCCTCTTCACGCAAAATGCGTTTAGCTTCACGCGAGCTCAGGCGCTCGTCGGTGAAGGAAAGGGGCAGGTGGACGGCCTGCGAGATGCGCTGCGCTTTTTCGCGGATGCTGGCAGCCTGGGGGCCTTCCTCGCCCGCAAGCGTATATGGCAGGCCGCACACGAGATGCTCAATCTCCCAGTCTTCGATGATGCGGCGGAACTCTTTGCCGTTGGCGAGCACCTCCTGTGCAGGGAGCACCTTGAGAGGCGTGGCGATCTTGCCGGCGGCGTCGCTGATGGCGAGGCCGATGCGGGCCTCGCCAATGTCTAGTGCTAGCGTGCGCATTACGCCCCGAGCATTTCGCGTGCTGCGGCCAGTGCGGCATCCATGCCGGATGCGTCTTTGCCGCCGGCCTGGGCCATGGTGGGTTTGCCGCCGCCACCACCCTTGATGTTGCCGGCAATGGCCTTGATGACCGCACCGGCGTTGAAGCCGGCGGCCACAGCCTCATCGGTGCCGGCAGCCATGATCACGGGCTTGTCGTTGTTCACGGTGCCCAGCACGCAGGCGCCCGGCTTGTCCATGTGGCTGCGGATGATGTCCCACGCATTGCGCAGGGCGCCGGTGTCAAGGCCGTCGATGCGGGCCACCACCAGCGGGTATCCCACGTCAACCATATCCTTGAGGTAATCGGCCATGCTACCCTCGGCCTCGGCCTGCTTGGCGCGCTTGCGCTCGGCCTCGAACTCCTTGATGGCGGCGGCGTTGGCGGCGCAGCGATCGGCCACCTCGAGCGGCGCCGTCTTCAAAACGGCGGCGGCGCGCTTGAGCTCGTCCTCCTCGCGGTTCATGTACGCCAGAGCATCGAAGCTGGTCACGGCCTCGATGCGTCGCAGGTTGGCGCCCACGCTGCTCTCGGACACGATCTTGATGAAGCCAATCTCAGCGGTGTTGGCCACATGGCAGCCGCCGCACAGCTCGGCGGAGAAGTCGCCCGCCTCCACCACGCGCACGGTGTCGCCGTACTTCTCGCCGAACAGCGCCGTGACGCCGGCCTCGCGCGCCTCATCGAGAGAGGTCTCGTAGATGTTCATGGCAATGGCCTGCATAACCACGTCGTTGGCCACGTCCTCCACCTGCTTGATCTGCTCGGGGGTCACGCCCTCGAAGTGCGTGAAGTCGAAGCGCAGACGATCGGGGCCCACGTAGCTGCCGGCCTGCTTGACGTGATCGCCCAGCACCTGGCGCAGCGCAGCGTGCAGGATGTGGGTAGCCGTATGGTTGCGCGCGATGCGGGCGCGGCGGCGCTCGTCGATCACGGCGCGCACGGTATCGCCCACATGCACCGAGCCGCGCACCACCTTGACCTGGTGGCACACGAGGCCCTTCTCGGGCGCCTTGGTGTCTAGCACCTCGATGTGCAGCTCGCTGCCCTCGTCGGCACCTTCGAGCGTGCCGGTGTCGCCCACTTCGCCGCCCATCTCGGCGTAGAAGGGGGTGATGCCCAGCACGACCTCGCCCTCGTCGCCTTCGACGAGCTCATCCACGCGCTGGCCGTCCTTGATCAGAGCGGTCACGCCCGAGGTTGCCGTCGCGCGGTCATAGCCCACAAATGCGGAAGCGCCCAGCTCCTTGAGCAGCTCGGCATGCACGCCGCCGTAGGTGCTCCAGGCGGCTTCAGCCGCGCCCTTGGTGGCAGCACGGGCGCGCTCGCGCTGCTCGGTCATGCACGCCTCGAACTCGGCCGTATCGACCTTAATGCCGCGCTCGGCGCAGATCTCCTCGGTGACCTCCACCGGGAAGCCATAGGTGTCGTGCAGCGTGAAGGCCTCCTTGCCGGAGAGCGTGTCGCCCTCGAGGCCCGCCAGCGCCTCGTCGAGGAAGGCCTGGCCCTGACGCAGCGTGGCGCCGAAACGCTCCTCCTCGGAGGCGACTACGCGCTCCACGAGCTCGCGGTTCTCCACGATCTCGGGGTAGACGCTGCCCATCTCCTCCACGATCTTGGCGATGTAGTGAGAGAGGAACGGGCCCTCGATGCCCAGCTTGTGGCCGTGCATGACGGCGCGGCGCAACAGGCGGCGCAGCACGTAGCCGCGGCCCTCGTTGGAGGGCAGGATGCCGTCGGCGATCATGAAGGTGACCGAACGGCTGTGGTCGGCAACGATGCGCAGCGACAGGTCGGTTGCGGGATCGGTCTTGTACTCCTTGCCGGACAGGCGCTCGCCCACGGCGATCAGGCCGCGCAGCACATCGGTGTCGTAGTTGTTGGTGACGCCCTGCATGATGGCAGCGATGCGCTCCAGGCCCATGCCGGTGTCGATGTTCTTGGTCTTAAGCGGCGCCAGCGTGCCGTCCTCCTGGCCGTCGAACTGGGTGAACACGCAGTTCCAGTACTCCAGGAAGCGGTCGCAGTCGCAGCCCGGCTTGCAGTCGGGCTTGCCGCAACCCACCTCGGGACCCTGGTCGAAGTAGATCTCGGAGCAGGGGCCGCAGGGGCCGGTGGGGCCGGCGCGCCAGAAGTTGTCATCCTCGCCGAGCTTGGAGATATGGTCCTCGGGCACGCCGAGGTTCTTCCAGATCTCGATGGTCTCGTCGTCGTCCTCGAATACGGTGAAGTACAGGCGCTCGGCGGGAAGCTCCAGCACCTGCGTAGAGAACTCGAGCGCCCAGGCGCACATCTCCTTCTTGAAGTACTTGCCGAAGCTGAAATTGCCCAGCATCTCGAAGAAGCTCAGGTGGCGGCCCGTGGTGCCGATGATGTCGATGTCGTTGGTGCGCACGCACTTCTGCACCGTGGTGGTGCCCACGTAGGCGGGGTCGAGCTCCTTCACATGCAGGAAGTAGGGCTTGAACTGCACCATGCCAGCGCTCGTGAGCAGAAGGCTCGGGTCGTCGGGGATAAGCGAGGAGGACGGCATGCGCTTGCAGCCCTTCTCCTCGAAGAACTTCAGGTACTTCTCGCGAATCTCCGCGGTGGTCATGTACTTCATCAGACGCGTCTCACTCTCATCGTGCAAACATATCCAAAGTCGCCGGCGCGAACCGATTCGAAATCGGCGCCTGCCGGCCGAAAAACATACGGTTAGGCATAATAGCCAAAACAGCGGCCTCGCGTCACCGTTTTTCCGGGTTGTTCTCCCCCGAATCCTGCGATTCTGCGGATTTCGGCTTGCGCTGCGCCTTTGCGGCCATGGATTTGGCCTCCTCGCGCAGGCGCCATTCCTCGCGCGCCTGCTCTTCCTCGCGCATGCTGTGCACGCCCACGGCGTCGGTCAGGGCATCGGGGCGCGTGGCCTCATCGTCCAGGTGCGACGGGGTGCCGCGGAAGAACACGCCGTCTTCCGACACCACCTGCCTGCCCGTGCGCCGCTCGAAGTAGAACACGAACAGCGATTTGGCGATGGCGGCCAGCGGGATGGAGAGCAGCATGCCCACGACGCTACCCACGAGCCCCTGCATCGCGCCGCCGATGGCGCTGCCGCAGAGCAGGGCGATGATCACGAGCGCCGGATGCACATCCACCGAGTTCGCCATGATCTTGGGGCTTACGAACGTGTACACAAACTGCTGGATGGCGATGGTGAACGCCAGCGCGAGCAATGCCGCCAGCGGGCTGTCGAAGAACCCGACGAGCGCCGCCAGCGCGCCGCCGATCCATGGACCCACGACGGGGATGATGTTCATCACGCCGGTGATGAGCCCCAATGCGGCGGCGTTGGGGATACCCACGATCTGGAAGCAGATGCCGCACGCCACGCCGATGAGCAGGCACTGCAAAAGCGTTGCCTTGATGTAGCCGCCCATCACGCGCGTGAACGTGATATGGATCATCTCGGCCTCTTCGCGGCGGGCGGGAGGAACCAGGCGCATGACCTCGCGGCCGATGGCGGGCAGCTCCATGAGAATCCAGAACGCCACCACCAGGGAGAAGCCGATTACCATCACCGAGTTGGCCACGCCCGTGCCGAAGCCCACCACGCCGTCGGCCGACACCTTGGCCACGGTGGACGCCCAGTCGGTGAGCGACTTGGCGCCCGAGTCGATCCAGCTGCGCACCGTATCGTTCTGGAGCACGTCGGAGTACTGAACGTAGAGGCGGTTGCTCCAATCCACAAGCTGCTGGGCGTAGCCCGGCAGCCCCGCGAGCATCGAGGCGAACTGATCGCCCAGGCCAAGCGCGGGCGAGAACATGACCATGCCCAGCACCGCCAGCACGACGAACATGCCCACATAAGCTATCGCCGAGCCCACCGCGCGCGGCACGCCCACCGATTCGAGCTTATCGACCGGGGTGCGCAGACACAGCACGATGATGGCGGTCCAGGCCACGATGGCAACCGGCGTGGCAAGCACGTTGAGCACGAAGCCCAGCACATACACGATAGCGATGGCGCCAATAATCGCCCAGATTTGGAAGAACCGACGCCGGGCGGCATCGGTTCGATCGGCCGAAGTTCGCCCATGAGGCTCGATGGGCGAACCCGCTTTTGGGGTGGAATTCGTTTCGCCCCGCGCCTCGGCGGGGGTAGTAAAAGCGTCGGCCGCAGAATCTTTGCGACCGACGCTCTGGTGCGATTGAAGGTTCAAATCCGCATCTCCCAATCTATTTGTTGTACGTGAAGTAGCCGCTCGCGGAGCCCTCCGCCTTGGGCGCAGCGGGCTCGGCCGCAGGGGCCTCCTGGGTTTGCGGAGCGGGCTGCGCGGGAGCTTCGGCCGGCGCGGGCTGTTCAGTGGCAGCGGGCTCGGCAGGCGCTTCCGCTGCAGCGAAAGAGGCCGCCGCCGATGCCTCCCCGAGCGCTGCGGCCTGCGCCTCTTCGGCGGCAGAGCCCAGCGCGACCGACGCGTCCGAGGCCTTCTTCTGCGAGAACGCGCCACGCAGCTTCTCGGCGGCGGTGTTCACCAGCTTCATGGGCGTAGTGGCTACCGTTTCCACCGCGTTCGCCGCTCCGGCGGCCGAGGTGGTCATGGCATCCACGTTCTCCAGGATGCCATCGAGACGCATGATCTCAAGGTTGGCCGCATCCACCGCGAGCGACACGCGCTCGGCCAAGGGATCCATCTTGTCGATAGCGGGCTTGAGGCTCTCGGTCATCTCCTTCACGTCCGAGATGACGGGGCGAATCTCCTCCTCCATCGTCTCGACGGTCTTGCGCGTCTTGCGCAAAAAGATGATCAGCTCCACGAGAGCCCACACCAAAACGATGCCGACGACCACGTACACGATGGGCAATGCCACCTGTTGAATGAATGCCGTGTCCATGTTGTTCCCTCCATCTCGGGGCGCCGGGCGCGCAGCTCGACGCATGACGGGGCGTTACCCCTTCACCTGGCACGATAGGCAAAGCGCCAGGCGAAAATACCTTGCCTGCCAGTGTATCACTGCCTCGGCGGTTTTCTATCGCGCGCGGCGGCTTCCATGCGATATGCTTCCCAACCGGCCTCGCCCGGCTGATAGAAGCACCCCCGCTCAAGACCTTCGGGCAGATAGCGCTGCTCCACCCAATGACCAGGATAGTCGTGCGGGTATTTGTACTCGCCGTAATGCTCGCTGCCGGGACGATGGCGATCGCGCAGGTAGCTGGGCACGTCGCGCTTGGGGCCGCGGCGCACTTCGGCGAGCGCCGCGTCGATGGACGCCTCGGCCGAATTGCTCTTGGGCGCAAGCGCCATGTAGATGACGGCCTGAGCAAGGTTGATGCGGCATTCGGGCAGGCCGATCACCTCGGTGGCGCGAAAGGCCGCCTCGGCGATGAGGAGCGCCTGCGGGTCGGCGTTGCCGATGTCCTCGCTCGCCAGAATGAAGATGCGACGGGCGATGAACTTGGGATCCTCGCCGCCGTCGATCATGCGCGCGAGCCAGTACAGGGCGGCATCGGGGTCGCTGCCGCGCATGGATTTAATGAATGCACTGATGATGTCGTAGTGCATGTCCTTGTTCTTGTCATAGGGCAGCGCGCGATGTGGCGTGGCGAGCTCCACCGCGTCGGCGCCCACGACCAGGGGCGCATCAGGGGTGGGCGCACTCTCCCCTGCGCGGCGCGCCTGCTCCTGGGCAAGCCCCGTAGCAAGCTCCAGCGTGGTAAGGGCGCTTCGAGCATCGCCGCCCGAGAGGTTCACGATGGCAGCCACGGCCTCATCGGTGAGCGCGAACCTGCCGCCCAGGCCACGCTCGTCGGCCAGAGCGCGCGCCACGATGCGCTCGATATCGGCATCTTCGAGCGAGTGGAGCTCGATCACACGCGAGCGCGAGATGAGCGCCGAATTCACCTCGAAAAACGGATTCTCGGTGGTGGCGCCTATGAGCACCACGGTGCGGTTCTCCACCGCATGGAGCAGCGAATCCTGCTGGCTGCGGTTGAAACGATGGATCTCGTCGACGAACAGGATGGTGCGCATGCCGTTGACCAGCAGGCGCTTTTCGGCGGCGTCTATCTCGCGACGCAGGTCGGATACTGTGCCGCCAATGGCGGACACCTCGACGAACGCCGCCTTGGTGGTCTCGGCGATGATGTGCGCGATGGACGTTTTGCCCGTGCCCGCCGGCCCATACAGAATGACCGACGAAAGCGCATCGGCCTGGATGGCCAGGTTGAGCCAGCTTCCCGGCCCCACCGCCTCCTCTTGCCCGGCAAGTTCGTCAAGCGTGCGCGGGCGCATGCGCACGGCCAAAGGCGCCACCCGCATGCGCGCGGCATTATCTATTTCAGTGAACAGGTTTTCCATGCGTTACGATCCCTTGCGAATCTTGAGAATGACCCAAATGCTGAGCACCGCGGCGCCCAGATATCCAAGAAAGCCGATGACGGGCACGCCGAACAGCTGCGGCTGCATGCCGGCGGAATAGATGAGCGACGAGCCCACGAACAGCCCCGCCGTGATGATGGAGAGGCTCGCGCGGTCGATGATGTGGCCGAGCTTCTCCATGGGCTGGGTTGCCTCGGTCAGGTCAAAGCCCAGCTTGAGGCGACCCTTTTCGGCCATGTCAAGCACGTTCGCCACGCGCTCGGGAATCTGCGCCGCCTTGTCGGCCGCGTTCACGGCAGCGGTCAGGCGGTCCTCCACCTCTTTCACGGGGTCGAACATGCGCGACATGTAGCTTTTCACGTAGCGCTGCACCACGGCAAGAATGCTGATCTCGGGCGTGAGCGTAATGAGCGTGCCCTGCAGCGATGCCAGGCCGCGCACAAGCATCACGAAACTCTGCGGCATGATGACGTTCGCCGTGTCCAGGATGGCCATGATGTCGTTGAGCAGCTGGACAATATCCATGCTGGAGGCGTCTTCGGCGCTATAGCGCTTCACGAGCGTGGTCAAGTCCTGCAGAAGCTTGCTGTAGTTGAGCTTTTTGCCCGGCGCGTCAGACACGCGGCCCCATTCGATGAACAGATCGGTCAGGGCGTGGCCGTCTTGCATGACCAGGGCCTTCATCATGTCGTAGAACAGGCTGCGCTCGTGGGGCGAAAGCTCGCCCATCATGCCGCAGTCGATCCACACCACCTCGCCGCGGTCGCGCTTCCCCTCGGCGCGCTCTTCCTCGGTGAGCGCGGGGCGCACGATGATGTTGGCGGCATGCGGATCGGCGTGGAAGAAGCCGTATTCCACCATCTGGCGCATGTAGGCGTCGGCGATGCGGTCGCCGATCTCGCGCAGGTTGTAACCAGCCTCCTTGAGCGCCTTGGGGTTTTCGAGCGAAAGGCCCTCCACGAACTCCATCACCAGAACGGTTTCGTCGGAGAGCTCGGGATACACCTTAGGGCAGGCGATGCCGGACTCGCTTTGCGTATCGTGCGCGAGACGCAGCAGGTTCTCGCGCTCGATGTTGAAGTTGATCTCCTCGCGCACCGTGCGATCGAACTCATCGATCACGGTGCCGATGTCAACACCCGAGATGCGGGCGGCGCCCGCCAGGTTCAACAGGTCAGCCGCGCGCCGCATAAGCTGGATATCGCGCTGCATGTCCTCCTTCACGTGGTCGCGGCGGATTTTGACCGCAACCGCGTCTCCCCCGTCGCGCAGATGAGCCTTGTGCACCTGGGCGATAGAGGCCGAGCCCAAAGGCGTTTCGTCCAGGTCAGCAAGCAACTCATGGTAATCTCTACCGTAAACGTCGCGCAAGCGCGCCTCTACGCGCTCGAACGGCTCGGGCGTGGTGGAGCTGCGCAGCGCCTGAAGGGCGTTGCAGTATTCCTGCGGTAGCATGTCGGAACGGGCGGAAAGGATTTGGCCCAATTTGATGAACGTGGGACCCAGATCTTCAAGCAGGTGCACCAGCTGCTCGGGGCTCACGCCTTTGGTGACGTTGTTTTTGCGCAGGGCCTTGAGAATCTCGGCCAAGCGGGCGGCGGAAGTCTTGTCGTTCACGCCGTCATGCAGCAGCTTGACGACATCTTTGGCGCTTGGCATGTTCCGCCCTCCCATGAATCGTGTTCCGCGAACCTCGCCCGCCACCTTCAAATCGTTTCGAGCGGGCCGCCCATCCGCACGCGAATCGCCCGCATTCCCGCGTAATGCGCGTGCGAACCTAGAGCCTAGCGGCTTAGTTCTGCATCCATTGTAGCCGATTCATGTCAAGGGGTTTCTTTCGTTACCCAGTCGTATATACTCAATGCAGGCCCTATCTCCGAAGCCGTTATTTGCGATGGACCGATGCATATTTTTAGGGAGCCTCAGATTGCATGCGGAAGCAGGGATTCGTGTCCGTTGACACGAAAGCTCTGAAGCATGCTGCGGGCACCCACCTTACTAGGTGGGTTCATCCTTAGGCCGGGGGTAGGGCTTTTCTATGCTCCGGCTCATGAGAAATCTCTTTACATCACGTTTTAGTCAAGTTTGCACGCCTTAATTGTGACGATTCGAAAACGGGAAAATCCCTTCTTTCGGGCGCGCCTGCGAGGGTCTATACTATGGCCGCATTTTATTCCAGCATGTTTCTCGTGGTTCAGCATATTTCCCCGCAACACCCTACACCGCAACAGCAATCTTGAGGCGCATGCAGCACGGCATCTCGCACACCTCGCACGTGCCTCAGACGCACCGCGATGCGATCGCTGCGTGAGCGAACGAATGCCCGCGCGCGGCGAGGGAGGTCCGCACCAATTCGCGAGAAACCGCAACGCCAATCAGCCAACTCGAGAAAGGACATCAGATGAGCGAACCCACGTACACGTTCCGCCTTGCCACGCCTGACGATGCCGAGGCGCTTCAGGCCATATACGCCCCGTACGTGGAAACGTCCATCACGTTCGAGCTCGAGGCGCCCAGCGTCGAGGAGTTTCGCCGCCGCATCGAGGAGCGCATTTGCATCTACCCCTACATCGTGGTGGAAGAAGACGGCGTGCCTATGGGCTATGCGTATGCGAGCCGCCTGTTCAGCCGCGCCGCCTACGATTGGGCCGTGGAGCTTTCGGTATACCTGTCGCGCGATTGCCGCGGACGCGGCCTGGGACGCGCCCTGTACACACGCATGCTCACGCTGCTTGAGATGCAGGGCATCCGCAGCGCGCATGGCAAAGTGACCGAGCCTAACGAAGCGAGCGACAAGCTGCATCTTTCCATGGGATTTCGCCGTGTGGGATTCATGGACAACGTGGGCTTCAAGCTGGGAAAATGGCGTGATGTTGGCCATTACGAAAAGCTGATAGGCGATTTCGACAGCGCACCCGACCCCGTGACCCCCGTCACCGAGCTCGATCCCGCCAAGGTTGAGAAGGTGCTGCGCGAGGGGGCCTTGGATTAACGCACCCCGAACGATGCGCATAAGCCTCCGGACCTTCTGACGACCGGAGGCTTTTTTATGCCGAAAGATGAATATTCCTGGTACTATCTTTCATTTTTCAGCCCTCTTCCCCTCTTCTCTATGCAAGGTATACAATGGGAGCCGTCAAATTAGCGGCGCCGCATCGTGCCGCAACGGCGGCGCCCGCGCCACAACCCGGACGCTCGCCCAGCAGTTTCCTGGCTAGAAAGGATCATCATGGCCAAATTCTCCCACGTCATCGTCCGTCGCCCCGGCAAGTCGCTGTGCGACGGCATCACCAGCGCCCCCGAGCTGGGCAAGCCCATCTATGAGAAGGCCATCGAGCAGCATGACGCCTACATTGAGGCCCTGAAGCAGTGCGGCGTAGAG
>CAUWMI010000039.1:0-17063 GCA_963559755.1 uncultured Slackia sp. | reverse complement strand
ATCGATAGATAGTCGATCAAAACATTGGTATCCACCAGCAATTTTGCGCGGGCCATATCACATCAGCCCCCGGCTCTTCAGGCGCTCCACGCGAATCTGCGCCTTAGTCATATCATCGAAACGCGATTCTTGCTTCACGGAAAGAGAGTCTACGAAGCGCGCCGCGCTCTCCCATGCCGCATTATCGCGAGGGCGTTCGTCAGTAAGAAAATCCGCGTTTCCCTCGCTGATAAGCCGATCGTAAAGGAGATTGATAATTTGGGAAGCGCTCAGTCCGCTCTTTTGCAGGATGCGCCCGCCGCGCGCCTTTTTTTCGGCGCCCATGCGACCCGTGACCATAGCTTCGTTCATAGCAGCCTCCCTAATGTACAACATTCTATGTACAACACAGTATACCACAACACACTATGTCACTTACATGACCATCATGGAGGCTTGCCATTTGATTGGACATTGAGCTTGCTAGCATATCCCGTCATCTTGACGTTAATTTTGGCGATGGTGGGCGCTTTAGCGTCGAAATAACGGGATAGCCGTGCCTAGGCGGTGCAGGTAGGCCGCGCTCCGGTTTCGATAAGACGTTTTTGCTGCAAACGAGGGGCGGCGAGCCCTGCGACTCGCCGCCCTCATTTGTTGTTTTTTGCAATCGCCCTCCGGGAACGCGTTATCCACCCTCCGGAAAACGCGCTAGCGAATGAAGTTCGTCTTGATGGGTCGCTCGAACTTGGGGAACTCGATGCCCGCCTGCTTGCCGGCATCGATGCACTTCATCAGCCACGCCATATTGCGACCGAGCGTGCGCATGGTTTGCATGCCTTCCTCATCCTGCAGGACTTCCTGAGGCGTGTTGCCGTGCACCTGGTTCCAGTAAGGACCGCCCACAACCATCATATTGGAGATGGTGAAATACTTGTTCATCTGGTCGAACGCCGCACTCGCGCCGCCGCGCCTGCACGACACCACCGCCGCTGCCGGCTTGCCCGCGAACAGCTTTCCGCGCCCGTAGAACAGGCGGTCCATGAACGACGTCATGGCGCCCGACGCCGCCGCAAAGTGCACCGGCGTGCCAAACACGAACGCATCGTAGTTTTTCACGTCATCGATAACCTGGTTTACCACGTCGTCGATGAAGCAGTGTCCGTCCTTGAGGCACTTGCCGCAGCCCAGGCATCCCGAAATGGCACCGGTGCCCAGCCACATGATATCGGCCTGAACGCCCTGCTCCTGCAGGCCCGTCTCGACTCCGCCGAGCGCGGTGTAGGTACAACCCATCTTGTGCGGGCTGCCGTTGATGAGCAACGCTTTCATGATTCCCCCTTAGTCGAGCAGCATCGATGAAAAGCAAAGCCACCGATGCGGTATCCACACACCCATGATACCGCTGCAGATGATGTTGAGCTTCAACGATTCGGCACCAGGCAATATCGCCTCTCCCCGCCAACGATGCATTGGCGAGCGTGCGCCCCGGCAATGGCACTGGCGTTTTCGATCCCGCTTGAAACGACCATCGAGTAGACGCCTCCATCGTAGAGCCGCAGAATGCCACGCATGCCAGCACAAAATTAGCCTCTACATGAGGGTTTTGCGAGATCGTAGGGAAGAGCCGAAATTGCACGAGGCCCCGACCTGGGGAAATGCTTGCGCACAACCTTCCTTACTCGGCAACACGCTCGAAAACCATAACGTAGGAGCCGTTTTTCATCAGACAGAGGTAGCGGACATTGGGCAGAGGCGGAACGGGCGTGGAAAAGAGACGAGGGGCGAGCACGAGGCAGAAGCGGTCCCGAGTTTTACACCCATTTTGCGCGCCGTATCGTGTTGTACCCTACAATAGGCTGAGTCTTCCTCGAGTATGAAAGGCCTTCTTATGACCGATACCGCATTTGGCACCTTCCCCGTCGCAGCCCTGCATCCCACGCGCGTGAACCCTGGCGCGCCCGAGGCGTTTTCGGGCGTGATCTTCGACCTCGATGGCACGCTGGTGGATTCCATGGACTATTGGGACAACCTGGGCCCCAACTATCTTGCCGAGCGAGGCATCGAATCCGATCCCGTCGACCATGAGAATTTCAAGACGCTCACTCTGGAAGAGGCCGCCGTCTACGTGAAAGACAAGTATGGCCTGCGCGAATCGGCTGATGAGGTATACGACGCCATCATGGACGGCATGCGCAAGCCGTACCTCGAGCTCATTCCCCTCAAGCCCGGCGTGGCACACATGCTGAACGCGCTCGATGCGGCGGGCGTGCGCATGTGCATCGCCACCGCATCAGAGAAGGAGCTGGTGGCACCCGCGCTTGAGCGCCTGGGCATCGCCCACCACTTTCAGGGCATATACACGTGCCCCGAGGTGGGCGTAAGCAAGAGCGAGCCCGACGTATTCGAGTGGGCGCTGCGCGAGCTGGGAACGCCGCGCGAGATGACCGTGGTGGTGGAGGATTCGCTGCACGCCATCGAAACCGCCAAGCGCGCAGGATTCCCCGTAATCGCCGTACACGAGCACACCGCAGCCCACAATGTGGATAAAATCGAGGAGCTGGCAGATGCCGTAGTTGCAAGCTTCGCGGATATGAAGGAGTAAAGCTATAATCGCAAGAGCTTTCCATCCCGTACGAAGGAGCACACTATGAGCAACTGCCTCGTCGCGCAATCCGGCGGCCCCACCGCCGTTATCAACGCAAGCTTGGCCGGCGTCGTGCGCGCCAACCAGCTCAACCCCGTGTACGACCGCGTGTTCGGCGGCCTGCACGGCATCGAAGGCGTGCTGGCCGACAAGCTCTACGACCTGACCGACCTTTCCGGTCGCGATATCGAAATCCTCAAGCAAACGCCGTCGAGCGCGCTGGGCACCTGCCGCTACAAGCTCAAGCGCGGCAACGACACCGACTACAAGCGCCTGGTGGAAGTCATGGATGCACACGACATCGAGACGATGTTCTACATCGGCGGCAACGATTCCATGGACACTGTGGACGCGCTCAGCGAGTGGGCGCACGAGAACGGCATCGCCAAACGCTTCATTGGCATTCCTAAGACCGTGGACAACGACCTGGTGCCCGTGGACCACTGCCCCGGTTTCGCCAGCGCCGCCAAGGTGGCCTGCGAAATCACGCATGCAACCTACCTGGATTACGCCGCCTACACTCGCCCCGAGGTGTTCGTGTTGGAAACCATGGGCCGCGATGCTGGCTGGCTGGCCGCGAGCTGCTGCTTCACCGGCGATGTGGATCTGCTGGTGCTGCCCGAAGTCGATTTTGACAAGGACGCCTTCCTCGCCGAGGTACAGAAGAAGTTCGACGAGAAGGGCGAGTGCTACATCGTGGTGAGCGAAGGCGCCCACTATGCCGACGGCACTTATCTTTCCGCAGGTGACACCGCCAACGACGGCTTCGCGCACGCGGTGCTGGGCGGCGCGGGCGCCACGCTCAAGCAGATGATCATCGATGCCGGCATCGTGCCCCGCGGCGTGGTCCAGGATCTTTCTCGCGCGGCGCGCTCCAGCAACTTCGCGCAGAGTCTGGTGGATGTGACCGAGGCCTATGAACTAGGCATGAGCGCGCACATGCGCTCCGCGAATCCCGCGTTCACCAGTGCCGTGGTGGGCATTCGCCCCCGCAGCGCCGAAGATATGGCAGCAGGCGTATACAACGCCGAGTTCTTCGCCGGCCCCGCCAATGACTTCGCGAACTATGTGAAGCACTTCCCCGCCGAGTGGATTCTGCCGAACTACGCCGGCATCACGCAGGAGGCCATGGACTACTTCCGCCCGCTCATTCAAGGCGAGCCCAAGCTGGTCTACGAAAACGGCATGCCCGCCACGCTGGTGCCGTTCAACAAACGCTAACCGATTCCGCCGTTTTCTGAACGGCTCAAAGATGCATCAAACGCAAAAGGGTCGCCCCGCTTGGGACGGCCCTTTTCAGTCCTGGCATATGCTAAGGTTGTAAGGTTATTCGCACACGGCCCACACGCGAGCGGGCAAGCCGGTTGCGCCCTCGATGTGCGGCCACGCCACAAAGATGATGGCGCCAGCTTCGGGCACCTGATCGAGGTTCGCCATGAGCTCGACCTGGAGATGCCCGTTGTCAAGCACGTAGCGTTCGATAGCCAGGTCGTCAGCCTCGACGGCTAGATACGACGCGTCGGTGTCTAGCGTCTCGTGACCGTTCATCGCAATGCCGCGCTCCTCATAGAGGAACTTGATGACCTCCATCGACCAGCCGGGGCAGTGCTCGCCGCCCTCAGCATCGAAGTTGTTGAGCGCGTTGTTGTCGGGCCAACGCTTGGACCAATCGGTGCGCAGCGCCACGAACGCGCCCTCGGGAATGCGGCCGTGCTTGGCCTCCCACGCCTCAACGTCCTCAAGCGTCACGGCGCAATCAGGGTTCTCGGCAGCCTTGGCCGTGATGTCGATCACGCACAGCGGATGCGCCGCATCGGCCACACCATACGCCTCGGAACCCACAGCACCCGGCGTGAAGTGGTTGGGGAAATCCACATGCGTGCCGAACTGACCGGGGAATTTGTAGGTATGGATGCGGCACGAAAGCATCTCTTCATCGTAGTCGAACACAGTCTTGCACAGCTCCACCGAGCCATCAGGGATGCCGCCCCAATACGGGCTCTCGTTGGTCAGCGGATGCGTGAGGTCAACCCATTTGCAGCCCTGCAGTTTCGCTAGATCTTCCCACAGTCCCATTATTATCACTCCTTCGGTTTCCCGCGCCGTTTTCGCCGTTGCACCAAACGCAACGGCAACATGCACAAACCCATGATACCCCGCAACCCGCGCCACTCGCAGCAAGTCGAGTGCGTATTCTCACTTTGGAAACCGTCCGCTCACCCATCGAGCCCTCGCACGGATGCCCGCCCACCTCCAGCAAAAATAGTATTCCGCATGCCCGCTCGCCGATTTTTCTCCCGCAAGAACCTCGCTCTCCTCATCAAACTTCGAGACGCGTTAATATTCGTGGAGAACGCATGAATACCCTGATGCAGGAGGAAGTCGTGGAAACTCGCCGGCCCTCAAGACGCTCGCATCATACACCGCCCGCAACGACGCGGCCCCACGCAGCAAAGAGGCGAAGCAGCGGCGGCTCCTATCCCGGCGCATACACCGCCCCTCGAGGAAACGGACCTGATGGCACGACCGCGCGTCGGCGTGCGAGCATCGACCCCAGGTTCATTGTCGCCCTCGTAGCGATAGTGGCAATCATCGCGGCTATCGCGATAGGGACGGTCTCGTGCGCGCAGAAAGCGAGCAACTCTCAAGAGCCGCTTGCCGTCACCGACTCCGCCACCACCCCGGCAAGCTCCCAGCAAACGCTCGTGCTCAACGATGCCGTACGCGGCGAGGCACCCGCAAGCGGCGTACCCGAGCGATTCCGGAATTGCGAGGAAACCACCGACGAAAATGGCATCGTTCATGGGACCACGCCCGACGGCATCAACTACACCGTGGCGGGTCGCGGGGAGCTCGCCCAGAATGCCGACCGCGTGACGCTGTGCGCCATCGGCGATCAGCTGGTGACGGAATATGCGTTGCCCTTCGCTGACGCCTACGCTGGGAAAACGGGCGACGGCAAATACGATTTCACGCCCTGGTATCGCGAGGTGAAGCCGTTCATCCAAGAGCACGACCTGCGCTTCGTCAACCAGGAAACCGTCATGGTCAGCGAGGACAAGGGCTACTCGTACTCAGGATACCCCACGTTCAACTCGCCCGAATCGGCCGCGGCATCCATCGCTGATACCGGCTTCAACCTGGTCAATTTCACCACGAACCACACCTACGACCTGGGAACCTTCGGCATCGAAGAAAGCCACAAGGTGTGGAGCCAGTACCCGCAGCTGCTCGTGGGCGGCAGCTATCTCACGCAGGAAGACCGCGAGACCGTCCACATGATCGAGCGTAACGGACTCACGTTCGCATTCCTCGCCTACACCTATGGCGACAACGCGTTCTCAGACCCCTCGCAGATGCCCAACAATTATTACTCGTGCGCGTTCGACAAAGACGCCATCAAGGCCGACGTCGAACGCGCGCAGAAAGTGGCGGACGCAGTGATCGTGGCCATGCACTGGGGCACCGAATACGTGAACGAACCCAATGAGCAGCAGGCGGAATACGCCAAGTTCCTGGCCGACCTCGATGTTGACCTGGTACTGGGCACGCATTGCCACACCATCCAGCCCGTGGAATACGTGACTGGCGACACGGGCAACACCATCCCCGTGGTGTACGGGCTTTCCGATTTCATCAGCTGCTGGACCATCACCGACACCATCATCAGCGGCATATTCACCTGCGATTTCGTGCCGCAGGAAGACGGCAGCGTGGCAGTCGAGAACCTGGAATGGCACCCCACCATCGAATGGGACGACGGCAGCGGCGAGCCCTACGTACGCATGCTCGCGAACATGGACGAAACCACCACCAACGCCAACACCCGCACGCCCGATGTGGCCAACGACTACACCTACCTGCGCGATTTGACGAACGAAGTCATCGGCGACGACGCTGCAACGATTGTTTGGGAATAGGGCGCGCATATACAGCGCCATGTCGCCCATGATCGACACATGCCGTGCGCATGATGTCTCAGGCAAACGCAACAGAAGGCCCCAACCGGGGAGTGAATCCCGATTGGGGCCTTGAGGGGGGTGCCGCGCCGTCAGGGAGGGAGGGGGACGACGCGGCGCTTCGATAAGCGTATGAAGCAATCAGTTCGAACGCTTCAAACGGGAATGGCTATTTGGCGGCCAGGGCCTTGCCCACCACGTAGCCCTGGGTGTGGCAACGACCGAGGGACAGGCCGGGCAGATCCATGGGATAGTCGGGGCTGCCGAAGAAGTTGCCGGCGCAGTTGCCGATGGCGTACAGGCCCTCGATGGGGTTGCCGTCGGCATCGAGCACGTTCATCTCACCGTTCACATTCACGCCGTGCACGATGGCGGACAGGCGAATGTGACGATGGATGCCGTAGAACGGCGGCTCGGTGATGGACTTGAGCCACTTGGCCTCCTTGCCCATGTCCTCGTCGATGCCCTTCTCCACGAGCTCGTTGTAGCGCTCGACGGTGGCCACGAAGTTGGTGGAGTCAATGCCCAGCTTCTCGGCGAGCTCCTCGAGCGTGTCGGCGGCGTAGGTACCGATGAGGTCGGTGTACACGCCTTCCTTCTCGCCCTCGACCTCGGGCATGTAGGCCTCCATCATCTTGGGATCGTAGAGCATGCCCGGCCAATCGGCGCAGTCGTCCATGTACTTGCTGTCGAAAATCTGGGAGTACCAGCCGGTGTCCTCGGCGCTGGTCAGGAAGTTGCCCATGTATGCCATGGCGCTGCGGGCCTCGTTGCAGAAACGGGTGCCGTCGTCCTTGACGCACAGGAAGGGCATGTCGGCCATGGAGCCCGGGCCGGCGTCGAAGTCGTGCTGGACCTTGGAGCCGCACACGGGCTCCATGCGGGCGCCCGCCCACACCATCATCTTCTGGCCGTCGCCGGTCTTGTTCTGCTGCTTGCGGTCCATGTTGGCCATATCGGGGTTGTAGTAGGCCATCATCTCGTCGTCGTTGGTGTAGTCGCCGGTCGCGATGACCACGCCCTTGGTGCCGTTGAACTGCACGTACTGGTTGTCCAGCTCGGCGATGACGCCCACGACCTTGCCGGAGTCATCCTTGACGAGCTGCTGAGCGGGGCAGGAGTAGAAGATCTCCAGGCCGTCCTTGCCGCCGAAGTAGGCGCACAGGTCCTGCATGCCGGTGCCGGTGTTGTAGGGCTTGGGGCCAAAGTCGAACGCGAAGTACTTGACGGGCTGGCCGTCGATGGTCTGGATGGTGCTGGTCCACTTGGCGGTGGTGTCCTGGATGGAGCAGCCGGCCTCGGTGGCCTTCTCCCACAGCCAGGTCAGAGCCTCGCCGGAATTCTTGGCCCACAGATCAACCTGCTCGCGATGGGAGCGCCACACGCACTGCTCGGTGATCCAAGAGGTGACGGCGGCCACACCCGCGGGACCCGTGCCCTCGGGATCGGCGCTGTCCAGGATCAGCGAGTCGCAGGTGTTGCCCTGCGAGATGGCCTGGCTCTCCTTCTGGATGAGGGCGACCTTCGCGCCGGCCTCAGCAGCAGCGAGCGCGCAGGGAACGCCAGCGGCACCCGCGCCCACGACCACGATGTCGAATTCCTTGGTCTCGGCGATGTCGGTGATGGGCTCCGGCTGCGCGAAGAATGCGGGCATGCCGTCCTCGGCCACCGCGGCACCGGTTTCGCTCGTGCCGGCGGTGCTGGGCGCGCAGCCCGCGAGCATGCCGGCGGTAGCGGCGCCGGCAGCGGCAACGCCACCGAACTTGAACAGATCGCGACGAGTGAGTTCCATGTTCTCCTCCTTGATTCTATGGCCCGGCGCGCATCGGCGCGAGCCTCAATCGACCGGCCGCTCACAGCGCAAGCCGGCCTCCCTCCTTGGCGCGAGCTCGATGCCACGCGCCGCGCGCCATGTATCCATGGAGCGCGCCTCCCCAAGAGGCAGGTCCCACAATACGCAGCTGGATTCCCCTTGCCATCGCCCGAACGTTAAATTTATAGGTCTATTTCCTTTAACCCCTTTTATAACCCCCCCCTCATTCACCTGGGAAAACTCGTTTTGACATAAGAATGCTCGCATGCGCGACCTCTCATTTTCCTTTACAATGCCGCGAGGGAGGAACAAAGGGGATCTCATGACAGGCACCGTCAAAGAAAGCACAAAAGCACCCAACGCAGGCCGCATGCAGGCGGCCTCGGACGCGCACGCCCCCGAACGAGGCGACGTGCTCGACGAGCCCCAGGCAGTGCAAGCCGATTCGGAGGAAAAACCAGGCGGCACGCGCACATCCCTCCTCTTCGGATTCATCCCCATAGTTCCGCTGGCATTCCTGGGGCTGGGAATCTATCGCGCCTGGATCGAAATCGCGTTCGTGGGATCGTTCGTGGACTTCCCCTTCGGGGCATCGGACCGCGACCTGTTTGACGCGGCGATGATCGTGGTGTCGCTCATCTGCGCCGCCCTGGCAAAGCGCATCGGCCCCTTCTTCAACAAGCCGAGTATTTACGCAGCGAGCGGCATTCTCTTGGTCATATCCACGATATGCGTCTTCTCGGCGTGCATGCGCCCCGAACTCGCGGGGCCGCTTGCGCCCATAGGTGCCCTCACGGGTGGCGTGGGCATCGCGTTTCTCATCCTGCTCTGGAGCGAACTGTACGGGTGCCTGAACCCCATGCGCGTCGCATCGTACTATTCGCTCGCCATCGCCGCCGGTGCGGTGGTTATCTACATCTATCGCGGGTTCGCGTTCCCGTGGCTGTTCGTCATGACCGCACTTCTGCCGCTCATTTCGCTTTTGTGCGTTCGCAGCGGCTTTGACAGCCTGCCCCAATCGGAGCGTCCTTCGACGGTATGGGTGCAGCTCTCGGTGCCGTGGAAGGCCATCTTGCTCATGGCCACGTATGCGTTCGCCTACGGCATGCTGGAGATGGCATCGTACGAGGGCTCGTTCGGCCCGCATTCGTCGCCGGGCACGGTGGTGGGCGCGCTGGCCGTGTTCTTCGGCGTGGCGGCGCGCGGCAAGCGATTCGACTTTGGGCTGGTATACCGCGTGGCGCTGCCGCTCACCGTTGCCGCGCTCTTGTTGCTCCCGTCGTTCAACTTCATGGGCGGAGCCGCGAGCAGCTTCTGTGTGTCGGCGGGCTACACCATGCAATCGATCATCATCATGCTCATCGTGGCCAACCTGTGCTATCGCTACGGTGCGTCGGCCATCTGGCTTTTTGGCATCGAGCGCGGCATCCGGCAGATTTTCATGATGCTCGGCCGCGGGGTCACCGACGGCGCGCACACATTCAACCTGCTCGGCGGCAACGGCGAGGTGTTCATCAGCATCGTAAGCGCCATCGCCGTGGTGGCGGCCACGATGATTCTGATGTCGGAGGGCGAGCTGTCCAGCAACTGGGGCGTGAAGATGGTGCATCGGAGCGACCGGCAGGACGAGCCCGGCGAGAAGGCTCCCGAAATGTCCATCGCTGAGCGCAAGCACGAGCTCGCGGCGCGCGTTGCCGCCACGGCACGCAAGTACAAATTGAGCGCCCGCGAGGAAGAGGTGCTGTTGCTTTTGGCCCAGCGCAAGACCGTGGGCATCATCGAGCGCGAGCTGTTTATCGCCAACGGCACCGCGAAGGCGCACGTGCGGCACATTTATCAGAAGCTCGACATCCATACCCGCCAGGAGCTTTTCGACATGCTGGGCGTAGAGACGAAAGATCCTGCAGAAAAAAGCTGACCGGCGCGATTGTCACGCCGGCCAGCTGCATCGTTCTCTTAAATTCGACCTAGAGGCAGCCGGAGGCTAGCGCCCCGACGCCTCCTTCAGCGCCTGGGCAAGCTGATCGGGGCAGCTCGTGGGCTTGAATCCGCAGGTGGTGCCCTCGAGCGTAGAAATCACCTGCTCGACCGGCATGCCTTCTACCAGCCTACCGATACCCTTGAGATTGCCGTTGCAGCCACCCATGAAGCTCACGTCGTGCACGCGGCCGTCGCGGATGTCGAAGGTAATGGCACGGGAACAGGTGCCGTGAGTCTTGTAGGTATGCATGGTTTCCCCTTTTCGCGATGAGGCGACGACAAGGCCGTCGCCCGTTGATGGTTCGTGAAAAGTATAGGCGAGTGGGACGGCAACAGCAGCGCGCCAACATATGTGCGCACCGAATACGCACGCGACATGATTCACCAGACATCCCTTGGAGAAGCCGCGCAATCAATGTTCATTCGAGAATGCGCACGCCATTGGCCAAGGCCCGGGCTAGCGAGGCGCACGATTGATAGGGCTCGACCCCGGCTACTTATCCGCGGCCTCGTGCGCGGCGTGCCAGCTTGCGCATACGCACGGCCACAAGCAGCGCGCGACGAGTGCGGGGCGAGAACACGCGCATGGAGGCATCGCGCGTGCCCGCCGGAAGCGCCGTGTTGCCCAGATCATTGGCCATGGCAACGCGCTCGGGCTTGAACAGGAACACCAGATAGCGCACCGTGGCATACAGCACGATGATAGTGGCGAAAATCGTCTCGGCAATGAGCAGCACATGCAGCCACGCCGGATCGCCCAGAAGCGCAGCTGTCTTAGACAGGGCGGAGGCCGTGATCACAAAGGGGAAGGTGAACGCCGCATAGCTGGGATAGAACGGCAGCTTGAGCATGGGAGGCAACTTGACCAGCACGAACACGAAGAACGCCTGGGCGAGAATCTCCATGACCACCGCTACGTGCACATTGGGCTCGAACACGGCGAAATAGCCCGCGAGCGAAAGGCTCATGGGCGCAGTGTAGATACACAGAAGCGGCTTGGCCGGCTGAGGCGCCTCATGCTTGGCGTAGCGCAACGTGACCACCACGAGCAAGACCATGTAGGCGACGAAACCGAACCACCAGATGGCATGGCCCAGCACCACAAGACCGAACGTCGGCGACGTGATGGAGGCCACGATGATGCCCACGTAACACACGAAGTACGTGGGAAACACCTGCGACAGGTCGAATTTTCGGATGAACGACCAGGTGAACCAGACAATCCACAGGGCATGGGCCGCAACCGCTGCCGCCCACAGCACGAAGGCCACCTGAGGAGCAAGCGGCTCGAACAGGGCCGCTATCTGCATGGTGGCCATGAACGCGCCCACGGCAACGCTCGCGAAGATGGAATTGCCCAGGTCGTGCTTGACCATACGGGGGAAGAACACCGCCTTCGCCACCAACATCAGCAAGAGAATCGCAGCGATGATTCCGAAAATCCAGGCGGCGGGCTCCCAATACGGGCGCAAAAGGCCGCCCAGGGCCACAAGGCCCAGAGCGAGCGCGCCGATAGGAATGGGCACGCGCTTGATGGAGGTAGCGAGATACTGCAGGGGTGTGGGGTATGTTTTCTGTTCATTCATAGCCGGGGCACTATATCATGCTGCGCTGTGGTGCCCGCGTCGCCTTGGGAAATCCGCGCGACACCCACATACGCCGACTCGTGGACTTCTGGCGCGGCAGGATGCATCCGCTGGCACGTCTGCACTATAATCATGCGGAATTGAGATGCCAGGCGCTCAGTCTTGACACCTGGCGCACATGATATGCGGCAGAAGGGAGGCACCATGCATCATCACGCGCTGCGATCGCTTGCGAGCATTGCCGCGGCATGCGCGCTTGCCGTCTGCATGGCGCAGCCCGCGTTCGCCGATGCGTCAGGCCGAAGCGGCCTCGAGGGCGCTGCCGAGGCGCTGCGCAACGAGCTCGCCCCCTCCATGCTCACCTACGAAAACTACCAGGAGCAGCTCGGTGCCGAAGGCTCCGTGAGCATCGAACACGCCCGCGTTCAGGGCCTGCAGGACATCATGTACGACGGCCAACCCGAAACGCCCACGGTCACGCTCAAGCTCGACAACGCCACGCTGCGCGCTGGCGAAGATTTCGATGTCGAGTTTTCCGGCGACAACGTGAACCCCGGCACCGTGAACGTCCTCATTACCGGAAAGGGCGCGTACACGGGCACCATTGAGACTTCGTTCACCATCCTGCCCGGCGACCTTTCGCACGCCACCGTGGATGTGATTCCCGATCAGGAGGAGACGGGCGAGGACATTTGCCCCGCCCCTACCGTCAAGCTCGACGGGTTCGAGCTCACTCGCGATGTTGACTACACCGTCGCATACCGCCACAACGTAGAGCCCGGCACCGCCACCATCGTGATCGAGGGCATCGGGAATTGCTCCGGCACCACACGCGCCACGTTCGAGATCACCGAGGCGCCGGAGGATGACAGCTCGGCTTCGCAGACTGCCACGATTCCCCTGGTCGCCATCGCACCCGTCGTTATTGCAGCGGCGGTGCTTATCGCGATTGGCGTCTTCGCCTTCCGCCGCAAGAGGGCGCAACGCTAACTTCGCCTCCAGCGTAAAACGCCACGCTCCTGGGCTCTTGGCGCTGCAGATTGGCGCATTCTCCTTAACGTTGCCCGCACCCCATGCGCGCAAAAAGCCGCCCGAAGGCGGCTTGAGGCGTGGCGTTACAACGCTTGGATGGAATCGCCGATTACGCGCTATCCGAGGAACCCGGAGAGGTCGTCTTCCTCGTCCTCTTCCACGCCGCCTTCGGTGAACTCACCCCAGGCGCTAGAGTCGGCGAACTTGAGGAACGTCTCGGGGTCAAGCTCCATGCGCAAGCGGTCGTCGCCGAACTCGGCCGAGAAGAATCCCTCGAACGCCTCTTTCACGGCATCATTCACCGGGGCGGAGAACCAAAGCCACGCACGCGTGGGGCCGTTGTACTCGTCGAAATCGGCACCGAGGCCCGCATCCACATAGCGGCCGTCGTTGTACTGCAGCACGTAGCCGTCGATGGCGAAATGCCCCGTGAACTCGGCGCGCGTAGCAACTCCCTCGATGGAATTGTCAGCGGTATTCGCCTTTTCGAGGAACGTAATCTGCACGTCGTCGGACTGGATGCCCTCCCCGAACGTGAATTCGTGCTCATATACATCGCTCATTGGATTCCTCCGTTCATTGACGTTTCATCAAAGCAGTGTTTTGCTCAACGCGTTAGCTTACTAAAAACGACGACCTTTCAGCCGCCGCTTTTAGCCAAATTGAATATATTGAGGCACAACTGTTGCCGTGGTCGGAACTGAGCCTTACGCCATAGTGGCTTCGTAGCCCTCCTCCACGACGGCGGCGATGAGGGCATCGTCGGGCACGTCGGTGGAAAGCTCGACGACCGCGCTCTTGGCATCCAGGTCGACGTTCGCCGCAGTCACGCCCTCGACGCCTTCGAGCGCCTTCTTCACGTGCTTGACGCAGTTCTGGCACATCATGCCTTCTACATGCAGGGTCTTTTCCATGGTTGCTTCCTTTCCTTTCGAGTTGTTGAAGCTATCTTCCTTCACCGCAATGCCATCGGCAACCGGGGAATAATCGAGGGAAGCGGGTGCCGGGCTTTCCGGCGCAGCGTTTTCCGCCACAGGGGCATTGGGGTCGAACCCATCAGATGCCTCGGTCGAAACGCCGCCCCACGCGAGCACCGGTGCCCCGTCTTCGGCGGCAGCTCCTCCGTTTGGCATGGCTTCTCCCGCATGCACGAACTTCGGCCTCCACCCGCGCAGTCGCAGCGCGTTCGTCACCACGCACACCGAGCTCAGGCTCATGGCGGCGGCGGCAATCATCGGGTTGAGGTTGATGCCCGCCCAGCCGAGCGCGCCAGCCGCCACGGGGATGCAGATGGCGTTGTAGAACAGCGCCCAGAACAGGTTCTGCTTGATGGTGCGCATCGTGGCGCGCGACAGCTGGATGGCAGCGGGCACATCCAGAAGATCGCTCTTCATGAGCACCACGTCGGCGCCCTCGATAGCGATGTCGGTGCCGGCACCGATGGCGATTCCCACGTCAGCCCGAGCGAGCGCGGGAGCATCGTTGATGCCGTCGCCCACCATGGCAACGCGGCCACCTTGCGCGAGGCGCGCCACCTCGGCAGCCTTATCCTGGGGCAGCACGCCAGCAATAACCGTACCGATTCCGCACTTCTGCTGCACGGCACGTGCGGTACGCTCGTTATCGCCTGTGATCATGACGGTGTTCACACCCATGCTCGCGAGCTCGGCGATGGCCTGCGCGCTCGTGGGCTTCACTTCATCGGCAACGGCAATCATGCCCAACGCCTTGCCGCCGCGCGCAAAGTACAGGGGCGTGGCGCCCGCATCCGCCGCGCGCTCGCCCGACAGCGCAAGCGCACCCAGTTCGACACCTTCGCCCTTCATGAGACGTGCGTTGCCCGCGACGCATGTCGCGCCGTTCACGATGGCGCGCACGCCGCCGCCTGCTATCTGGACGAAGTTCGACACTTCGGCCGATGCGGCAGCAGAGGGCGCCTCTCCCTGTGAGCTTACCGCTTGCGCCGCGTTTCTTTCCGCATAAGCAACCACCGCCTGTGCCAGCGGATGCTCCGAAAGCTTCTCCACCGAATACGCTGCGGAGAGGAGGTCGCGCTCGGCAACGCCCGATGCACACGTAACCGAAACCACGCTGGGAACGCCCCGCGTGATGGTGCCCGTCTTGTCCAGCACGACCGTCTTCACATCGTGCGCGGCCTCGAGCGCCTCGGCCGATTTAATGAGCACGCCGTGCGTGGCGCCGCGGCCCGTGCCCACCATGATCGCCGTGGGCGTGGCCAGGCCGAGCGCGCACGGGCAGCTGATTACGAGCACCGTGATCGCATGCGTCAACGCTGCCTGGAACGTGCCGCCCACGAGCATCCAAATCACAAACACCGCCACGGCGATACCGATGACCGCCGGAACGAAGATTCCGCTGATCTTGTCGGCCATTTTCTCGATGGGTGCCTTGGTGCTCGTGGCCTCGTCCACCAGGCGGATGATGCCCGCGAGCGTAGTGTCGCCGCCCACGCGCTGCGCCTGCATTTTGAACCAGCCGGTGCGGCTTACGGTGGCCCCCGTCACGCTATCGCCCGCGGCCTTTTCCACCGGCACGCTCTCGCCCGTGATAGCCGATTCGTCGACGGCGGCAGAGCCCTCGACCACCACGCCGTCCACCGGCACACGCGCGCCCGCCTTGACCACAAGAACGTCACCTACGTGCACCTGCTCGATGGGTACTTCAACCTCTTCGTCGCCGCGCACTACGATGGCGGTCTTGGGCGAGAGGTCCATAAGGGCCTCGATGGCACCGGTGGTCTTGCCCTTGGCGCGCGCTTCGAAGTATTTGCCCAGCGTGATGAGCGTCAAAATCATCGAAGCGGAATCGAAGTAGAGGTTCATGGACGCGTTGTGCGCACTTTGTATGTCGCCCGAGCCCAGCGCTACGCCCATGACATACAGCATTGCGACGCCATACGCGGTTGAGGCGGTTGACCCCAGTGCGATAAGCGAATCCATGTTGGGGGCGCCATGGAGCAGACTCTTAAAGCCGCCGCTGAAGAACTTGAAGTTGACGAATATCACCGGGAGCAACAGCAAGAACTGCGTGAACGCAAACGGCAGAAGGCCCGCATCTCCCTGGAAAAATGCAGGAATCGGCGCACCCACCATGTGCCCCATGGCCAGGTAGAACAGCGGCACGCAGAATACGATGGACACAATGAGGCGCATGCACATGTGGCGCTCGTTGGCGGCGGCAAGCTCGCTCGACCTTTGCTGCGCCGCCATAGGCGAAGGAGCGCCTGATGCCTCCGTCGACGTGCCAGCGCCTCCGATGCCGTCCCCGGCTATCGCGGCAGCACCGCCAAGCATGCCTTCGCGCGGCATAGCGCCATAGCCCGCTTTGTCCACGGCGGCGCAGATAGCAGCATTCACCTGGGCAATCGCGTCGGGCGATTCGTCGGCGTACTCGACTTCCATGCTGTTTTTGAGCAGGTTGACCGCGACGTCGGCCACGCCGTCCACCTTGGCAGTCGCCTTTTCCACGCGCGCCTTGCAGGCGGCGCACGTCATTCCAGTTATATCGAACGTCGCCTTCATTACATGAACTTCCTTATCAGCTTCATAGCCTCATCCACCACTTCGACGTTGCCAGCGCGCACCTGCTCGACCACGCACGTTTCCATATGATCTTGTAGGATGATTTCCGCCGTGCGGTGGATGGCCGATTCCGCTGCGGCAAGCTGAGTGAGCACATCGCCACAGTAACGGTTGTCCTCAATCATAGCCTTTACGCCGTTGAGCTGGCCAATCGCGCGGTTCAAGCGCTTTTGGATGTCAGCCTGAAACGCCGCACTGCGCTCGGTATCCTTATGACGGCACTCGCAGCAACCATGCTCCGGCACACCGCCGCATGTGGTCTGCTCGCACGCAGCGTCCTCGGCGCATTCGGTCTGATTGGATACGCCCACCTGATTGAACTCTTGCTTCGCAGCCAATGTGCCTCTCCCGTTCTTCGCCGCTCGTCATTCCTCTTATACCCACAGGGGGTATCTTTGAAGCATTATATACCCCCTATGGGTATTTGCAATCATTAATCCATCTCTATAGAAAATGATGCCGACGCAC
>CAUWMI010000038.1:0-17322 GCA_963559755.1 uncultured Slackia sp. | reverse complement strand
GTGCACCCTCTTCTTTCCCCCATGCACCGCCATCGAACTTCTCGTATCGCACGCGCACATTTTGTCGTGCGCGCGTATTTAAGAGGTTTTTGTCGTTCACCGAATCCGAATTGGCTTTATTGTTGCAATTAATACAACATAGTGTTCAAATAACCAATTGATACAGACACGATGCCCCTATTGCGGGCACACGCTGAGCGCATGCATATAGTTCTTAGAGGAGTTCCATGAGTACTCAACCCCCTGCCTCCATCGACCTTGGCATCGACATCGGATCCACCACGACCAAATACGTGGTGCTCAATACCGCCACGGGTGCGCGCCTGGCTTCGGGATACAAACGCCACAATGCCCGCCAGGCTGAAAGCGTCGCCCATGTGCTGGACGAGGTGCGCTCCGCCTTCCCCACCGCTACCGTACGCGCCGCAGTCACCGGATCGGGTTCGGCCCACATCGCTCAGGCGCTTGGCGCTCCCTACATCCAAGAGGTGGTAGCCAACGCCGTAGCCGTGCAGAAGCTCTACCCGCAAACGCGCTGCGCCATCGAGCTGGGCGGCCAGGACGCCAAGATGGTGTTCTTCCGCCAGGACCCCGCAACCGGGCGCCTCGACGTGGCCGACATGCGCATGAACGGCAGCTGCGCGGGCGGCACCGGCGCCTTCATCGACGAGATCGCCACGCTGCTCAAGGTACCCACCGAGGAGTTCGATTCGCTCGCCAGCCAGGGCAAGGCGGTCTACGACATTTCCGGCCGCTGCGGCGTGTACGCCAAAACCGACATCCAGCCTCTGCTCAACCAGGGCGTGCCGCGCGAGGATATTGCGCTCTCATCGCTGCACGCCATCGCCAAGCAGACCATCGGCGGCCTGGCGCAGGGCCTCGACATCGAGCCGCCCGTCATCTTCGAGGGCGGCCCGCTCACGTTCAACCCCACGCTCGTACGCGTGTTCTGCGAACGTCTGAACCTCACCGACGAGCAAGCCATCCGCCCCGAGCACCCCGAGACCATCGTGGCCCTGGGCACGGCGTACTCGCTCTCGGGCATGTTCGCCGACGCGCAGCCCATCGACATCGAAGCGGCCAAGGCCACCCTCGCCGAGCGCCCCCAGGGCGACGGCACCACGGGCGCAGCGCCGCTGTTCGCCTCCGCGGCCGAACGCGCCGAGTTCGAAGAGCGCCACGCCAAGGAGAGACGTCCCCATGCGCCCAAGCCCCAGCCAGGCGATGTGCTGCGCTGTTACTTGGGAATAGACTCGGGCAGCACTACCACCAAGTTCGCCCTCATCAACGAGGCCGGCGAGCTCGTGGACGAGTTCTACGCCCCCAACGAGGGCCAGCCGCTCGACGTGGCGCGCGACGCGCTCATCGAGATGCGCGACCGCTACGCCGCCCACAGCGTGACGCTCACCATCATCGCATGCGGCACCACCGGCTACGGCGATCTCATGTTCAGCCAGGCCCTCCACGCCGATTACCACACCGTTGAAACCGTGGCCCACGCCGCGGCCGCCACCGCCTACGTGCCCGATGCCAGCTTCATCCTGGACATCGGCGGGCAGGACATGAAGGCCATCTGGCTCGACGACGGCATCATTTCGGATATCGTGGTCAACGAAGCGTGCTCTTCGGGCTGCGGCAGCTTTTTGGAGAACTTCGCCTCAACGTTGGGCATCCCCACGCGCGAGATTGCCCAGGCGGCGTTCGAATCGCAATCGCCCGCGCAGCTGGGCAGCCGCTGCACCGTGTTCATGAACAGCTCCATCGTGAGCGAGCAGCGCAACGGCCGCACGCCTGAGGACATCATGGCGGGGCTCTGCCGCTCCATCATCGAAAACGTGTTCACCAAGGTGGTGCGCATCCCCAACACCGATATCCTGGGCGACAAGGTGATCGTGCAGGGCGGCACCTTCAACAACGATGCCGTGCTGCGCGCGCTTGAGCTCTACATTGGCAAGAACGTGATTCGCGCGCCCTTCCCCGGGCTCATGGGCGCCATCGGCGCTGCGCTTCTGACCAAACGCTTCGTGGAGAAAAACGGCGGCCCCGATGCCTACACCACCACGTTCATCGGCCTGCACGCGCTGGACGATTTCTTCTACACACAGCAGTCCAACCTGCCCTGCCCGTTCTGCGCCAACCACTGCAACCGCACGCTGGTCACGTTCTCCGACGGCACGCAATGGGTCACGGGTAACCGCTGCCCGCGCGGCGAGGTGATCGGCGACCCCAAAGATGCCGCCGTGCGCGATGCCGCCAAGGCGGCCATGGACCAGCGCTTCAGCGCCCCGAACCTCTTCGACACGCGCCGCGAGCTTCTGTTTGCTAACTACGATGCGCCCCGGCTGTGCGAGCCGCGCGACATCACCATCGGTCTGCCGCGCGTGTTGAGCTTCTGGGATACGATGCCGTTTTGGACCACCTTCTGGAAGAGCCTCGGCTTTGGCGTGAAGCTCTCGCGCGAAAGCACGCGTGCGCTCTTCGAAAGCGGCCTGCCCTCGGTTACCTCCGACACGGTGTGCTTCCCCGCCAAGCTGGTGCACGGGCACATCCGCGACCTGGCGCGCGCCGGCGTAGACCGCATCTTCATGCCCATCATCACCACCGTGCCCTCCGAGAACATGCAGGAATCGAGCGAGTCGATGTGCGCCGTGGTGAAGGGCTACCCCATGGTGATTCGCAACTCCGACAACCCGCAGCGCCGCTTTGGCGTGGAGTTCGACGACCCGCTGTTCCACTGGTACACCGACGCCGACCGCGAGCGCCAGCTGTGCGCGTGGATGAGCGAGCAGTTCGGCGTGGAGCCCGCGCTCACGCAGCAGGCAATCGAGGCCGCTGATGCGGCGCAGAACGCATTCAGGACGAAACTGCTGGAAGCCGGCGGCGAGGCCATCGCCGAGGCCAAGGCGCGCGGCCGCTATGCCGTGATCCTGGCAAGCCGCCCCTACCACAACGACTCGCTGGTGAACCACGAGCTGCCCGAGATATTCGCCGAGATGGGCCTGCCGGTGCTGCCGCCCGACGCCGTTCCGGGCGCCACCGAGGTGGATCTGCACAACAGCCGACTGGATATCGTGAACAACTACCATGCCCGCATGCTGGGCTGCTCCGTGCTTGCCGCCCAGCGCGACGAGCTGGAATTCGTGCAGCTGGTGAGCTTCGGCTGCGGCCACGACGCGTACCTGTCCGACGAAATTGTGCGCATCATGCGCGAGGTCTCGGGCAAGACGCCGCTCATCCTGAAGGTGGACGAGAGCGACGTCCAGGGCCCGCTGCGCATCCGCGTGCGCTCCTTCGTGGAAACGGTGGACATGCGCCGCGAGATGGAGGCGCAGGAGACACTCCAAGCCGGCGCGGGCGATGCCGGCGCAGCCGAACAAGCTGCTGCAGATGACAAAGCTGGGCGAGCCGCCGCAACCGACGAAGCCGGGCGAGCTACCGCAGCGGCCGACGCTGCCGCGCACTCGGGCAACGAGCCCGGTTCCGCATCCGCGAGCGCCCCCACGCATGAGACCCACGAGCTGGCCGACCCCTACCCCGTCAAGTTCACCAAGGCCGACCGCGCCGACAAAGTGGTGCTGGTGCCCAACACCTCGCACGCGTTCAGCCGCCTGATGGCGAGCGCGTTCGCCAAGCAGGGCATCCGCACGGTGCCGCTGCCCATCGGACGAGAAGAGGCCATTCGCCTGGGCAAGAAGTACGTGCACAACGACATCTGCTTCCCCGCGCAGATTGTGATCGGCGAGGCGCTGGCCGAACTCGAAAGCGGTAAGTACGACCTTGACCACGTGGCCGTGGCAACCGGCAAATACGTGGGCGACTGCCGCCTCACGCACTACGCGGCGCTTTTGCGCAAGGCGCTCGACGACGCGGGATACGCCCAGGTGCCCATCATCACCAACGACGACACCGACACCCACAACCAGCACCCCGGCTTCAAGATGAACGCCTACACCGCCATCTGCATCGCGGGATGCCTGCCCATGATCGACGTGCTGGAAGAGCTCGTGCGCAAGATGCGCCCCTACGAGCTCGACCCCGGCGCCTCCGACGCGGCGTTCGAGTACGCGATGGACGAGCTGATAGGCGGCCTGGACTCGCGCGGCCTGCGCGGTGCTCGGGCGGGCTTCGCGCGCGGCATCGAGCGCATGGCGAGCGTGAAATATGACCGCTCCAACCCGCGCCCCACGGTGCTCATCGTGGGAGAATACCTGCTGAACTTCCACCCCGGCGCCAACCACGACGTGGAGGAATACCTGGAGAAGAACGGCCTCGAGATCATCGAGGCGCGCATGACCGACGTCATCCGCAAGACGTACTTCTACAAAGACGCCCAGGCCAAGGAGTTCCACGTGACCCTGCCCTTCCAGCAGAAGGCGTGGAACGCCATCGCCAACAAGGTGTTCGACATCGCGCACAGCATGTGCGACAAGATTGCGTGCCGCCACCCGCTGTACACGCCCGCCGTGCGCATGGACGAGCTCGTGGTGGCAAGCGACCCTATCATGCACCACACGTTCGACGCGGGCGAGGGCGTACTGATTCCCGGCGAGATCCTGCATCACGCGGAACACGGCTGCCGCACGTTCCTGATCCTGCAGCCGTTCGGGTGCCTGCCCAACCACGTGTGCGGCCGCGGCGTGGCAAAGCGCCTCAAGGAGATGTACCCCGACGCACAGATCCTGCCGCTCGACTACGACCCTGACGTGAGCTTCGCCAACGTGGAGAACCGCCTGCAGATGCTGGTGATGAACGCGCTCGCAGGCAGTGAGGGCGCCCAGACACAACCCGAGGAGGCATAATGGCGAGGCCAAAGAAAGACGCCAATTCCGTCGAGGCGCGCCAACGCATCCTGGACGGGTTCTGGACGTTGCTCGAAGAGAACCGCTTGAGCGAGATCACCATCGGCATGGTGGTCGAGCAGGCTCAATGCAACCGTGGCACGTTCTACTATCACTTCGATAGCCTCGACGCCCTTCTGCACGAGGCCATCGAGCGCGAGCTTCTGGTTGAGCGCGACATCCCCGGCATGATCTTCGAGCTCGCCTGCGGCATCGAGGACGCGCCGTCGCAGCGCTTGAGCGAGGCCAACGAGCTCTATCGCCTGTCGCTCATCATGGACCGCGGCGGGCTTGACATGGTGGCCGAAGAGGCCAAGCGCACCATCGTAGGCATGTGGACCGCGCTGCTCGTGCCCGGCCAGGCGGAGCTTCCCGAGCCCACGCGCGAGGTCATCGAGTACTTCACCTCCGGCACGCTGGGACTTATCGCCTACCGCTTCGCGCGCGAGAAGGAAGGACGCGGCGGCGCCGTGCCGTCAATCGCCGCCGACGACTTCCTCAAGTGCAACGCTGCCTTCGTGATCGAGCAGGTGGCGCGCTACCAGGATATGACGCCCGCCGACGTGCTTGCGCGCCTCCACATGGCCAGCTGCCTCATGCATCAAGCGCGCCTGTAAGGCCCGCAGCGCACGGCATACCATCCCCTCCCAGAAACGCGAAAGGTCCGCACGAAGCGGACCTTTCTTATGCGACCCATGCGTTACGGGCCGCCGCAAAATCAACGGAAGCGTTTACCCGCGCACCTCGGCGCCGGTGGCGGCGCACACCTTCTTGACCAGCTTGGCGTGAGCCTTCTCGACCTCTTCGCTGGTAAGCGTGCGGTCGGCGGCGCGATACATGAGCGCATACGCCATGGACTTCTTGCCCTCGCCCACGCGCTCGGCATCGCGGTACACGTCGAACAGGCGCACGTCCTCGAGCAGCTTCCCGCCCGCGGAGCTCATGCACTGGCACAGACGCTCGTTGGTCACGGCTTCATCCACCACGAACGCGACATCCATGGCAACCGCCGGGAACTGCGGCACATCCACATAAGGACGCGCGGGCTCGCTGGCCTTGATGAGCGCAGCCAGATCGAGCTCGAAGGCCACGACCGGCCCCTGCACGTCGAAGGCATCCAACGCCAGCGGGTGAATCTCGCCCAGCCAGCCCAGCTCGATGCCGCCGGAAAGCAGCTGCGCGGCGCGACCCGGCTGCAGGTGCGGCGCATCCTCAGCGGAAAGCGGCTTCACATGGAACTTCGGAATTGCCAGCTCGCGCACCAGGTTTTCCACCACGCCCTTGCCGTCGAAGAAATCGAAGGCCACGGCGGGAGCGTTCCATGCATCGTCGTGCATGGAACCCACCAGCACGCCGGCGACCTTCTGGCGCTCCTTGGGCAGCTGGCGCCCCTCGGCAGCATGGAAGGTGCGGCTGATCTCGTAGAGCTGGATGTTCTTCACGCCGTGTGCCTGATTGTGCGCCACGCTGCGCAGCAGGCCGGGGATGATGGTGCGGCGCAGAACGGACTGCTCGGCGTTCATGGGGTTGATCAGCTCCACGGGCTCGCCCAGGCCGTCTTCCTTCATGCGCAGGCGCTCCAGGTCGTCGGGCATGGCGAACGAGTAGGTCATGGTCTCGTTCATGCCGCTCGCGCGCAGGGCGTCGTTGACGATGTCGAGCTTGAGCTCCTCGACGCTGCGCGTGCCCACGCGGCCCGGGCCGCCAGGAAGCGTGGACTCGATGCGGTCCATGCCCCACAGGCGCAGCACTTCCTCGTACAGGTCAATCTCGCGCTCGAGGTCGGGGCGGAACGTGGGCGCCACCACGGCAAGCACGCCGGCGTCGTCGGTCGCGCTCACGGTGCAGCCCAGGCGGGTCAGGATGTCTTCGATGAACTCGACCGGAATGTCCGAGCCCATCATCTTGTTGAAGCGGTCGATGCGGAAGCGCAGGTCGTACGGCTCGGTCTTCTTGCCCCACACGTCCACGATGCCCGCATCGTTGCCGGAAGCGTGGCACACCGTGCCGCCCGACACCTCGGCGATGAGGGCAGCGGCGGCGGCGGAACGCGCCTCGATGCCGTTGTCGTCCACGCCGCGCTCGTAGCGCATGGAGCTCTCGGAAATGAGGCCCAGGTTGCGGCTGGTGCGGCTGGTGCGACCCGCCTCGAAGGCCGCAGCCTCCAGCAGGATGTCAACCGTTTCCTCGGTCACCTCGGTGTCCAGGCCGCCCATGACACCCGCGAGTGCCACCGCGCCCTGCTCAGGCGTGGAGATGACGGTCATGTCCTCGGTGAGCTCGCGCTCCTCGCCGTCGAGCGTGACAAGCTTCTCGCCCTCGTTGGCGGCGCGCACCACGATGTGAGCGACGCCCTGCTCGTTCTGCAGTTTGGCCAGGTCGAACGCATGGAGCGGCTGACCCAGCAGGAACAGGATGTAGTTGGTCACGTCCACGATGTTGTTGATGGAGCGCTGGCCGATGGCGGCAAGGCGCTCGACCATCCAGTCGGGGCTGGGGCCCACCTTGCAGCCACGAATCACGCGCGCGGTGTAGCGGGGGCAGCGCGTGTAGTCCTCGATCTCGATGGTTGCAAGCTCGTCGACCGCGGGGCCTTCCGCATTAAGCTCGAGCTTGGCCGCCATCTCAGCGGTAGGATCGTTCCAATCTTGCTGGTACATCGCGCCCACCTCGCGCGCGAAGCCCGTGATCGAAAGGCTGTCGGGGCGGTTCGGCGTGATTTCCAGGTCGAGCACCGTGTCGGATTGGTCCAGGTAGTCGGCGATGGGCATACCGGTGGGAGCATCCTCGGGCAGCACCCAGATGCCCGTGTGATCGGCGCCCATGCCCAGCTCGCGCTTGGAGCAGCACATGCCGTTGGAGGCCACGCCGCGCAGCTTGGACTTCTTGATTTTGAAATCGCCCGGCAGCACCGCACCCACCGTGGCCACCGGCACCTTGATGTCGGCCGCGATGTTCGGCGCACCGCACACAATCTGCACGGGCTCACCCGCGCCCACGTCCACGGTCACAACATGCATATGGTCGCTATCGGGGTGCTCGACACAGGTGAGCACATGGCCCACCACCACGCCGTCGAAGTTGTCGCCGGTGCGCTCCACGCCTTCCACGCCCGTACCGGTAAGGTCGAGCCTGTCGCAGAACGCCTTAATATCAGAGGGCACATCCACATACTCGGACAGCCACTTAAGAGAAACCTTCATTTACTAATCTCCTTCCAACCCATCGGAACACCGAGAGGAAAGGTTTTGTCTGTCAGGTCGCTGAAAAGTCAGCGAGGGCGAATTTGGCGAGTCGGATTGGCTTGGTGAATATGCCAGTGGCATATTCAGTGCCAAACTTTAGCACCCGAGAGGGTGCTTTCCTGAACGCAAAGCGGTCAGGAAGCGTAGCAGCGCTACGTGAGCGACGAGTGAAAGCCAAGCCGGCCGCCAGATTCGGCCGCAGCGGCAGGTAGGCCGCCGTTCGGCAGAACGGCGGAACCCCTTACCAACCCCTCATAAAGGTCTGATCGCGATCCGGACCCACGGAGATGATGGTTGCCTTCACGCCGCTCAAACGCTCGATTTCGTGCACGTAGTCCTGCGCCGCCTGCGGCAGCTCCTCGAAGCACGTGGCCTTGGTGATGTCCTGGCCCTTCCAGCCCGGCATGGTCTTATACACCGGCTTGGCATGGAACAGCACGCTCTGCTGCATGGGGAAATAATCGTAGGTCTTGCCGTCGCACTCGTACGCCACGCAAATCTTGAGCTCGTCGAACGCCGAGAGCACATCCAGCTTGGTGAGTGCGATATCGGTCAGGCCGTTAACCTCTGCGGCATAGCGGGCGATAACCGCGTCGAACCAGCCGCAACGGCGCTTGCGCCCGGTGGTCACGCCGTACTCGTGGCCCTCGGCGCACATCAGGTCGCCGTCGATGGCGTCCTGGCCCTCGCCGCCGTTTTCGGGATAAATCAGCTCGGTGGGGAAAGGACCGGCGCCCACGCGTGTGACATAGGCCTTCTCGATGCCCAGCACGCGGTCGATGGCGGCAGGACCCACGCCGGAACCCGTAGCCGCGCCGCCTGCACAGCACGAGGAGCTGGTCACAAACGGATACGTGCCGTGGTCGATATCGAGCAGCGTGCCCTGCGCGCCCTCGAACAGAATATGCTTGCCCTCACGCAGCGCGTTGTTCAGAAGCTGCGCGGTTTCTGCCATGTGGGGACGGATGACCTCGGCGTAAGGCAGATACGCGTCGCAGATCTCATCCACGGTGAACGTGCGCTTGCCGTACACCTTCTCCAGGATGGCGTTCTTCACCTCGAGCGCCGCCTCCACCTTCATGCGGAACACATGCTCGTCCAGCAGATCCTGGATGCGGATGCCGCTGCGGGCGGCTTTGTCCTGATAGCACGGGCCGATGCCGCGGTTGGTGGTTCCGATTTCGTTTTTACCCAGCTTGAACTCGGACGCCTTGTCCAGCTCGATATGGTAGGGCATGATCACGTGAGCATCGCAGGAGATCTTCAGACGCTCGCAGGACAGGCCCTCGCCCTCCAGCATGCGCATCTCCTCAACCAGAACCTGCGGGTTCACCACCACGCCGTTGCCGATAACCGGCACCGCGTGCTCGTACATGATGCCCGACGGAATAAGGTGCAGCGCAAGCTTCTTATCGCCGTGGATCACCGTGTGGCCGGCGTTGTTTCCGCCCTGATAGCGCACCACGTAGTCGAAGTCGCGGGAGATGAGGTCAGTCACCTTGCCCTTGCCTTCGTCACCCCACTGGGCTCCGACCAACACCACGTTAGGCATGTTCGTCTCTCTTTCTTCCATATATTGAACCTCAAGCGGCCTCAAAAAGCACATGGCCTTTAAGATCGAACGCCCGCTGGCGAAAACGATGCGGATGGGAACTGCGTCCTGACCTTGGGCCCAACGCCCGCATTCAAAACCCGAACCCGCCGCTTCGCCGCACGCCGCGTCGCGCGCTCGACAACCTGTTGATTATAACCCCAAAATCTTGCAATCCTTGGCATAGGAGCCTATCAAATCGACGACTTCCTTATGGCAGGTGAAAACGATGACCTGGCGTTTCTGCGCAAGTTCGACCAGAGCACGCACGGCGCCGCGGCGGCGATCGTCATCGAAATTCACAAGAATATCGTCGGCAAGCACGGGAAGGCTTGCACCCACCTGCTCCACGCATTCGAGAAGGGCGATGCGCAGCGCAAGATAGAGCTGCTGGCAGGTGCCGAGCGAGAGCAGCCGCGGCTCCCACGCGCGACCTATGGCGTCCACCGCACGCACGGCGCCGGATTCGTCCGCCCGCACGGCTCCCCATGCGCCATCGGTCATGAGCGCCATGAGTTCCGAGGCGCGGGCGTACACCTCGGGCTGGCTTTCGCCTTCCCAGGTGCGAACGGCCTGCTCCATCATGCGACGGGCCAGAAGCAAACGCGCCAGCTCGACGCCTGATTCATGTTGACGCGTAACAATCTGGGCGCGCTCGGTTTTAAGAAGATCCAGATCGGTGTCGCGTTCGGCCGCCGCAAGAATCTGATTGAGCTCGCCGATGCGCCTATTGCACGCTTCGAGCTGCTCGGTCAACGCAGCGCGCTTCTGATCGGCCGATGCCGCCTGAGCCTCAACCTCGGCCGGGGAAGCGTCGGAGTTGAAGCCGCACTCCTCCAGGCATTCGAGCTGACGCGCGCGGCACTCCTCAGCCGAACGAGCAAACGCGTCGCGGCGTGCCGTGGCCTCCTGGAGACGCGAGACCGCGGCTTCGCGTGCCACACGTGCCGCCCGCGCGGCGTCGACCAGCTCGATGGCTCGGCGTAAAGAACGCCCCGCCTCGGACAATCCGGCCGATTTCAACACCGCCTCGATGCGCATGTCCTGCTCGAGCGCTTCCGTCTCGCGCGATTCGAGCACGCTCTTCTTTTCCAGCATGTCACGCCTCGCCGCCTCCGCCGCATCGCGCGATGCGGCGGCATTTGGACGAAGCCCCGCCGCCATCGCAACGGCCAGCACGACCGCCGCCGCCATGCACACGAATCCGACAACGCATGCCGCCATGCTCTCCATACGCGACCCCGCGAGCACCCACGCAGCGCCGGCGATCGCCAGAGCGATCACCGCGATAGCAGGCAGCAGGGGGCGCTTGGGCGACGCTGCCGCGCTTTTGTCTTGGGTCGCCGCATAGCGGGCGCGCGCGTCGGAAAAGTCCTCCTGCGCTGCCTCGAGCCGATGCGAAATACGTGCCTGAGCCGCTTGTTCGCGCTCGATGGCATCGCGAATGGCAGCCTCGTCGGCCGCCGTCATGCGCGCGGCGCCGGCATTGATGGCCGCCTGCGCCGCCGCCTCGGCCGCATCCACCTCGCGCTGAGCCTCGTCGCGCAGGCGAAGCGCATCGTTCTCCTGGCCAGATAGGCGGTCGATATCCGCCTTGAGCGCGGCGAGCGTTTCGATACGGGCGTTCGCCTCCGCCAAATCGAGCGCCACGCTGTGGCGACGCCGGGCAAGATTGCGGCGTTCACGATCCTCGTCTTTGAACCTATCGGACTCTTCGCGCGCCTCAGCGAGCTGGGCGCGACACGCATCGAGCTGCTTTTTCAAATTAGGAAACGAGTGTGTGGCAGCAGCCGCACGGCTCGTGTACGTAGCGATGCGCGCGTCAATGGCAGCCAGAGCCGCCGCCGGGCTCACCTCGGTACCCGATCCGGCAGTGAGCAGGCGCGAGGTCATATCGCCCGCGTCGCCCAAACCGCGAAGCTCGTCGCTTGTGAGGGCGAACACGGTGCCGTGTGTGTCTTTGTCGATGTCGTCCACGATACGGGCCGCGTCTTCAGGCTTGGCCTGCAGGCCGTCCACGTTGCGCACGCGCGACAGCTCGACGGTATCCCCCGCCTTAGCCTTGCCCGCAAGCGCAGCCTTCCGCTTCTCGAATATGAGCGAGCCTGCGCGATCAGCCGACGCGGGCTTGTAGACGTTCTTCGATCCGCGCGCGTCTTCCCATCCGAACAGCACACCTCGTATGAAAGCGCTCGTGGTGGTTTTACCCGCCTCGTTTTTGCCGTACACCACGTTGAGCCCCGGGGTAAAGGGGCCGATCGTCGTGTCAAAAAACCGGCCGAACGCCTGCATATGGATGCGCTTGAGATAGAACTTGCCCATCACGCATCCCTCCCATCCAGCAGGGCGAGCGCCATATCGCAGGCGCCCTCGGCCAAATCGTCCAGCATGCCGTCCACGCCGCGCGGGAGCGCAAGCCCGCGTTGCGCGAACTCTTCCTGCAGGTACTGCAGCCGCGCATCATCACGGGAGGCTCCGGATTGGGCATGCTTTCCCCCGCGGCTATCTTCGGGTTGCGATGCCATGCTTTTGGCAGCGCGAATGAGCGCAGCGGGGAAAAGGCCGGCGGCCTCGAGCCCTTCTTTATCAAGGGGCGGCGTGGTGGCGTTGATCAGGGCGTCGCAGTAAAACGCCGGATAGCTTTCATTGAGCTCCACGCGCATCTCTTCTACGGTGCCGGGGCGCGCAAGCACGTCATAAAGCTGGGTAGGCCCCCCGATGGTCACGCGGGCAACCATCTCCTCGCAGTGGGCAGCCGCATTCGCGTCGAACATAGCGCGCACGCACGCGGCGAGGATGTCATCCACGCCGGCGCATCCGCTCACGTCCACGCACAGCTGCTCCCATTCGACCTGGGCGGTAGGAATAAACTCGATCCTGTTGGGAAGCCCCTCCTCAAGAGTGACCTTGTAGCAGCCGCGACTGCCCGTTTCCTTGATGTCGCGGCCTTGGATGCATCCGCAGAACGCGATGCGGGGATCGGGCTCAGGGGTGGCGTAGCGCATATGGATATGCCCAAGTGCCCAGTAGTTCATCCCGGCGCTGAGCAGCTTATTCTCAGTCACGGGCGCCTTGAACGGATCCATCCACAGACCCGAATGCAGCATGCCTATCGCAAACGGCGCCCCCGTACCGCAGGCGTGTTCGGCCGCCGCACGGGTCATGCCATCGGCGATGGAGCCGTCTGACGCCTGGTTGGAGAACCCCCGCGCCGCAATCAGGCATGCCGGCTGACCATCGGCATCGCGATGCACGAAAAACTCCGGGGCATCCGAGCCTGCCATGTGCACGTTGGGCGGCAGCGACGAGGTCACCTCGTGCCAATTGGGATATGGGTCGTGGTTGCCGGGAATCATGTATACGGGAATCCCCGCGTCTTGCAAACGCTCCAAGCCGCGCAAAAAGTGGCGCAGGTGCGCATAGCTCGGCTTGTCAGTATCGAACATATCGCCCGCCAGCAAAAGAAAGTCAACCTGATTGTCCAGGCAGGCTTGAATCACGCGATCGTACGCCTCGGGAATCGCACGCACGAGGCGTTGCGCCCACGCGGGCGAAAGGGCCCGCAGGCCCCTGAAGGGCGCCCCTAAATGCAGGTCGCCCGAATGAATGAATGTCAGCTTTGCTCCCATGAAGCGAGTGTAGCACGGAGTGCGACGCTTGGCGGCCATGCCCGGCAAGCGAATCAGAACTTACGGAAACAGGCGGCAGGTCAATTCTGGAACGACCGATGCTCAAAAGACGCGGCCTGCTGGGAGGCAGCGTTATAGCTGCGAGGCGTCGATATAGTTGCCGAACTTGGTGAACTCGGGGTTAAACGACAGCGTGATGTCGCGCGTGGCGCCGTTACGGTGCTTGGCCACGATGAGCTCGGCGGTGCCCAGATCGGGACGGTCTTCGCTTTCGGCCTCTACCTCGTCCATGCTTCGGTCGATGAACATAACGATGTCGGCGTCCTGTTCGATGGAGCCGGATTCTCGCAGGTCGGAAAGCTGCGGACGCTTAGAGCCGCGCATCTCCACAGCACGGGAGAGCTGCGAAAGCGCGAGCAGCGGCATGTTGAGCTCTTTGGCGAGCACCTTAAGTCCTCGCGAGATTTCGGCCACCTCGACGGCGCGGTTGCCGTCGCGGCGGTTCGAAGGAGGCTGCATAAGCTGTAAGTAGTCGACGATGATCAGGCCTTTCTTTTTGTCGCGCAGCTGGCGGCGCGCCTTGGCGCGCATCTCGAGCAACGTAAGGCCAGGCGTGTCATCGATATACAGCTCCAGACCCGAGAGCGTGGTGGCGGCGTTCATGATGGCATTCCAGTCGCCTTCGGTAAGATCGCCTTGGCGCAGCTTGCCCAGATTCACGCGTGCCTCGGCGCACAAAATACGCTGGACCAGCTGGTTGGCACCCATCTCCAAGCTGAACATTGCCACGGCGGCGCCCGATTTTGCGGCGTTCGTGGCGAGGTTCAGCGCGAACGAAGTTTTACCAACACCGGGGCGGGCGGCAAGAATCAGCAGGTCGCCGCCGCGCAAGCCCCAGAACAGCTTGTCCACATCGGCAAAGCCCGTTGGCACGCCAGCCATCTGGGCGCGGTTATTTACCAGCTCATCAATCTCGTCAAAAGCCTGGGTGAGAAGGTCGGTGATGTTCTGGAACGAGGACGACACGCGCTTTTGCGTGACGTTGAAAAGCATCTTCTCGGCTTCCTCGATGGTCTGGTTGGTATCATCGGGAGCGTCGTAGGCAAGCGCGTTGATATTGACAGAGGCATACACCAGATCGCGCTGAACGCTGGTGCGTTTGACGATTTCGGTATGGGTTTTCCAGTTGGTAAGCGCGAGCGTATTGTTCGCGAGCTCGACCAGATAGGCGCGACCCCCTACGGCATCGAGCTGCCCCTCGGCGGCAAGACGCTCGGCGAGCGAAATCTGGTCGATAGGAACGTGGCGGGTGTTTAGCTCCAGCATGCCTTCAAAAATACGCTGGTGCGCCGGACGAAAGAAGTTCTCAGGCGTGAGCTTTGTAGCCACTTCGTCAATGGCGTCGGGATTAAGCATGCATGCGGCGAGCACCGATTTTTCCGCCTCGATATTACTGGGCAGGGGGCGGCCGGTGGAGCTTTGAAGCTGGGTCGACTGCTGTTGCGACTGGTTCCGCCTGTCGTTGTTTTCCGCCATGAGAAGATTCCTCCGTTTTGCGCGTAATGCAAAAAGACGCGCAGGCTCTTTGGGAGACGGATGGCGCGTCGCTCGTAAATTAAAACAATGTATGCGTTAGTTTAACTGACGTACTGGCAAGTTTAACCAATATCTTAGAGCAGAGCGGCAACTACACGGAGAATATAGTCGGCCTCTTCCTCGCTTTCGTCCCCTTACCTCCCCTCATGAAGGCAAAAGTATTACCGAACGCATCGCCTTTATGTGGGCAATAAAAAACCTCGTAGCACACAATGGGCTACGAGGTTTATTTTGTTGTAACGCTATGAGAGCGAGGTGCTACTCAGCGGCTTCCTCGGTGGCAGCCTCTTCGGCGACCTCAGCAGCCTCAACGGCCTCCTCGGCCACGGGCTCCTCTTCCTTCTTGTCGCCAACGGTCAGAGCGAGCTCGACCTTGATGTCGCGATAGATGGAAAGGGTCACGGTGTGAGCGCCAGCGGTCTTGATGGCAGAGCCCATCTCAAGGCGCTTACGGTCGATCTCCACGCCGGTCTCAGCCTTGACGGCATCGGCGACCATGGCGGCGGTCACGGAACCGAACAGCACGCCCTCTTCGCCAACCTTAGCCTCGACGAAGATGGACTTGCCCTCCAGAGAAGCCTTCAGAGCCTCGGCGTCGGCGATACGCTTCTCCTCGCGCTTGGCGATGTTGCCCTTGCGCTGCTCAAGCTGCTTCAGGTTGCCCTTGGTGGCCAGGATGGCCATCTTCTGGGGGCCCAGGTAGTTGTTGAAGAAGCCGGGAGCCACGTCGACGACGTCGCCTTCGCCGCCCTTGCCCCTCAGCTCGGTAAGCAGGATAACCTTCATCGGTGCCTCCTTAGCGGTTGCGACGATCGCCGCGGCCGCTCACAGCAGGAACCGTGTAGGGCAGAAGCGCCATCTCGCGGGCGTTCTTGATAGCGGTGGCAACGTCGCGCTGATGCTGGACGCAAGCACCCGTAACGCGACGGGGCTTGATCTTTCCGCGGTCAGTCATGTACTTGCGCAGCATGGCCGTGTCTTTGTAATCGACGTACTGCACGTCCTCCTTGCAGAACTGGCAGTACTTGCGGCGCGGCTGCTTGGTGTATTCAGCCATGTGATTTCCTCTCTTTAACGCATCCTGACACCTGCCAGGAGCGTGGTGCGAAGCATTATCGCTTCGATGCTTTTCCCAAAAATGCCGTATCGGATGGGCGGCTTAGAAGGGGATGTCCTCGTCGTAGACGGAGGTATCCACCTGGGGCGCTGCAGGAGCCTGGCGAACCGGCTGGGGCGCAGCGTACTGCGGAGCGGCCTGCTGCATCTGGGGAGCGCCATAGCCTCCCTGATAACCGCCGGCGTTGTATCCGCCCTGCTGGTAGCCACCGCCGAAACCGCCGTCGCTGTTTCCGCCACCGCGGCTCATGAACTCAATCTCGTCCACGACAACCTCGATCTTGGAACGCTTCTGGCCGTCGCGCTCCCACTGGGACCAACGAAGCTTGCCTTCGATGGCCACCTTGGAGCCCTTAGTCAGGAACTTGGCCACGCTCTCGGCGCGGGTACCGAACATCGTGCAGTCGATGAAGTTCGGGTAATCCTCCCACTCGCCGGTCTGCTGATTGCGGCGGCGATCATTCACCGCAACGCCAAACCCCAGAACCGGAAAGCCGTTGGCCGTTTGGCGCAGCTCAGGGTCGCGCGTGAGATTTCCCGATATGACCACTTTGTTGATGCTCATTGTTCTTCCTCATTCCTTGAAGCATCTAAGAGCATTCGCTCCATCCGATGGGCGGCCGCAATTAGTCGCGGTCGCTGCGATGCACGATCTTGTGGCGAACCACCGCGCCGGTGATGCGCAGCACGCGGTCGAGCTCCGCGATGTTGGCGGGATCAGCATGGAAATCGATGAGGGTGTAGTTGCCCTCGTTCAGGCCGTTGATCTCGTAGGCGAGCTTGCGCTTGCCCCAATCCTCGACGTTATCGATCTTGCCCTCGCCCTGGGCGATGGTGGTTTCGATACGCTTCATGGTTGCGAGACGGGTTTCGTCGTCGATGTTCGGTGCGACGAAGAACAGCAATTCATAAGCCTTCATTATGTCACCTCCTCTGGACTTACGGTTCCGGGTCGCATGAAGGCATCTGCCCGGAACAGGAAACTTGCCCATAATAGCAGCACCTTCCCACCAGCGCAAACAGTATTTCAAGCATCCGCGGATGCGTCACAACTTATTCACGATGCTGCGAAAGCGCATCGGGCGCGCTGCCCAACAGGAGGTCGCGCTCGCATAGATCGCGATTTAGGCTTTGCGATTGCGTCGACGCGCTGCGGCAATCGCAATCGCGTTGCGGCCATCGCGTTTTGGCAGAGCAGCGCGCCCAATTACGCTTTCGCTTAAACACCATGCTAGCCTGAAAACCTTGCAGAACCCTTGCCAACGGCTTCTGTTTTTGCGGCACAGATTATGCAGAATGGGTCGGGG
>CAUWMI010000037.1:0-17565 GCA_963559755.1 uncultured Slackia sp. | reverse complement strand
CGGAGAATCTTGAGCTGTAGCCTTGTCTAAGGGGGAAGAGGAGGGGAAGTTTCCCCTCCTCTTCCCCCTTAGGAACCCCTATCTCCTCACCCTCGCCCCAGTCCGCATGGGAAACCGGATGATTGAGGGTTCATTGCCCATCGGGCGGGCGTCGCTTTCGCTCGCCCGCGGTTTTTTTTGGAGGGAGGTCCCGTGCTTATAAAATCTGGCAAGAGCTGGACGTATGCCATCTTTGCGGTGGTAGTGCTTTCGTCGGCTTTGGGCAACCTTTCTCAGACGGGCCTCAATGCCATGCTTGTTACCGTGTGCGGCGAGCTGGGTATTGCTACTGGGGTGGGGCAGTGGCTTACTACGGCGTATATGTTCGGGTTGGGCGCTGTGGTGCCACTAGCGTCGTATTTGATGGGGCGCTTCCGTCTGAAGGACCTCACGGTGCTCGCTATCGTCATCTTTATTGTGGGCGCGGTGATCGCGGCGGCAGCATCGAGTTTTCCGGTGCTGCTTGCGGGGCGCATCGTGCAGGCTATCGCGGCGGGCATTCTGTTGCCGCTTCTGCAGACCATCGCCATGACGCGCTTTCCCGATGGGCGCAAGGCTACGGCCATGGGCATCTCGGGCATCGCGATGGGATTCTCGCCCAATATCGGGCCCACGATCGGCGGCGTTATGGTGGACGCATTCGGGTGGCGCAGTTTTTTCGTGCTACTCGCCGTGCTCTCGGCGGTCATCCTCCTGTTCTGCGTGTTCGTGATCAAGCGTCACAACGACGCCTCACTCTCAGTGTCGTTCGACTTTTTCTCGTTCGTGCTGTGCACGATGGGCTTCGGCGGCATTCTCATGGGGTGTTCCGAGGCATCGTCGCATCCGCTGACGAGTCCCTTCATCTGGGGGGCGCTTGTGGTGGGCGTGCTGTGCCTGCTCGCGTTCGCGGTGCGGCAAAACAAGGTCGAGGATTCGCTGATCGACCTGACGATTTTCGACGATTCCGCCTATCGCGTAGGCTTTTGGGCGCAATGCTTCCTGTGCGCGTCGTTCATGGGCATCACGCTTTTGGTGCCGCTGTTCATCGAGGACTTCCGCGGCGGCACGGCGCTCGAGGCGGGCATGGTGCTGCTGCCCGGCACCGTGGCGGCGCTCATCATGAATCCGCTTGCGGGGTATCTGACCGACAAGATCGGCGTGCGCCCCGTTGCCATGGTGGGCGGGTTGTTTTTGAGCGCGGGCGCCGTGAGCATGGCGTTCATGGACGCGGCGACGCCGTTGTGGCTGGTCATGACGCTGCAGGGCATCCGTGCGGTGGGAGTGTCAACGCTGATCGGCCCGCTCACGTCGTGGAGTCTCATGAGCCTTAAGGGCAAGAAGACCTCCGACGGCAGCGCGTTCGGGCTGGCGGCGCGCCAGACGGCAGCCTCAGTGGGCACGGCTCTCATGGTGATGTGCGTGGAGGGGCTGCCCATGCTGACGGGCGGCGCGGCGTATCATGCGGCGTTCGGGTGCTCCGCTCTCTTCGCGGTGGCCACGCTCATCTGCATTGTTGCGCGCGTGCGGTAAGGCGGTGCGGTAAGGGTCTGTCTTTCGGTGAATCTACCCGCCGAACTGGGAGAACTACCCTATAATGAACCTTTAGCTTTTGCACATGTCCGCATATGCCACACACGAAAAGAGGGTCGGATGGGTCCGAGCGCCGATTTCCATATCGCGTCCATCGCGGTCCTTTCGCTCGTCTTTCTTTATGCCACGTTCGGCCGCCGCGGCCGGCAAGGCAGGCAATTCAGGCTCTTCGTCGCCCTGTTCGCAACGACCGCCCTTCTGGTGGGGTGCGGGCTGGCGCGCGGCATCGTGGTCGTGGGCATGGGCATCGAGCAGGCGGCCGCCCCGTTCAGAGCGGCGGTGACGGTGCTCCAGTGCACCGCGTCGTGCTTCATGCTCGCCTACACCGCATCGCTGTGTCGCGGCGACGGCAAAATCAGATTCGAGCGCATCGCGCTGACATCCATTCCGTTCGTCCTCGCGACGTGCGCCACCGTTTCGTCGCTGTTCACCGATTCGGTGTTTTACGTCGATTCCAATGGCCTCCTCGCGCCCGGCCCGCTGCATTTCGCGGTTCATCTGTGCATGGCGTTCTATCCGGTCATGTGCATCGTGTACGCGATTGCGTACCGCAAGATGCTGCGCACCCTGGATGCCGCCGCGGTGTGGTGCGCGTCGATTATCGTGCTCATATGCGTGATTGTTGAAACGCTGAACCCGCACATCCGCCTGGCATCGTTCGGGTTCGCCATGGCGGTGCTTTCGGTGTTCGTCACGGCGGGCAGCCCCTTCGAGTTCGTCGACTCGCTCACGCACGCTTTCGATGCGTCGGCGTTTCGGGCCCATATCGCCGATTTCCTTAAAAGCAAGCGCAGGTTTTCGGTGGTCATCGTCACGCTGCGCCGCCTCCCCATGCTCAACGCGCTGCTCGGCACGCAGGTGGCCGACGAGACGATCAAGCTGTGCGCGCGGGCGGCGGTGCAATCGGGCAGGACGCGCCAGGTGTATCGCGTGCGTGGCTCGGCCTTCGCATTCGTGACGTTTTCGCGTCGCGAGTCGCGCCGCGTGGCCGAGGAGCTGACCGCACTCTTTGCGAAGCCTCAGCAGGTGGGCGGGTCGTCCATGCGGCTCGAGGTTGCCGTTGCGAGTGCGTCGGGGCTCGAGGCCTTCGATTCCGCGGAAGACATCGCGCAGTACGTGGATTTCCTCATCGACAAGCTCCAGGAGGGCGCCGATGTGCCTGAGGAGCAGCGCGGCCTCATCGAGGAGTTCAGGCGCCGCCGCGAGGTGCGCCGCTATCTTGCGCATGCGGTTGCCGAGGGCCTGGTGAGCACGTACGTCCAGCCGCTGTGCTCGCTTGAGCGCAACAGGTTTTGCGGCTTTGAGGTGCTCAGCCGTCTGGAGCATCCGACGTTGGGTGCCATTCCGCCCGACGAGTTCATCGATGCGGCGGAGAGCGAGGGGCTGATTGCCGAGCTGGGTCGCGCGCAGCTTGAGGCGGTGTGCCGCTTTACGTCGGAGCATGCGGAGGAGCTTGCCGCGGCGCACATCGACGCAATCAAGATCAACCTTTCGCCCGTCGAGCTCATGGAGGCCGATTTCGGGCTCAACACGCTCATGATCATGGAGCGCTGGGGCGTCTCGCCGGCGCTGTTCCAGTTCGAGATCACCGAAACCGCTTCCACCCGCTACGGCTTTGAGGTGGGCGATGCCATCCAAACGCTGCAGGCGGCCGGCTCTCAGTTCTGCATGGATGATTTCGGATCGGGGTTCGCAAACCTCGATTCCATTCTGAACCTGCCGTTTTCCGTGGTCAAAATCGACAAGACGCTGCTCGCCGCCGCCGTGGAGAGCGATTCGGCCAAGGCGCTGTACCGCTCGGTCGTCGAAATGGTGAAGGGCCAGGGGCTTGTGGCGGTTGCCGAGGGCGTGGAAACGGCGGAGCAGGACAGCTTCATCCGCGGCCTCGGGGTTGAGGAGGCGCAAGGATTCTTCTACGCGCATCCGGTGCCAATCGGCGAGGTCTTCGATACAATACGTTCCGCAAAAACTAAAAGATAGACAAAGGCGGTTGTGCGGAAAGGCATCATGACAGGGGTGGGTACTAACATACGGCTTCGTGCGCGGCGCGCGACGGCGCTGCTGAGTGCGTTGCTGCTTGCGGCGTCGCTTGGTTGCGCGGTGCCGTGCGGCTGGGCGTACGCGGCTCCGGTGCCGGACGAGGGTGCACAGGTCGCATATGGCGAGCCCAGCGAATCGTATGTCAATGTGGGCTTTTTCGTGGCCGTGGTCAAAGAGGGAACCGACTCGTACCCGCAGAATGAGGAGGAACTCCAGCAGATTCTGACGGGCGTGTATTCGCCGGGCATCTATATCGACCAGGCGTTCGACGCATCCGATTTCGCCGAGTTCGGCGGCGATGCGTACGGCGATGAGCTCTATGATCTGACGGGCGAGGCCATCAACGCGCGCATTCTGACGTTTCCCACCGAGGAGCAGATCGCGGAGGCGTGCGCGCGGGGCGGCATCGAGTTCAACCCCGAGACGCAGACCGTGGTGTGGTATGTGGTGAAAAGCGCCGATTCGGTGTGGGATACCATGTGGCATATCGATGGCCTGCTGGTTCCTAAGGAGATCGCTCCCGGGCCTGACGAGCCGGAGGAACCTGGGACCGATGAACCCGATGCGCCCGACCCTGATGAGCCCGATTCAGACGACCCGGATTCCGGTACCGACCCTGGTGATTCCGAGGGGCCTTCTGGCTCGGACGACGAGGGCGGCGCGGTGGAGCCGGAAGCACCCGGTAATGCGGGCCTGACCGACTCCGACGAGCCTGCCGCGTCGAAACCGTCTTCGACGCACGAGTCGTTGCCGGGAAACCTGAACGTCAACACCAATATCCCCAGTGAAGCCCCTGGTGCAGGCGCAACCCCGACGGCCATCGGACCGCGCGAGGGCGCATCTCAACCCCAGGCGAAGGATTCCGCAGAACCCGTCGCGGATGCCAAGGCGCCTGCTGCACCCGCAGATGCATCGAACGCCGCAAATTCCATCGCGCAGGATGAAACCCCGTTGGGCACCGCTCCTGCAGTACCTGGCGAAGAGCCTGTTCCTGGCGGCATATCTAAAGCTGCCTCGACGGCGCTCCATGCGGTGGGTGCGCTCGGGCTTGCCGGTGTGGCTGCGGGCGTTATAGCCGCCAACGTGGCTGCGGCGCAGGCGGGAAGCGCTCTCTCGTTGCTCGACTCCCAGCTGCGCGGGCGCGGAAGGGGGCGTCGCTGATGATTTCCTCCTCGAAACGTCCCACTCTTGTGCGCTCCGTGTTGCTCATCGTGGTGGCCGTTATATCGCTTGCCGTTTGGTTCGTGCCGAGCATGCTTGGTGCTCCTTCGCGGTTCGACTCGCTGTTCGTCGCGGCATGGCTCGTGCTGATGGTGCTTTTGCTTATCGATTCCCGTCGTCGCGATCGCAAGCGTAAGCGCTACGCGCGCACGTTCTACATCGATGGCGAAGGCTCGCGGGTGTTCGGTCCCATGCTGGGAACCGTTCCCTATGCCAACGGTTGTAATTTGCTCGATGCGATTACGGTCGCGCTGGCAAATGAGGGCGCCGCGTCAGCTCGTCTTGAGCCGCCTGATGACTTCGTGCCCGCCTACGTGGTAGAGACTGCGGAGTTCTCTTGCGTGCGCGATGCGCGTTTGAGGGCCGATGAACCGGTGACGTGCGCCGATGACGTGACGGTCACCCGCTGGGCGGGAACCATCGTCGACCTGTCCACGGGCCGCGAGAAAGAGTTCGCCTCGCCGTTCGACCTTGAAGACATCTTCTGCCCGGGCTGCGCCGCGGCCGATGATGCGGGCAAAAACTCCGCGTGGGATTCACCGTGCGCCTGCGCGACGAGATAACAGGTCGAACGCCATTCCGTCTTCATCAGCGTAAACTCACATGCAAATGAGTAAGGCCCGGGAGCCAATCCCGGGCCTTCGTACTTGATGTGGGTGATTCCGTGCCGCCCGACGTACAGGTGCGAAAGGCAGCGCGCCTAAAGCTGCTACAGGCGGGCGACGCCGCTCTTGCGGGCGGCTTCGGCCACGGCGGCTGCCACAGCGGTTGCCACGCGCTTGTCGAACGCGCCGGGGATGACGTACTCGGGGGAGCGGTGCTCGTCGTCCACTAGGCCAGCGATGGCGTAGGCGGCGGCCTCCATCATGTCGTCGTTGATGTCGGACGCGCGCACGTCCAGCGCGCCGCGGAAGATGCCGGGGAACGCCAGCACGTTGTTGATTTGGTTGGGGAAGTCGGAGCGGCCCGTGGCAGCCACAGCGGCACCGGCGGCCAGCGCCTCATCGGGCATGATCTCGGGCACGGGGTTGGCGCAGGCGAACACGATCGGGTCGGCCGCCATCGTGCGCACCATGTCCTGCGTGAGCACGCCCGGGGCCGAAACGCCCACGAACACGTCGGCGCCCTTCACGGCATCGGCGAGCGAGCCCTTCACGCCCTCGCGGTTGGTCCAGGTGGCAATCTGGGCCTTCTCGGCGTTCATGCCCTCGCGACCCTCATAGATGGCGCCCTTGCTGTCGCAGATGATGATGTCGGTTACGCCCATGCGCTGCATCAGCTTGGCGATGGAGATGCCCGCGGCGCCCGCGCCCGAGAACACCACGCGGATGTCCTTGAGCTCGCGGCCGGTGAGCTTGCAAGCGTTAATCAGCGCCGCGCAGGTGACCACGGCGGTGCCGTGCTGGTCGTCGTGGAACACGGGGATGTCGCAGCGCTTTTTGAGCTCGGCCTCAATCTCAAAGCAGCGCGGGGCCGAGATGTCCTCCAGGTTGATGCCGCCGAAGCTGCCGGCGAGCAGCTCCACCGTGTGCACGATTTCCTCTACGTCGTTGCTGCGGATGCACAGCGGGAAGGCGTCCACGTCGGCGAATGCCTTGAACAGGGCGCACTTGCCCTCCATGACGGGCATGCCTGCCTCGGGGCCGATGTTGCCCAGGCCAAGCACCGCGCTGCCGTCGGTCACCACGGCGACCAGATTGCCGCGGCGCGTGTACTTATAAGAGTCGTCGACGTTCTCCTGAATCTTGAGGCAGGGCTCGGCAACGCCGGGGGTGTAGGCTACGGCCAGATCTTCGGGCGTGTTGATTTCGGCACGGCTGATGACCTCGATCTTGCCCTGCCACTTCTCATGCTGTTCGAGGGCGAATTCTTTCGTGTTCATAGAATTCCTTCTTTCGTAATGCGAGGCCGTTGCGCAAGGCGCTCCATGCGATGCATCGGGACGTATTTGCGGGCGACGATGCGCGTTGCGGCAAGGTTCGTTTTAAAATGGAGCAATTATTTTCGTTTTTCTGGTGTTAGCCTTGAGGAACACCTGCGTTTTCGGTCTAATTCAAACACTATTGCCTTTGTTTTTGCCGTATTTACCGGTTTTGCTGTTCCCAAATTCCAGAAAACCGAAAATAATTGCTCCAAATTGATTTCATTCGTTATAGGCGGATGAAATCTCGATAAAAAAGCCCCGCTTTTGCATGGGAAACGGGGCTTAGGGCGCGAAGCTTACAGACTTTCGATGTAGGAAACCAGCTGGCCGACGGTCTCCAGGCCTTCGGGCTCGCCGAACTCGACGTCGCATTTCTCCTCGATCTCGCAGATGAGCTCGACCATATCCAGGGAGTCGATGCCCAGCGACTCGAAGGTGGAATCCTCGTTCACGTTCTCGGGCTCGATGTCCAGGTTCTCCTGCAGGATTTCCTTGACGGTGTCCAGCGTTGCCATGGGGCACGTCCTTTCTCGGGTTTCACGCTCTTCTTCAAACGGCGCTATTCTAGCGCATTTCTGGCATGTGACCGGGGCATGTTGCGCGTACGAAGGGTTTCACCACATTTTGCCGACTGCGTGGGTCGGCGCTACGCAGCATCCCCGGTCCAACGAGCCTTCCGAAAGAGGTCGAAAACCCTCTATTGCCTGCGGAGCAAAGCGGCGCGACGAACAGCGATGGCAATGACGGCAAGGGATGCAATCGCGCTCGCCAGACATGCAATTATGAGGGTGGGGCTATCCCCTGTGGAGGCGAAGGTGCCGTTTTCGTCATCGCTCGCATCGCTGCCGTCTGCGCTATCGGAGCCGTCACCGGCACCCGCGTCGCCGCCTGCGCCGCCCGGGGTGTTGCTAGGGGTGTCGCCCGTGTCCGCATCGCCCGAGCCGTCTCCATCGCCATCGGGCCCGGAGGCCTGCGTGATGGTGATGCGGCCCGCTCCGTTCTGGTCCAGGTAGCCTTCGCCTATCACGCCGCCCAGGTCGCGCTGGATGTAGTCGATGAGTACCTGCACGTCGGTCGTGCCTTCGTCGGTGAGAATCTTGGATCCCTGGAACATGCTCAGCCGCTACCGCCCTCTATGAGCAGGTAGTTGTGGGAGGCCACGGTGTAGGTTGCCTCGGGGTCGAGGGGCTTGCCGCCCACCATCACGTCTTTCACGCGGCGCTCGCCATTCACGCCCGCAAAGGCGCCCGACGCATCGGTTACCACACCGGAGGGCACCGACGTGTCGATGGTGTACGTCATGCCGGACACCTGCATGAGTTCGTTGGTCTCCCACGGCATGGTGGCCTGGCTCTCCGCCACCTCCTCGTTCAGGATGTCGGCGAATTCGGCCTGGTATTCTTTGAGCGCCGCATTCACGTCGGCGTCTTTCTTCGTGTAGTCGTCTTCCGTGATGAACTCGGCGTCAAATCCGTCATCGTTTAGCGTGAGCTTACCAATGCTCGAAAGCTGCGTGCCCGTCTGCACCAGCAGCACGTCATCGCCCTGCGCGTTGGCAACGTGCTCGTTTTCCTGCTCGTGCGAATGGCCGTCGATCAGCACGTCGATGCCGGAGGTGTTGGCGATGACCTCCTTGCTCGACCAGCGCGGCGTGACACCCTGGTTGCCCAGGTGCCCCACGGCCACCACGTAGTCGGAACCGGCCTTGCGCGCCGCGTCGACCGTTGCCTGAACCCGCTCGTAGAGCGCCTCGCCGGTCTCATCGCCATAGAAATCCACGTAGGTATTGCCGTCTTCGTCCTGGAAGTTCGACGGGCGCGATTTGGTGAGCGTCTCTGGCGTCGTGATGCCTATGATCGTCACCTTAACGAGTTCGCCGTCCTGCAGGCAGGTGCCCATCCACCCCGGATGCAGAAGCGGCTCGTCGGTGATGCTGTTGCGGATGTTCGTGGCCATATAGGCGGCTCCGCCCTCCTCGGCCTGCTGCGCGAGCTCCAGGAAACGGTCGGTGCCGTAGTCGAACTCGTGGTTGCCCGGCACCATGAGGTCGTAGCCGCTTTCGAGCATCGCTTGCAGCGGGATGTCGCCCTCGGAGAGGGTAGCGATGGCGTTGCCCTGCACCGCGTCGCCCGCGTCCACCAGCATCACGTTGCTGCTGCCCGCTGCGATGCGCGCGTCTTTCTCGAGCGCTGCGACGCTCGCGTAGGTGAGCTCCTCGCTCTCAGGGTCGAGCCCTGCGCCGTGCACGTCGTTGGTGAACAGCACGGTCAGCCCGTCTCCGTCGTCCTGCGCCGTGTCGGAAAACGCCAGTTCAAACGTGGCAAGGTCTTGCGCATCGGTCGTGGCGAACACGCCTACGCCGCTCACTTCGCGCGCCTCGGGGTTGTCGGGGTCGGTTTCGCTGTAACGCTTGAGACGGTCGTCGTATGTCTCAAGCTCGGCGAGCGCGGATGTCGAGCGGAAGGGGGAGCGCAGGTCTGGCTTCATCGCTTCCATGACCGTGCTGTATCGCTCTATGTATACGGGCATGAGCGCCGGCCTGTGCGATGCCACGTTCGCCTGGTTGTATGGGACATATTCGTCCCATACCGTGGAATCGAAATGCCACACCACGACGCCGCCCTCGACGCCGCTGCCGTCCGCGTCGCCGTAGATGCCGCACAGGCCCTTATCAAAGCCCTCGAGGATGCGGTTCTCTATGAAATAGAACTGGTCTTCGGTTCCGGGCACCTGCATGATGTAGGACTGATATCCCGCATCGGTTCGCGATGCCTGGATGTCGTAGGTGCCCGCCTCGGTGATCTCGATGGGCGTGGCGAAGCCCAGCAGATAGCTGCACAGCGGGTCGAGCCTCGTGGGAATCCAGGTCACCTCGGTGTAATTCTCGGAGGTGATGGGGATATCTGTGCCCCAGCTGCCGTAGTCCATGATGGAGAGGCCGTACGTCTTCCAGTCGGACCACGTGTCGCCCTCATTGCCGGTTACGGTGTCGTACAGGTCGGGCAGGCCCAGGTAGTGACCCAGCTCATGCGTGAGCGTGGTGGTGCTGTTTTGGACAAGGGCCGCGTCTCTGTAGCCCTGCGATTCGCCCATGGCGATGTACCTGGCCATGGTTATGCCATCTGCGGCAAAGGAATAGTCCCCGCCTAGATATGCGCTCACGCTGTCCATGTCCCAGGCGTGCGCCCATATGCTGTGGTAGACATCCGCTGCGTCGAATGACGTTTCGCGTCCTGCGATCACGAAGCTCAGGGCAAGCTCGTCGGTGGTAAGCTGCCCGTCTTCGTTTTTGTCGAAGGAGGAGAAGTCCACGTAATCGTCGGTCGCTTCGAACGCTGCAACGAGCATCTCCGCCATGCTCAGCGTTTCTTCGTAAGTCTCGGCGCCGCCCCAGCTGCCGTGTGGCATGTCAAGCGACACGTGCACCACGCCGTCGTTTGCAGAGTCGTATTGGTTGGTATTGCCGTCCATGCCCTGCGCGCTCGTTTCGGGCGCAGCCGTGAAGGTGAACGTGCCGTTCGAGGCATCGCTCCAGAACTTCGCCGTGGAATAATCTCCGGTAAACGTCTCGCGCTCCCAGTCATAATCGTCGCGATAGGGCTCGTCGGTGAACCCCACCACGATGGTGAGCAGGGGGATGGAGTCCGGCAGCTGGATGGTTTCTTGGTCGAGCGAGAGGGCGTTCGCGGCGTTGCGCGTGAGCAGCGGGAACGAGGGCGTGATGTCGAATGATCGCCTCGGGGCACCCGTGAGCTCCTGGTATGCATCGCGCGCGGCGTCGGAAGCGAGGCTTTCCGCAGTGGCGAAATCGTTTGCCTGCGCGCCATTCGCAAGCGGTGCCGCGTCGCTCGCCTGCGCGCCGAGCGAGAACGTGCCATCGCCGTTGTCGATCACGTAGCAGAGGGCGCCCGTCTCAGGGTCGCGCTGCAAGAGGCCTCCGTCTTCGGCGGTGAGGTATGAGAAGTTCTCATCGCCGTGGGCGTAGTAGCTCACCTGCGAGCCGTCAGGCTGGGTGGCGCTCAGAAGGTTGGGGTTCGCAGGTCTAGCGAAAGCGGCCTGCGGCAGCGCCAGGGCGCCCAGGGCGAGCGCGATGACAAAGAGGGTGCCCGCTAGGGCGGGGACGCGGTTGAGCGATTGGCGGTGCGATGTTACGGGAATGCTCCTTCTTTGGGAGGGGTTGATTCTCATCGTCAATCATACCTGTCACATACGGGCGTTCGGCCGAAAAACGGCACGCAAAGCAACCGTTGGGTGCGAAAACACCCATTCGGTGGCGAAAGGGGCGTTTTGGCAACGAATGGAGAAGCGCTCGACATCGAAGCAGGGGAGGAGCAAGGAGCGGGTGCGCAATGTTCGTCTCTCAGCATGGCCGGCATGCACATGAAGTAGCTTTTAGCGCGCAGCAGAAAAGGCCCCACATGATGCGAGGCCTTCTCGTTGGGTTCCAGCTATTTGAATGCTAGCTGTCGAGCGCTTGGCGCGGGCTATTACTTCTGCGTGCTTGCCGCCTGCGCTTGAGCATCGGCCGCTTCCATCTCGGCGAGCTGCCTATCGAGCTCTTCGTCATTCAATGGCGACTCGATGCGGTTCTTCTTGTCGATGATATTCACGACGATGTAGGAAACCAGGCCGCCAATCATGCCGGCAACGATGGGGGTCGAGCCGGAGGTGCCCATGGTAATGAAGCATGCGGTTACGATGATGCCGCCCACTGCCAGTGAAACCAGACCCGCCTTGGGGCTGAAGCGCTTGAGGATGAAGCTTGCCACCAGCGGTACGAATACCGCGCCAGACAGGTAGCCGTAGCAGATGTCGATGCCTGCGAGCACGTTGTTGATCCACAGCGCGCACACCATGACGATGACGCCAATGATGAGGGCGCACACGCGCGTGACGTTGACCTCGTGCATCTTGGTGGGCTTCTTGTTGATGAAGCGCACGTAAATGTCGTTGTAGAGGATGGTGGAGGAAGCGAGAATGGTGCCACTCGACACTGACATGGCAGCTGCCATAGCCGCCGCCAAGATGATGCCGCGTACGCCCTCGGGCAAGAACGATGCCACGCCGATCACGAATGCGTCCTCGGGGTTGCTCAGGCCGGGCAGCAGGGCAAACACGGTCATGCCGATGACCACCGTGGCCAACGCGTAGAGAATGGAGTAGAAGCCGGCGCAGATGGTACCGGTCTTGGACACCTTTTCGTTCTTAGCGGTGAAGATGCGCTGCCAGATGTCCTGGCCGATGATAAGGCCGGGAACGTAGAGCACCACGTAGGCGAAGCTGCGGTCGAAGCCCATGCTCGTGGGCGTCATATAGCTTTGCGGTACGGCGGAAACGAGCGCGTCCCAGCCGCCCGCCGCGGTGATGCAGAAGATGGGTGCCAGGATGAGGATGCCGATGGTTTTCACCACGAACTGCACGATGTCGGTCATGGTTACCGACCACATGCCGCCCACGAAGGTGTACAGAATAACGATGCCGCCGCCGGCCACCATCGAAAGGGTGGCGTCGATGCCCAGCACGCCGTGGATGATGGTACCGATGGCGATGACCTGCGTGACGCTCAGCACCAGCGTATAGATGAGCGTGAGCACGGCGCTGAAGATGCGGGCGAGCGGGCCATAGCTCTTTTCAACGACCTCGTTCACGCTGAGCGCGCGAAGCTTCGACAGCTTGGAGGTCACGAGGAAGCCGGCGATAATCAGGCCGACGCCGATGCTCAGATTGAGCCAGATGCCGCCGAAGCCGAAGTTGTAGCCCAGCTCGGCGCTTCCCAGAGTAGATCCGCCGCCAAGCGTAAGCGCCGCCATGCAGCCGAAGAACATAGGGAACGAAAGCCGCCTGCCTGCTACCAGGTAGTCTTCTTTGGTCTTTGCGAACTTTGCGCCAAGGAATCCGACTGCAATGATCACGATGAAATACAACGCGATAATCACGAAGTCGATGGTTGAAAGAGATGCCAGGCCTTCCATTGCCTCTCCTTTCAGGAGTATCGCATGTAGAAGCCGAATGAACCCTGAAAGGGACAGCTCCAGCTTCCGAATGCGAGCACGCAAATACACGCATGATTATTCGACATGCGACACGTGCATGGATCAGTTTGCTGGACCTGTCGATTATACCACCGCAAGGTTGAACTTATTGGAGATGTCTATAATTGGCACGCTCATGCATCGCCGCAGGTTGTGGCTTCCTCCAGTGAGCGTTCCGCGACGCGGGTGGAGGATGCTACAATTTGACACGCATGTTTTTGTGGGAAAGGATGCCTCTCCATGATCACCGTTGCCGACATCATCGCACTGCCCGCGTTCAGCCGCATCCGCCTTCTGGCGCCCATTCCCCATGCTGGCTCGCGCCCGGTGCGCAACGTGGGCATCATGGACGTTTCCCCTGAATACGACGGCTATAACGTGTACGTCCCGGGCGAGTTTATTGTGACCAACCTGGGGTTTGCCAACGGCGATTCCAACGAGGCCGACGCGGCGCTCGTCGCCATGATGGCGCGCGGCGTTTCGGCTATTGCCATCAAAACCGTCTACAATCCGCCCATCACCGACCGCGCGCGCAAGGCGAGCGAGGAGTTCGGTGTTCCTGTCTATATATATGATGGTGCCTACCATGAGATGGTGGCATACCAGGCGCTCGACCTGATTCGTCGCGACGAGCAGGAGTCCAACAAGAGCGAGGCGATTGATGCGCTGCTCGCGGGGCGCGACGGGAAGGCCGTGCGCCACGCCATGTACGACATCGCGGGCGCGACGGGCTCGTCGATGCGTTGCGTGGCAATCGCGACCACGGCCACCGAGGGCAAGGGTGCCGACGATTTCTCGCTCCATGCGGCGCTGGGGGCGCTTCGCCAGGCGCTGCCCGATTTTGTGAGCAAGCATTCCGATGTGGATTCGGCGTTTGCGTGCCGCTATCACGGCGTGCTGCTTTTGTTCGTGTCCTACGACGCGCACGTGGTGGGCGCCAACTCCAAGGCGGCTATCAAAGATCTGGTGGCATCCATCGGCCCGCTTTCGTGCGGCTTCGGCGATGAGGTGCCGCTGACCGACGGCGATCTGACGGTGCGACAGGCTCTCGCCCTGCTCGAGCTGGCGCGCAGCAGGGGAGAGGCATCGCTCGAGTGGTTCGATGCGCAGGCGGATGCGTTCACGCTCGCCGCCAAGCAGGACCGCCTGTTCGTGCGCACGAGCACCACGTATCTCTCGCGTCTGCGCGACTACGATTCAGCCAACGATTCCGAGCTCGAGGCCACCGCCGAGGCGTTCGTGAGTGCGCTGGGCGATGTGAAGGTGGCTGCCGACGAGCTGTTCCAGCATCCCAACACCGTGCGCTATCGCCTGCGAAAGATCAAGGCGCTCATGGGCATGCCGGAGGCGAGTGACCGCGAGCTGATGGTGTTTCTGACGCTCGTGTTCTTGGGTCGCGAGAAGCCGGAGTGCTAGTTCGCTCTACTCTGCTAAAGTCCTGCTCAGAAGCGCTTTTTCTCACATATTGCTCCATGTTCGCAAAAACTTTGCGCAACCTTTGCGCGCCCTCAATCATAAAAACGCCTTATGAAACGCAGGGTGCGCCATAGGCTTTGTAAATGCGTACAAAATGCTCCCAGACGTTTTGTCCGGCCATCCATAGGCTGGGTCAAACCAGGGGTCTAAACTAAGCGTCGTTGGGCGCAAAGCCCGCAGGGCGCACATCGCGCCGCCGCAATCGCGGCACTACCTAAAACACTTCCTATTGGCGAGCGCACAGGCGCACACAAGGTTGGCTACATCGCTTCAGGAGAAGCGTTTAGAGCACGCCTTACCTGCCAGGAGGGGTTGCCTTTCGTTTGAAGGCAATGCCGTCGGGGATAAGGACGGGATAATCCAGACGAAAGGAGCAACGCATGACGGAATCGGTATTTCAGGGTCGCCACCTTCTCTCCACGCGTGACTACACCAAGGACGAGCTGATGTGGCTGATCGGCTTCGCCGAGCACCTGAAGGATCTCAAGAAGCGCAACATCCCGCACCACTACCTCGAGGGCAAGAACATCGCGCTGCTCTTCGAGAAGACCTCCACGCGCACCCGCGCAGCCTTCACCACCGCCTGCATCGACCTGGGCGCCCACCCCGAGTACCTCGGCAAGGGCGACATCCAGCTCGGCAAGAAGGAGACCGTCAAGGACACCGCCAAGGTCCTGGGCTCCATGTTCGACGGTATCGAGTTCCGCGGCTTCAAGCAGGAGCACGTCGAGCAGCTGGCCGAGTACTCCGGCGTGCCCGTGTGGAACGGCCTCACTGACCGCGAGCACCCCACCCAGATGCTGGCCGACTTCATGACCATCAAGGAGCACTTCGGCAAGCTCGAGGGCCTCACGCTGGCCTACTGCGGACAGGGCCGCAACAACGTGCAGAACTCCCTCATGATCACCTCCGCCATCCTGGGCGTGAACTACGTCAACGCCACCCCGGCCGAGCTCGAGCCCGACCCGGCGATCGTCGAGCTCGCGCAGAAGTTCGCCGCCGAGTCCGGCGCGACCATCCGCGTGACCAACGACCCGGTGGACGCCGTGCGCGGCGCCGACGCGGTGTACACCAACGTGTGGGCGGCCATGGGCGAGGAGTCCCAGTTCGCCGAGCGCGTGCGCCTCATGAGCCCCTACCAGGTCAACGCCGAGCTCGTGAGCCACATCGAGAACCCCGACTGGATCTTCCTGCACTGCCTGCCGGCCTTCCACAACGCCGAGACCGAGTACGCCGCCAAGATCAAGGAGGAGCACGGCATCGAGGCCATGGAGTGCACCGACGACGTGATCTACAGCGAGCACTCCGTCTGCTTCGAGGAGGCGGAGAACCGCATGCACACCATCAAGGCCATCATGGCCGCCACCCTGGGCAACCTCTACATCCCCCGCGTGTAGCGTAAGGGATGCCGCGAAGCGGGCCGGGCGTGCTGCTGGATCGCGCCCTGGCCCCGCCGAGCGGGCCTAGCGTCACGCGACTTGCGCACTTCCGAGAAAGGGCGCGAGGGCGCCGAGACTGATGGCATAAGGGGTCCCGAATTCTTACACCCTTCGAATTCTGGGAATGCCGCGTCCTTGCGCGCCCTTGTCCGGGCGTGCGCCTCCATCCTATACATCGGGCTGAAGGGCCCACGCAGAGAAAGGGGCTTCCATGGCAGAGCAAGTGGAAGCAAAGACTGAAAAGAAGAAAGAAAAGAAAAAGTTCCAGATGCCGAACACCTACGTGATCCTGTTCGTGATCATCGGCATCATCGCACTCCTTACCTGGTTCGTTCCGGGCGGCGCGTATGACCTCACCGAAGAGGGCGACGCCATTGCCGGCACCTACCATGTAGTCGAATCCAACCCGCAGGGTCTGTGGGATATCTTCATGGCACCTGTCACGGGCATGCTCGGATCCGACACCGTTGACGGCGCAATCGCCATCTCCCTCACCATCCTGCTGTTCGGCAGCTTGCTTGAGATGATGGACAAGACCAACGCTCTCAAGATTGCCATCAAGCGCATCACCAATGCGAACAAGAACAACATGAACGTTCTGATCGCCATCCTCGTGATTATCATGTCGTTCTTCGGCACCTTGGAAGGCGCTTATGAGGAAGGCATCGTGTACTTCCTGATGTTCGTTCCGGTCATCCTGGCGCTCGGCCTCGACACCGTGACCGCCATCCTGATCGTTGTTCTGGGTACTCAGGTGGGCTGCATCTCCTCGGTTGTCAACCCGTTCGCAACGGGCATCGCCTCCGGCATCGCCGGCATCTCTCCCGGTGAGGGTATGCTCGAGCGTCTCGTCATGTTCGTGCTCTTCGACGCCCTGGCGATTCTGCTCATTTGCCGCTATGCCAACAGGGTGAAGAAGCATCCCGAGAAGTCCCTCCAGTTCTTCCGTCGCGAGCAGGACCTCAAAGAGTTCCCCGCCGCCGACGACGAGGACCTGTCCCTGACCGGTCGCCAGAAGGGCGCTCTGGCTCTGTTCATCCTCACCTTCGTGTTCATGATCATCGGCCTGACCCCGTGGACGTCGCTTAATCCTGATTGGACCTTCTTCGACGACTTCGTGGCTTGGGTTGCCGCCACGCCCATCATCCGCAACATCCTCGGCACCGACATGACCGCGTTCGGCAACTGGTACTTCCCTGAGCTTTCCATGATTACCCTGATCATGGTCATCCTCATCGGCGTGGTCATGCGCTACAACGCCGACGAGATCATCGACACCATCCTCAAGGGTGCTGCCGGCCTGGTTTCCACCGCGTTCGTCGTGCCGCTGGCTCGAGGCATCCAGGTCGTCATGGACAACGGCCAGATCACCCCGTCCATCCTGCATGCCTGCGAGGGCGCCCTGGCGTCGCTGCCTCCCGTGGCGTTCGTCGTGGTGGCTCTGGTGTGCTACTTCCTGATCGCCTGCCTGATTCCCAGCTCCACCGGCCTCGCCGCCGCCACCATGGGCATCATGGGCACGCTGGCCACCTTCGCCAACGTGGACGTGTACATCATGGTCATCATCTACCTGATGGCGCTCGGCCTCGCCAAGATGATCACCCCGTGCTCTATCGTGGTTATGACCTGCACCTCCGCCGCTCACATGAGCTATGGCGATTGGGTCAAGCAAGTCGCCCCGATGGTAGGCATCCTGTTCTTGGTTTGCTGCGTCTTCCTGTCAGTGCTCGTACTGATCTAGCGGTTTCGCCGTTCTTCCGAACGGCGAACGAGCAGCCGCAGCGGGCGAAACATGGGGCCCGCGAGGAGCCCCCCCGCGCCC
>CAUWMI010000036.1:0-17991 GCA_963559755.1 uncultured Slackia sp. | reverse complement strand
TGTCCCTTTGGAGCTTTGGGGGGGGGCAAGGCTTAAAGGATTCTCAAGAATCGTGCATCTGGCGTGTGCCGTCCGTGAACTCCCCGATGATACAGGCCATTTTCGTCCGGTATCCTTATATGGCTGCTATACTGCCTCTGATATGCATGACTCATCCGGGGACCATCCCCGTTCGATAGGAGAATCTACTTCCGTGAAGGGAAAACGCGACACTCAGTTTGACCAAACTGGACACCAGGGGTCCGGGAGCCGAGCGGCTGGAGGAAAGGGCTCCAGTAGCCGATCTGCGGGGCAGCAAATGCCAGGATGCCGGGCCGGCGGAGAAAGGAACTCTGGCCACCAGGTCGGCGGGCAGCAGGGCTCCAGCCGAAAGTCCGGCGGGCAGCAAGGCTCTGGGCGGATGGCCGGCAGCCAGCAGGCTCCGGCGGCTCATTATGGATACGCGGCGCAGGGCACGCGCAAGATGCCCTCTCAGGGCGCGCATGGTGCGGCACGGCCTGGCGCAACGGGCTCGCATAGCAGGGTTGCTGCTGGTGCGACAGGCTCACACGGTAGGGTAGCGCCCGGCAAAGGCTCGCCCAGCCAGACCGCCTATATGCCCACGATGCCGGGAGCCGCTTCTGGCGGGCAGGGAGGCAAGGGCGGCGCCAGCTCGCATGCATCCACCAAGATGCCCCATAAGGCGGTGTTCATTGCACTGGGCATCTTTATCGCTATCCTCGCGATCGCCTACGGTGCGGGCGTGTTCGTGTTCCACGACCGCTTCTATCCGCAGACGGCGCTCGGGTCGCTCGACATCTCGATGAACACGCGCGATGAAGCTGTGGCTCAGCTTTCTTCCGTCGAGGCCGATTACGAGGTTGCCGTGTCAGGCGAAGGCCTCGATTTCGTGGTGAGTGCTGAGGATGGCGGCGTGTCCATCGATGTGGATGCGGTCATCTCCTCGGCTGCCCACGATGCCAACCCGTGGCTGTGGTTCATCCAGATCTGGGGCACCCATGATGAGACCTCGCATCTCGCCGCTTCGAGCGACGAGGGCACGCTGGCCGATTTCATTCGCGCCCAGGTAGACACGTTCAACGCCGATGCGGAGCCTTCAGTGGACGCCTCGATCGTGTACTCCAGCGACTCCGGCGCCTACGAGATCAAGAAGGAAGTCTACGGCACCCAGGTCGCAGCCGACCAGGTGGTATCCGCGGTGGCCACGGCAATCGCCACCATGCAGGACACGGTGCAGGTGACCGACGACATGCTGGTCAAGCCGCAGGTCCTCTCCGATGACGAGCGCCTTGCGAGCGGTCGCGATGCCGCCAACGGCATGATTAAGTGCGACGTGACGCTCAAGTCCAGCGACACAGGCGTCCAGGCGGGCGAGGTGGACGGAAGCGTCATTTCGCAGTGGATCTCGTTCGGCGATGACTTCAAGCCCACGCTTGACGAAGAGGCCATGGGGGCCTGGATCGATGACCTGTCGAGCGCCTACAACACCATCGGCACCACGCGCACCTACACGCGCGGCGACGGCAAAGAGGTCACGGCCGAGGGCGGCGACTACGGCTGGTCGGTGGATTCCGACACGCTCAAGGCTGCGGTGAAGGATGCCATCGATAACGGCACCCAGGGCGACCTGGAGGTTTCGTTCACCTCCACGGGCAATGGCTACACCAAGGCCGGCATGGACTGGGGCGCCTACTGCGATGTAGACCTAACCGAGCAGCACGCGTACTACTTCGATGCCTCGGGCGAGCTTCTGTGGGAGTCTGGCATTGTGAGCGGCGTGCCCGACGCGGAAAACTCCACGCCTACGGGCATCTACTACCTCAAGAACCTTCAGCAGGACGTCTCGCTCAAGGGTCCGATCGATCCCAAGACCAACAAGCCCGAGTGGGATTCGCCTGTGGATTACTGGATGCCTTTCGTGGGCAACCTCGTGGGTCTGCACGACGCGAGCTGGCAGCCCTCGTGGGTGTTCAGCGACGCGAGCGCCTACAAGACCTACGGCAGCCACGGATGCGTGAACCTGCCCACCAAGAAGGCGGCGCAGCTGTTCGGCATCATCCAGATCGGCGACCCGGTCATCGTCCACTGGTAGCGCGGGTGACCGCGTGACCAAAGGGCAGGCGACGGGCGGCCACCGTGCCGGGCGGGCGACGGAAGGCTGCCGCGCCGGACAGGCGACGGAAGGTCGCCGCGCCTTGTGAACGCCGGCCGTCCGCAAGGCAAGGGTTCGAAAGACAGGATTCATATTCGCATTGTTCGCGCGCGGGGGCTCATGAGGGCCTTCGCGCACGATGACGTTTAGGTGACAACCATGATCATGCAAGTGGAACACATATCCAAGAGCTTCGGCGGGCGCGTGCTGTTCAGCGACGCGAGCTTCCGCCTGGAGGCCCACGACCGTTTGGCGCTGGTGGGCCCCAACGGCGCGGGCAAAACCACGATGCTCAACATCATCACCGGCCACGAGGATGCCGACGAAGGGCGCATCGTGTTCGCACGCGGCGCGCAGGCGGGATACCTCGAGCAGGAGGCCATCGAGATGGAAGACCGTTCGGTGTTCGAGGAGGTCATTGCCAGCCAGTCCGAGATTCTCGAGGCCGAACGCCGTCTGGCCAAGCTCGAGGAGGAGCTGGGCGACAACCCCACGCCGCAGCAGCTCGCTGCCTGCGGACGTGCGCGCGACCTGTACGAATCCATGGGCGGCTACGTGCTGGAATCCCAGGTCAGAAGCGTGCTCTTCGGCCTGGGCTTCAAAGAGGAAGACATGCAGCGCTCCACCACGGAGTTCTCGGGCGGCTGGCAGATGCGCATCGCGCTTGCCAAGCTACTCATCCGCAAGCCCGAGCTGCTGCTGCTCGACGAGCCCACCAACCACCTCGACCTCGAAAGCGTCAAGTGGCTCGAGGGCTTTCTGCGCGGCTACGACGGTGCCGTGATGGTGGTGTCGCACGACCGAGCGTTCATGGACAACATGGTGGACCGCGTGGCCGAGATTGACGCGGGACACCTGACCCTGTACAAGGGCAACTACTCCGCCTACCTCAAGCAGCGCGAGGAGAACATCGAACGCCTCAAGCAGGCCGCCGAGAAGCAGCGCGAGGAGATCGCCCATATGCAGGCGTTTATCGAGCGGTTCCGCTATAAGCCCACCAAGGCCAAGCAGGTTCAAGACCGCGTGAAAAAGCTTGAGAAGATGGAGATCATCCAGGTTCCGCAGGAGAAGAAGACCGTGCACTTCAACTTCGTGCAGCCGCCGCGCACGGGCGATGCGGTGGCGAGCCTGACCGGCATCACGAAGCACTTCGGCGAGAAGCATGTCTACGACGGGCTCGACCTTACGCTTTATCGCGGCGAGAAGGTGGCGCTCGTGGGCCCCAACGGTGCCGGCAAATCGACGCTGCTCAAGATGGTGGCGGGCGTGCTTGCGCCCGATGCCGGCACCATCACCTACGGCGCGCACGTGGAGGTTTCGTACTTCGCGCAGCACCAGCTTGAGGAGCTCTACGCGGGCAACACCGTGTTCGAGGAGCTCGACCGCGTGGCCCCCGGCTGGACCATCAGTCAGGTGCGCACGCTTCTGGGCGCGTTCCTCTTCCAGGGCGATGCGGTGGAGAAGCGCGTGGGCGTGCTCTCCGGCGGCGAGAAATGCCGATTGGCCCTGGCCAAGATGCTCGTGGCCCCGGCGCCGCTTCTGTGCCTCGACGAGCCCACGAACCACCTGGATATCGCCAGCGCTGACATCCTTGAGCAGGCGCTCAAGCGCTTCGAGGGCACCATCCTCCTGATCACGCACGACCGCCATCTGATCCGCAACGTGGCCAACCGTATCATTGAGGTGACGCCTGGCAAGGTGACGGTGTACGACGGCGACTACGACTACTACCTGTTCAAGTCGGGCCAGCTTGCCGAGGGTCGCGACCTTTCCGCCGCCTCGCTCGACGACTTCCTCGACCAGCCGGAGGGGGAGTCCAAGACGAGCACGGGCCGCGCTAAGGCGCGCGAGCGCAAGGCGGCCAAGGCGAAGGCGGCTCAGAAGAGCGCGCAGCCGCAGGTCGCAGCCGCGAATCAGGCATCGGGCAAGGTGGAACTCACCGCGCCCAAGCAGAGCGCGCCTAAGAGCAAGGAGCAGAAGCGCCGCGAGGCCGAGGCCCGCAACCGCGCCTATGCCGCGCTCAAACACCACCGCAAGCGCATCGCCGAACTCGAGGCTCAGATGGACCGCGACAACGTTCGCATGGCCGAGCTCCTCGAGCTCATGGCTGACCCCGATTTCTATATCAACGAGGACGCATCGAGCGACGCGATCGCCGAACACGCCACCATCAAGAAGCGCCTCGCGGCGTCGGAGGAGGAGTGGCTCACGCTCACCGAAGAGCTTGAGGCCGAGATGGCGAAGCAGGCCGCCGATGTCTAACGAAACCATGCATCGTCTCCACATCGTGCTCTTCGAGCCCGAGATTCCCCAGAACACGGGCAATATCGCCCGCACCTGCGCCGTGGTGGGCGCTACGCTGCATCTGGTGGAGCCCATGGGCTTTCGCCTGACCGAGCGCAATCTGAAGCGTGCGGGCTGCGACTACTGGGACGAGGTTGATGTGGTGCGACACGCCTGCGCCGAGGAGTTCCTCGAGCGTCATGCGGGCTGCGAGCTCCACTTTTTTACGGGGCACACGGATCGGCTCTACACCGATGTGGCCTATGGCGCGGGCGGCGCCGACACCTACCTGGTGTTCGGGCGCGAAAGCTGCGGAATCGACCCCGATATCCTCGCCGCGCACGCAAGCTCCTGCGTGCGCATTCCCATGCGTGATGGCCTGCGCAGCCTGAATCTGTCCAACGCGGTTGCCGTCGGCGCGTACGAAGTCGTGCGACAGTGGCAAGAATTGAGGTAGACTTACCCCATGTTTTCCAGCTCCTATGTCATCTACGTGATCATCAGCATCCTGTGCTTCGTGCCGGCCATCGTGCTGCACGAGGTCGCGCACGGGTTCGCCGCCGCGCGCCTGGGCGACCCCACCGCCAAATCGCGTGGACGTTTGAGCCTCAACCCGCTCAAGCATGTGGACCCCTTTGGCACCGTGATTCTGCCCATGCTGCTCATGCTGATGGGGGGCCCGGTGTTCGGCTACGCGAAGCCCGTGCCCTACAACCCGATGTATTTCGAGAATGTGCGCCGCGGCGAGGCAATCGTGGGGCTCGCCGGCCCTGCGGCCAACCTGCTCATGGCGCTCGTGGGGGCCGCCGTGGCGTGGGCGTTTGTGCCCATGCTCTCGTCTTCGGTCGCCTCGCCCTTGCTTAACTCCGATCTGTTCTACTACTTCTACGTGCTCTTTCTGCCGCAGTTCATCCTGATCAACCTGTATCTGATGTTCTTCAACCTCATTCCCATCCCGCCGCTGGACGGTTCGAGCGTGATCGCGCTGTTCCTGAACGACCGCATGCTGCGCAAGTACTACCAGATCCAGCAGTACGCGCTGCCCGTGTTCATGGCCGTGGTGGTGCTCGTGCCCTACATCTTCCACTTCAATCCCATCGGCATCTATCTGAATGCGACGGCGGGCAACCTGGCCTCGCTTATCGCGCCGTTCTACTTCTAGGGCCGCCATGTCGTACCGCGTTCGCATAGACACCTTCGAGGGGCCGTTCGACCTGCTGCTGTACCTGGTGAGCAGGCAGCGCGTGGACATCGGCTCCATCTCCATCACGCAGATCGTGGACCAATACTTGGCCTACATCGACCGCATGCGCGAGCTCGATCTTGACGTGGCGAGCGACTTTCTGCTGGTGGCGTCAACGCTGCTCGAGATCAAGGCGGCCTCGCTCATCCCCAGCGCGCGCGACGAGGTGGACGACGAGATCGAGGAGCTCTCGCCCAGCGAGGCGCGCGACATCCTCGTGGAGCGCCTGCTGGCCTACAAGCAGTACAAAAACGCCGCGGCCGCTCTGGGCGCGCGATTCGAGTTGGAGGGGCGCATGCATCCGCGCCTGGCGGGCCCCGATCAGGAGTTCTTGGGTCTCATGCCCGACTACCTGGAGGATGTCACGCTCGATTCGCTCGCGCTTCTGGCCGCTGAGGCCATGGCGCGGCGCGACGTGTTTTTGCTGGAGAGCGAGCACATCGCCGCCAAGCCCATCCCGGTGGAGACCCACGTGCGCGCCATCCACCGTCGCATTAGCGTGCGCAAGCACATGATGTTCAGCGAGCTTCTGGCAGAGGCGCCCAGCGTGCCGCTTCGCGTGGTGAGCTTCCTCGCGGTACTCGAGCTCTATAAGCGCACGATGATTGACATGCACCAGACCCAGCCCTTCGACGACATAAGCATCGACTACATCGAAGGCTCGGGCGAGCTGATTTTTGATTCCGACGAAGAGGGAGGGGAGGAGCAGTGAGCTTCGCCGATATGCCGAAAGAGAGCATTCCCGGCGCCATCGAGGCGCTGCTTTTCGTGAGCGACGAGCCGGTGAGCGCGATGACGCTGGCCGACATGCTTGAGATCGACCTTCCCACCACTCAGGAGGCGCTCGACAATCTGGCGCACCGCCTTGAGACGAGCGACGCGGGCGTGCAGCTGCGCGAGGTGGCGGGCGGATGGCGCCTGTACACGCATCCGCGCTACCATGAGCTCATCGAGAAGTACGTGATCTCGTGGGACACGCGGCGCCTTTCGCAGGCGGCGCTCGAGACGCTGGCCGTGATCGCGTACAACCAACCCATCACGCGCGCGGGCGTGGTATCCATCCGCGGCGTAAACTCCGATAGCCCCATCAATTCGCTCATGGAGAAGGGCCTGGTGCGTGAGGCGGGCCGCGAGCAGAGCCCCGGCCAGCCCATCCTCTATGCCACGACACGCTCGTTTCTGGAGAAGTTCGGGCTCGCGTCGGCGGCCGATTTGCCCGACCTTGAAGAGTTCGCGCCCGATGATGAGAGCAGACGCCTCATCCGCGAGCGCCTGGGCGTCACGCGCTCCGAGGCGCACGAGGCCGAGACGCTGTTCGACGACGATCTCACGCTCGATTTGACGCTCGACTTGGAGCCCGCCGAGGATTCCGAGGGGCAGGCGGCCTTGGATGGCGCGGGCGTGATGGAAGGCTTCATGCCTCCCGAGAGCGTGTGGGAGATGCCCGGCATGCAGCAGGGCGCAGGCGACGCGGGAGAGGAGGCGCGCGATGGCGACCAGGGATAACGCCTCCGGGCAGATGCCTGGGGGCGAGGAGCGTATCGTGCCCATGCGCCTGCAGAAGTTCCTCGCGCGCGCGGGCGTGGCAAGCCGCCGCGGCAGCGAGAACTTGATGACCGCGGGCCGCGTGCGCGTGAACGGCGAGGTGGTGTCCGAGCTGGGCAGCAAGGTTGACCCGCGCGTGGACGTGGTGACCGTGGACGGCCGCGAGGTGCATCTGGCCGACGCCCCGGTAACGCTCATGCTCAACAAGCCCACCGGCTACCTCACTACGATGTCCGACCCCTTCGACCGCCCCACGGTGGCCGACCTGGTGCCGGTTTCGCGCTATCCGGGGCTGTTTCCCATCGGGCGTCTCGATTTCGATACCACGGGCATCCTCTTGTTCTCCACCGACGGAGAGCTGGGCAATGGCCTGCTGCACCCGCGCCGCCATGTGGATAAGTCCTACATCGCCCATGTGGAGGGGCGCATCACTCCTCAACAGGCTCAGGCGCTGCGCGACGGTGTGATGCTGGAGGACGGCATCACACTTCCCGCCGAGGTGGAGGTATTGCGCGCCTCGTCGCGCGGCAGCGAGCTGGCAATCACCATTCATGAGGGCCGCAAGCGTCAGGTGAGGCGCATGTGCGAATTCATCGGGCATCCCGTGCGCGAGCTGCATCGCTGCCGGTTCGGCCCGCTCACGCTGGGCGATCTGCCCGAGGGACAATGGCGACTGCTCAGCGATGCCGAGGTGGAATCCTTGCGCCGCGCCGCAATGCCGTAAGTGGTGCTAGAATCAACCCATGGATTGGATTGAAGGAGGGCGTCATGGACGCGTTGCGTAAAACTACGGTTATCGAGCCGCTGGACGGCTCGCTTCTGGGAAGCATCAGGGTTCCGGGCGATAAGAGCATCTCGCACCGCGCCGTGCTGCTCGCCGCCATGGCCGAGGGCACCTCGAGGCTCTCGGGCGTGCTCGACTCCGCCGACGTGCGCTCCACCATCGGGGCCGTGCAGGCGCTTGGCGCGCAGGTGAGCCTCGCCAAAACCGCCGACGGAAGCCTCGAAGGCGGCGTGGTGGGATGGGGAGCTGCGGGCCCCAAGCAGCCCGACGGACCCATCGATTGTGGCAACTCTGGCACCACGGTGCGCCTGCTCATGGGCGTGCTCGCGCCGTGGGACATCAGCGTGGAGCTCACCGGCGACGATTCGCTGCGCCGCCGCCCGATGCGTCGCGTGTGCATGCCGCTCGTGCGCATGGGCGCGCGCTTCACGCCCGAGGATAACGAGACCCTGCCGCTCACCATCCACGGCACGCGCAAGCTGCGTCCGATCGACTACGCCACACCGGTCGCATCCGCCCAGGTGAAAACCGCCATCCTGCTGGCGGGCCTCTCGGCTAACGGCACGACCCGTGTGACCGAGCCCGCCGCATCGCGCAACCACACCGAGCTCATGCTGCCCGGGTTTGGCGCCCAGGCTACGTCCGCCGCGGGTGTTGCCGAGGTGGAAGGCCCCGTAACGCTTAAGGCCTGCGAGATTCCCGTGCCGGGCGACCCGTCTTCGGCCGCGTTCATCGCCTGCGCCGCGGCGCTGATTCCCAACAGCGCCGTGCAGATCGAGGGCGTGTCGCTCAACCCCACGCGCATCGGCTTTCTGCGCACGCTCGAGCAGATGGGCGTGGACGCGTCGCGCCGCAGCGTGTCGTCGTTGGGCCGCGAGCTCACGGGCATCATTTCGGTCGAGTACTGCGACCGTCTGCACGGCTGCGAGGTGCCGGCGGATAAGATCGCCACGCTGATCGACGAGATTCCGGTGCTTTCGCTCGTGGCGTCCCGCGCGCGCGGCGTCACGGTGTTCCGCGGCATCGACGAGCTGCGCGTGAAGGAGACCGACCGCGCCGCCGCCATCGTCGAGGGTCTGGAGCTTATGGGCGTGGATGCATGGATCGAGGGCAGCGATCTGTTCATCGAGGGCAACCCCGAGGCAGCACCGGCGCCCCATACCGTGTTCGACTCGCATGACGATCATCGCCTGGCGATGACCTGGGCGCTCGCCGGTATGGTGTGCGGCGTGCCCGTGGAGGTGTCCGGCTTCGAGGCCGTGGCTATCAGCTACCCGCGCTTCCTCGACGACGTGCGGGGGCTCGTGCGCTAGACGCTTCGTAGAGGCTCCGTGATGCCGCCTCGTCATCGGGCGGCGTGCTGCATGTATACGGTATAATTCCCACTCCGGCGCGCCTCAAGCGCGTCGGAGCGTTTTGGTTTTGGTTCCGAAACGCCGGTTTTAATTGATTTGGAGCAACAGAGCGCGTCTTGCGCATGAAAGGCTTGCCATGATTATCGCTATCGACGGCCCTTCGGGGGCGGGAAAGTCCACGGTCGCCAAGGCGGCGGCGAAAGAGCTCGGCTTCAACTGCCTTGACACGGGCGCGATGTACCGCGCCGTGGCCTGGTACGCCCTGGAGCACGGCCTGGCGCTCGACGACGAGACGGCTCTGGGCGAGGTGGCGCGCGCCAAGGAGATTTCCTTCGGCCACGTGGCGGGCGACCCCACACCGCGCCGCGTGTTCATCGACGGCGTTGAAGTGACCGATGCCATCCGCACGGCGCAGGTCGATCGCTCGGTGAGCTCCGTTTCGGCGCATCCCTGCGTGCGCGAGGCGCTGGTCGATCAGCAGCGTCGCATCGGCAACGCCGGCGATTACGTGGTGGAGGGCCGCGACATCGGAACCGTGGTGTTTCCGCAGGCGGCCGTCAAGGTGTTCCTCACGGCGAGCGACGAAGAGCGCGCGATGCGTCGCGTGCGCCAGAACGAAAAGCGCGGGGTGGGTTCCGTCGATTTCGACGAGGTGCTCGCCGACCTGCGCCGCCGCGATGAGGCCGATTCGAGCCGCGCGGCATCGCCGCTCGTTGCGGCCGATGATGCGGTGAAGCTCGATTCCACCGGCTACACCGCCGACGAGATCATCGAGAAGATCGTCGCGCTCGCCAACGAGGCGCGTTCGCTCTAGCGACAAGGAGAACCCCGTGTTCATTCCCTATGAGAAGATGTGGGATATGCCCATACGTCCTACGGTGGACCGCGACGGCGCGCCCGTCAAATCCATCACGCACTGGGCGGGCAATATCGTCTACGCCGTGGTCGCATTCGTGTTCAAGGTGGCATTTCGCACGAAGACCATCGGCAAGGAGAAGCTCGACGCGGTAGCCTCGCGCGGCGGGTGCCTCGTGGTGGGCAACCATGCGTCCTACCTGGACCCGGCGTTTCTATGGATTGCCGGTAGGCCTAAGCATTGGATCCGCTTCATGGCGCGCGACAACATGTTCGCCAACGCCGGAGGCCTGGCGGGTCAGATAATCTCGCGCGTAGGGGCGTTCCCCATCAAGCGCGCAAGCGCTGACCGCGTGGCTATCAAACGCGCGTCTACTATGCTCAAGCGCGGAGAGTGCGTGGGCATTTTCCCCGAGGGCACGCGTCGCGGTCGCGGTACGGTGGCTCCCGAGCTTCACGGCGGCGCTGCATTCATCGCGCGCATGGGCAAATCTCCCATTTTGCCCTCTACGGTGCGCAACGTGGATGCTATCAAGCACAAGGGCGAGCGCGTGCATTTCCCCCAGGTCACGGTCGTGTTCGGCGATCCGGTATACCTGGAGGATTTCGACTTTTTGCCCAAAGAGGACCGTCTCGATGCGGCCATGTGGTACGTGATGAGGGAGTGCTACGCGCTTCTGCGCGACGTGCCGCGCGAGCAGGTTGACATGGCGGAGCTGTTCCCTGATGCCCGTGATTTTTCGAACGAGCTTGCCGGGCGTGTTCTTTCCCGCGATGCAGCGAGCCTTTAGGAGGTTTCCATGAAGGTGATTCGAGCGAAGCATGCCGGCGTGTGCTACGGGGTCGAGCGTGCCCTGGATATGGCGCAGGCCGCGATGATGGACGACGAGGCCACGTACACGCTGGGGCCGCTCATCCATAACCCCAAGGTGGTGGAGAAGCTCTCCGCGCACGGCGTCAAGGTGGCGAGCGATGTCGATGATATCGACAGCGGCATCGTAGTCATTCGCAGCCATGGCGTGGAGCCTTCGGTGCTCGACCGCCTGAACGCCAAGGGCCTCACGGTGATCGATGCGACGTGCCCCCATGTGGCCAAGGCTCAGCGTGCTGCCGCCGAGCTGCGCGATCTGGGCGGTACGGTGCTCGTGATCGGGCGTGCGGAGCATCCCGAGGTCAAGGGTCTCTGCGGCCATGCGGGCGATGCCGCCGTGGTGGTGGCGAGCGTGGACGAGATCCCCGCCGACCTCAAGGAGCCCGTGGGCATCGTGGTGCAGACCACCGAGAGCAAGGAGAAGCTCGGCGCTGTGGTCGAGGCACTTCGGACCCGCGGCATCGAGCCCGTGGTCAAGAACACCGTGTGCTTCGCCACCCGTCAGCGTCAGGATTCCGCCGCGATGCTCGCCGAAGAGGTGGACGCTATCGTGGTGATTGGCGGCAAGAATTCCTCCAACACCACGCATCTGTTTGAGATTTGCAAGGCACACTGCGCGCGTTCGTTCTTCGTGGAATCGGCCGATGAGCTGGATGCTTCGTGGTTCGACGGCTGCGAGACGGTGGGCGTGACCGCTGGGGCCTCCACCCCCGAGGACCAGATTGACGAAGTGGTTGATTATCTGGAAACCTTGTAAAAGACTTTTGCATACCGTATCGGTCTTGGTATTATCGAATGCGTTGCTTTGACCGCGCCGTTTTGCATGACGCGGCAAGAGAAGAAGCAGGAGCGAATACACTATGATCGAAACAGGCTCTCTACCTTGCGGCTGGACGCGCCGCAACTTTTTGAAGGCATGCGGCGCCGCTGGAACGCTCATGCTGTTCCCGTGGCTCGCCTACGCGAGCGAGGCGGACGACCTCGAGGCCAAGGCTGATGACCTTGACGCCAAGGCCGATGCCGCCCAGGCGCAGATGGATGAACTCTCCGCCAAGCTCGATGCCCTGGAACAGCAGTTCAACGAGGCTCTCGCGCGCTACAACGAGGCCAACGATGCCCATGAGGCTGCGCTCGCCGCGATGGACGAGGCGCAGGATCGCATCGATGCCGCCAAGGTGCGCATCGCCGAAACCCAGGATCAGCTGAGCAACCGCGCCGTCAACATGTATCGCGAGGGCAACCCCACGATGCTCGACGTGCTCTTTGGCTCGCAGTCCTTCGACGCCTTCGTCACCAATCTCGACGCTATGCAGAAGATCGGCGAGCAGGACGCCGCCTTGGTCCAGGAAAGCAAGGATGCCAAGGCCGAGGCCGATGCCGCCTATGAGGAGTACTCCAAGCAGGAGAAGCTCGCCGCGGAGGAGCTCGAAAAGGCACGCGTGGCCAAGGAAGAGCTCGAGGCCGCGCAGGCGAGCCTGCAGGAGGAATACAACTCCATGAGCGACGAAGTGGCCGCCATTCGCGCCGAGGCCGAGCAGACGCGCATGAGCGCGGAGGAAGCCCGCAAGAAGGAGGAAGAGGCCAAGCGTGCCGCTCAGGAGGCTCTCGAGCAGGCACAGGCAGCCGCGTCATCCGGCGGCGGCTCGTCTTCGGGTGGTGGCAGCGGTTCCACTTCTACCACGCCTTCCACTTCGGTTTCCGGCTGGGTGAACCCGGCCCCCGGCAAGTTCATCACCAGCGGCTTCGGCTGGCGCCCCTCGATCGGCGACTACCATCAGGGCGTTGATTTGAGCTGCAGCTACGAGCCGGTGTACTGCATGGCCGACGGCACCGTTACCACCTCCGGGTGGTTCGGCACGGGCGGCCAGGCTGTCACGGTGGATCACGGTGGCGGCATCGTGTCGTGGTACCTGCACAACAGCCAGCTGCTCGTGAGCGTGGGGCAGCAGGTGTCGGCCGGCCAGCAGATTTCTGTATCCGGCAATACGGGCTTTTCCACCGGCGCCCACCTGCACTTCCAGATCAACGTGGGGTGCAGCAACGGTGTCAACGGCACCGCAGTGAATCCCACCACGTATTTCAGCTGGTAGGAACAGATTCGAACCTCGGGCGGCTCGCGTGCGGGCCGCCTTTTTTGCATGGCGAGCTGTCGTCGGTCGGGGCGCGTAGGGCGGCGCAAGGCGCTCCTGAATACGCGCTTTCCTACCGCTTGCTTCGCTCGCTATGCGTCAAGCTCGCTTCTCCAGCTTTTGAAGTATTAAAGTTTGAGAGAAGCAAGTATTCATCCGGCCTCGCGCCGCCCTCCGCGCCCCGCGGCACCTATCCGTGTTTCACGGGCACTCGCAGGTTCGTAACCGGGTTTTTGCGCACGCATCGACCCCCGTTTGAGAAAGGCCATTATGACCAAGACTTGCTTGCATGAATATCCGGGTGACCCGGCCCGTCCCGCTGCGCGTATCCTCGCGGTGGAGGAGGGCTCGCCCGCCGATGACGCGGGGTTCACGCCCGGGTGCGTCATCACGGCCGTCGACGGCAAGCCGCTGCGCGATATTCTCGATTGGCAGTGGTACTCCGACGGCGATGAGGTCACGCTCTCCTATATCGATACCGAGGGAGATGCCGGCGAGGTGGAACTGTACCGCGATGAGGGCGATAGCTGGGGCATCACCTTCGACGGCGCGGTGTTCGACGGCATCCGCACATGCAAAAACGCCTGCGTGTTCTGCTTCATGCGCCAGCTCCCCAAGGAGGCGCGCGACACGCTCGTGCTGCGTGACGACGATTGGCGTCTAAGCTTTCTGCAGGGCAACTTCGTCACGCTCACCAACCTCTCCGATGAAGATGCCGACCTGATCATCGAGCGCCAGATTTCGCCTTTGCGCGTGTCGCTGCATGCGGTCACGCCCGAGGTGCGCCAGAAGATGATCGGCAAGCACGCGCCGCGCGGCATCGAGATGATGGAGCGGCTGCTTGAGGGCGGCATCGAGCTCCATGCTCAGATTGTGCTGGTGCCCGGCATGAACGATGGCACCGAGCTTGCACGTACGCTAGCCTGGGCATACCTGCGTCCCGGCATCAAGAACGTCGGCATCGTGCCGCTGGGCTTCACCAAGCATCAGACGCGGTTCGAGAAAAGCTTCGATGCGCCGGAGGACGCGCTTGCAGTCGTTGAGGCGGTAGAGCCGTTCCAAAAGCACGCACAGGCCGAACGCGGCTATCCGTGGGTGTATCTTGCCGACGAGTTCTACTGCAACGCGTATCCTGACGGCGTGCTCGCGCATATTCCGCCTACGGAGCATTACGGCGATTTCTCGATGTTCGAGGACGGCATCGGCATCGTGCGCACGCAGATGGACGAGTGGGCCGCGTGCGTGGAGGCGCAGCACAGGCTTGCGGCCACGCTCGAGGAGGAGAATGCTCGCGTGTACTACGTGCTGGGCGAGGCGCAGCGCGGCGTAACCGATGCGCTGCTGAAGGATTCCCCGCTCGATGGCCTGCTGGTACCGCTGTTCGTCAAAAACGAGCACTTCGGCGGCAACGTTGACGTGACGGGGCTTCTGTGTGGAGGCGACGTGGCGCGGGCCATCCGCGGCGTGTCGGCCCACGATTTCGTGGTGGTGCCGCGCATCATGTTCAATTCCGACGGCGTGACGTTGGATGATATGACCGTGGACGATATCAGGGATACGGCGGGAATGCCCGTTTGCGTGGTATCCTGTAGCGCGGCAGAATACCTGGCCGAAATCGAAGAGCTCGTAGCGGGGTAGCTTCCGGGCCGCAATGCCCGCGGGCCGCTTAGGGCTCTTGGAGATAGACGTGTAAGGAATAAGACTATGGCATTACCAATCGTTGCGGTGGTGGGTCGTCCTAATGTGGGCAAATCCACCCTAGTCAACCGCATTGCGCAGGCGCAGGACGCCATCGTGCACGAGATGCGCGGCGTCACGCGCGACCGCTCCTACCACGAGGCGGAGTGGAACGGAATCCACTTCACCCTCATCGACACCGGCGGCATCGAGATGGGCGACGACGACGCGTTCCAGGGCTCAATCCGCAAGCAGGCGTTCATGGGCGCGGAGGAGGCCGATGTGGTCATCTTCCTCGTGGATGGGCGTACCGGCATCGTGCCCGATGACGTTGAGGTCGCGCGCATCCTCAAGCGCGGCAAGGCCCCGGTGCTTTTGGCCGTGAACAAGCTCGACACCCCGGGTGTGGAAGATCCCATCTGGGAGTTCTACCAGCTCGGCCTGGGCGATCCGTGGCCGGTTTCCGCCGTGCACGGCAACGGCACGGGCGATTTGCTCGATGCCGTGGTGGAGCATCTGCGCGGCATTGAGCACGAGGATTCCGAGCCCGACGACGCCATCAACGTGGCCATCATCGGTCGTCCCAATGCGGGCAAGAGCTCGCTTACCAACCGCCTGATCGGCCAGGATCGCTCCATCGTCAGCGACGTGGCGGGCACCACGCGCGACGCCATCGACACGGTGGTGGAGCATGAGGGCAAGCGCTACCGCATCGTGGACACCGCAGGCTTGCGCCGCAAGAGCCAGATTGATGAAGACGTTGAGTACTACGGCTTCGTTCGTGCGATGCGCGCCATCGACCGCGCCGACGTGGCCCTTCTCGTGATCGATGCCACGCTGGGCCTCACCGATCAGGACCAGCGCGTGGCCGGCTATGCCGCCGAGCGCAACTGCGCGATGGTCGTGCTGCTCAACAAGCGCGACGCGGTGGAAAGCGGTGAGGTGCTCGACGATTTGCGCGAGCGCATCGGCGACCGTATGATGTTTGTGGGCTTTGCGCCCGTCATCAGCATCTCCGCGCTCACGGGTAAGGGCGTCTCCCGCATCTGGGGCGCGGTGGATTCCGCGTTCGAGAACTACTCCAAGCGCGTGTCCACAAGCAAGCTCAACATTTGGCTGGAGGGCCTGCGCGAGTTCGGCCACACGGTGAGCAAGGGCAAAAAGGTCCTGCGCCTGAAGTACGTCACGCAGACGCGCACCTGCCCGCCCGAGTTCACGTTCTTCTGCAACCACCCTGAGATCGTCAACGATAACTTCGAGCGCTACCTCGAGAACCGTCTGCGCCAGGAGTTCGACTTCGCCGGCACGCCCATCAGGCTCAAGTTCAAGAGGAGGGACTAATCCATGTCCTCCGTGCTTGTTCTGATCGGGGTGTTCGTCATCTCGTTTCTGCTTGGGTCCATCCCGTGGGGGCTCATCATCTCGCGCGTGTTCTACCATACCGACATCCGCGAGCATGGTTCGGGCAACATCGGCACCACCAATGCCATGCGCACTATGGGCAAGGTGGGCGGCGGCGCGGTGTTCCTGCTCGACTTCGGCAAAGGCCTGCTTTCCGGCGTAATCGCGATGCTCGCCCTGTGGTACTTGGTGCCGGGCGGCGGGCTTTCCGATGCTTCGGGCGTGACGTACGCGTTCATGCTCGCAGCGGCCACCACCGGCTGCACCCTGGGCCATATCTTCAGCCCGTGGCTCGGTTTTAAGGGCGGCAAGGGAATTGCGGTGGCCGTGGGCTGCCTGTTCATGTCGTTCGGCGTGGCGGGTGCCTGCGTGGAGCTTGCGATTTTCGCGGTGCTGGTCATCGCGACGCGCTACGTGTCGGTTGGCTCCATCGCCGCCGCTGTGGCCTGCCCGTTCATCGCGTGCGTGCTGTACTGGGGCGATTGGTGCGCCATCGCGTGCTTCCTTTTGACCGCCATCGTGGTGGTGTGGGCGCATCGCGGCAACATCGAGCGTCTTCGCGACGGATGCGAGCGCCGTATCGGTGACAAGAAAGAAGAGGCGTAAACGAGCGCCTTTAGGGTGCCCAGCGTCAGGTTGATTCATTCGCGGCCGTTCGGCTTAGGTCGAGCGGCCGCGACGTATAGATGCGGAGGTTGAACATGAGGGTTTCGGTCATCGGCGCCGGTTCGTGGGGAACCGCCATCGCGCACCTTTTGGGAAGCGCGGGCAACGAGGTCATGCTCTGGGCGCGCAAGAGCGAGGTGTGTGCCGGCATCAACGAGGAGCACCGCAATCCGCGCTACCTCGTGGATTCTCCGGTGAGCGAGAACGTGCGTGCGTCCACGAGCCACGCCGAGGTGCTTGAGGGCGCCGAGGCTGTGGTTATCGTGACCCCCTCGAGCACGATGCGCGAGACCGCCATGGCCATTCAGCCGTTCATTTCGCCCGACACCCCGATCGCCATCTGCTCTAAGGGCGTCGAGGAGGGCACGGGGCTGCTCCCCGCTGAGGTGTTCGCCGAGGTTTTGGGCGGCATGGGGCGCATTGCTGCCGTGACCGGGCCCAACCATGCAGAGGAAGTGATCAAGGGCGTTCCCTCTGGCACCGTGGTGGCATCGAAAGGCGCTAACACCGCGCGCGTGTTCCAGGAGCTGTTTGCCACCGAGTGGTTCCGCTCGTATGCGAGCGACGACATTATCGGCGCGGAGATTTGCGCGGCGTTCAAGAACGTGGTGGCCATCGCGGTGGGCGCGTCGTACGGCATGGGGTTCGGCGACAACACTGCGGCGCTTTTGATGACGCGCGGGTCGGCCGAGATGAGCCGCCTGGTTGAGGCATGCGGCGGGCAAGCCATAACCTGCATGGGGCTTGCCGGCATGGGCGATATGATCGTCACTTGCATGAGCGAGCATTCGCGCAACCGCACCTTCGGCTACCGCTTGGCGCAGGGCACCACGCTCGACGAATACCGGGTCGAGACGCATATGGTGGTCGAGGGGGCGTACGCATGCCGCACGCTGCACACGCTCGCGACCAAGCACGGCGTTGATTTGCCCATCGCCGACAAGGTGCGCTCGATTGTGTGGGAGGATGTTCCACCCGCCGATGTAGTGGGCGAGCTTTTGGGCCGCTCCCTCAAGCCTGAATTCTACTA
>CAUWMI010000035.1:0-18256 GCA_963559755.1 uncultured Slackia sp. | reverse complement strand
TGATGGAGTCAATGGTACGCTGTTCGCCCTCAAGCAGCTTGATGGCATACCAGCGAGTGAGATGGGCAGGCACGCCCTTGATAAGGGCCTCCACCTGGTCGATGACATCTTCAACCGCGGCGTCGAAACGCACCTTGGGAGCTGCGGCGCTCTTGGAGGTCGCCTGCTTGATGGCGTGCTGCATGAGCTCATCGATGCCGGTATTCTTCAGGGCGGAAATTTCCACCACGGGACAGCCCAGCTGGTCGGAAAGCTTGGCTACATTGATTTTGTCGCCGTTCTTCTTTACCAAATCGGCCATGTTGAGCGCCACCACCACGGGCAGGCCCAGGTTTACAATCTGAGTGGTGAGATACAGGTTGCGCTCGAGGTTTGTGGCGTCAACCAGATTGATTACCGCATCGGGGCGATCCTCGATCAGATAGTCGCGGCTCACAATCTCTTCGGGGGAATAAGGCGAAAGCGAATAGATACCCGGCAAGTCCGTGATGGTCACGCTCTTGTCGCGTACATATTTACCCTCTTTTTTCTCAACGGTCACACCGGGCCAGTTGCCCACATACTGCGATGCACCGGTGAGGCTGTTGAACAACGTTGTCTTGCCGCAGTTCGGATTGCCGGCAAGCGCTATGCGAAGTCCCATCCTGTCTACCCTTTCTTTCGTGCGGTTCCCGGCTGCTTATAGCCGGAGGTATAAAGTTTCCCATAGGTAACTCATGGTCGAAAAATATGCCACGTTCGTGGCGGTGTGAATCGGGAGGAGAACCCCCACTAGACTCCTGTTAAGCGTTCGCCTCGACCATGACGCATTCCGCTTCGCTCTTGCGCAGTGAAAGCTCGTACCCGCGAACGGTGACCTCGATAGGATCGCCCAGCGGCGCTACTTTGCGCACATGTACATCCACGCCCTTGGTGATGCCCATGTCCATGATATGGCGCTTGATGGCGCCCTCGCCGGACAGCTTAACCACCTTGGCGCTTCCGCCGATGGGGATATCGCGCAGTGTTGCCAACTTCTTCTCCTTCCAATGACGGGCTCTGTTTTTGACGTAGCTTGGTGATGCAAGCCTTATGACGACGTGACGATCTTCATGCTCACCTGTCTGTCGAGGGCGACTTGGGCGCCTTTGACCTCCACGATGAGATTGCCTGCGTTCTCGCATACCACCGTAACCTGGGCGCCTTCCACAAACCCTAGGTTTTCCAGATGATGATGCATTTGATCATTGCCGCGAATTTTGATGATTTTGGCAACCTGGCCCGCAGGGACAAACGCGAGCGGCACCTGGGGCGCGCGTATGCCTGAGTTCGTCGCATCAGCAACGCCCCCTGCAATATTCGATTTCATTGCCGCTCCATCCATTGTTCTACCGCCTATCACAGATAGCCTTGGTTAACATGCTTTTCCAATGTAGCACATGGTTAACAAAAAAGGAACCCATGGATTACTTTTTTCTTCTATGGCACCCCCACATGCACGAAAATGAGGTACGCGGCCGCGTCGGCTTCCGCCGTGCCTTGCTAAGAGGGAGAGCACGTGCCCCAATGCGTGGGACACACGGCATCGAAAGCTTTCGGTCCGAAGCGCATGGCCCCGTCCTTCGCGGGAACGTGAAGAAGCGCACCGACGACCTCTCGACCCGAGGTACATGGCATCGTCAGCTTTCAACCCGCCTCGAGCTACTCCACCCCCAGCAATCCCGCAGTCTTCAAACCGCTCCAGCAGTTCTGCAGAAAGGCGGAGGCACCGGACGAGCCCGGAGCCTCTTGAGACTCAGTCTTTTCATTCCAACGAGCTTGTACGACCCATTTCTAAACCGCCCTCATGCGGGTTCGAGATGAAGGGTGAGGCGGCAGCCGCCTGGGGTTTCAAGCGTGAGCCAGGGAGACGCGCCTGCGCAGGACGAAACGCCCGCACATGCAGCGTTGTCGGAGCGCTGCGAGGCGGCGCCCTGTGTACGAGCAGCAAGATTCGCCGTCGTATCCGGTCGCTGCCCGCAGGCAAACGTCGAAGTGAGCATAGGAATCGGCAAACTCATAATGGGACGCATCCCCGTATCGGCAGGCGCCACCGATCCGCTTGCCCCAAAAGAGCGCGTGCGTGCAGAGCCGTCGCCCGACGCCACGCGGCTGGAGACCGCTATCCCAGGCGCCTCGTGACGGTTCGCTTCTTTTGCTGGAACCGCCATACGAGACGCCGCAGGTTCAACCGCCTCCTCGGGCTCGTCAAGCACATCGCGTTCGAAATCGTGCATGCATCCGTAGCACACGGGCATATCGTCAAAACAAAGCGATTTGCACACAGGGCAAGTTTTCATGAGTCATCCTTTCTTGCGACGGCAAGCACGTCGCCCATCTCGCGACATCCATCTCGGAGCGTCCATTTCGGGACGCACCTTCATCTATGCGGAGCGATATTGAACAATCCGTCGCCGCATTCGAGCCATTTGCCTGTTTGGTATGGGCGTTCGACCACCATGCGCGCATTGGCATGGCGAATGCGTCTTCCAGGCATGATGCGGCGATGAACCGCGACGACCGACCCGGCAGCATCTACGAACGCCGCGTCAATGGGGCCGCTCATCCCAAACGTATGGATATCGCAACAGGGAACCAGAACGGCGCATGCATCTTCGCCATCAAGCCCCTTCAATCCGCGAAGCCGCTCCGCAATACGCGAAAGAACCCTTACGCCCCTGCCAGAGCCCTCGCGACGCGCTGCCTGCGCTCTCCCCGCAATCGAATCGTGTGGTTTCGTAATCGCTTGCTCCTTCTGCGGAATACGCCTTTTCGGACGCGCGCGCCGAGACCCGTCCCTTTTCTGGTTCATACAACAACTCCCTTCCTATAGGGGCTCACCGTCATGCTCACCTCGTGCTCGAGGGGAGGAACGTTTATGCCGAACACGCTCACGCCCCGCAGAAACGGCGGTGAAAACGCCGTCGAAGCCGTGTAGCGCACATGGCCCAAACCCGTGCGCTCGCAGGACACCTCAACCACCTCGTGGTCCATCGCCAGGCCCTCCTCGATGCGTGCCTTCACCTCGGCGGCACCCTGCGACCCCTCGAAGCCGTCATCGGCCTGAAGCCGAATAGCGTCGCGCGCCACGATGTCGAACGCGGCGCAATCACCCACAAAGATGAGCGCATTGACCACGATGAACGCTATCGCTGCCATCACGGGCAGCACTACCGCTGCCTCAACGGTCATCTGTCCTAGGTTCTTTCGCGCCGATACGATCGTTCCGGGGCCGTCACGCGCTACGGGGCCTCGCATGCCACGCGGTTGGCCCGTGATGGAAACCAGATCGCATCGTTTGACCCGCCGATTGCCGCCCGATCGGTTGCGCCGTGCCGAAAAGCCCGGCGATTGCATCGCGAAGCATCGCCCCCTCGCTCGTCGTCGCGATGGACTCTCGAACGCGCGAGGCGCGGCGCGAAACCACGAAGAGCCTTCCTTCAGCGCGAGAACCGCCTGAGCAACCGGCCCATCCCCCTTCGACGCAACATGACCGCTGTTCGCAATGACGGGCTTCGCAGGCGCAGCATTGGCGGGCTCGAGCCCCACCGATTCGAGGGCATCCATCAAGGCGCTCGATGCCCACGGCCCCAGACCGCTCGCGCTGACGAGAGGGATGCCGTTGAGCACATCCGAAACGCCATCGGTCAGGCCTTCCACGCCGGAGCCGTAGGCATCGAGCAGCGAGCCCCAGAGACCAAGCACCGCATCGCCCGCATCAGTCAAGGGCGGCCCTATCTCCTCCTCCACCCCGTCGAGCAGCGAAGACAAGACGTTTTCGCCTTGGTCTTCCACCATGATTGCCGACGAGACCGCCGCGAACGACCCCGCGTCAGACGGAGCATCGAAGAAGGACGAATCGGCCTGCGCAGAATTCGCGTCGAACGCGTATGCCGCAAGCGCTCCGAACCGACCGGGCGGATATGCCTCCACGCGACGAGCGGCAACCTCCTCAAACGCCTGCATAATGGTGCCCAGACTTTCGCCCACGAAATCTTTGACCTCCTGGGCGGCGGGAAGCGCTACCGCTTGCGCCGCGCAGTAATCGTTCGCAGCGCGCGCAACCTCGCGATAATGATGTTCGAACCCGTTATCGATAGATGTCGACGCTGAAGCGACCTTGCCCAACGCCGTTGCATCGAACTGGCACACGGCGCATTTCTTATAGACTCCCGACTCGAGCTCAGAGAGCGATCCCGAACCCTCTGCGGCGCCTTCGATTCCGGGGCAACCCGCATAGGCGTGCAGAGCGCCGCCGGCAACCGGATAGGCCTTCTCGGTGTAGAGGTGCGTGTTCCGCATGCCGTCGGTGTTGCTGAAAAGCTCCGGGAAATAGATGTCGGGAGGCGATACGCCGTCATCCACCGCACGAGCCGATTTCAGCTCTTCCAGCGCGTACTCGTAGAACTTCGCACGCATGGCGCTTCTCACCCGCTCTTCCACCGAATCGGAAAGGGGCGCTTCCTCCGCCGCGCGATGCGTGTAATACGCCTTGGCGCGAGCAAGCGCGTCGGAGAAAGACCAGGTGTCCACGGTGTGGGCGATGGGGTTTTCCGCTGCCGTTATCCCCGAGAGCGCCGAAGCGCGCTCCGCCATGCAGGGGGAAGGCGCGTTACCACAGTCGTGCTCCCATGCGCGCTTGCGGGCATCGGCAGCCTCTTGCGCCGCCTCTTCCGCCGCCTGGGCTGCATCGGCAATCTCAACCCCCGTCTGGGGTGCATCTTGGGCCGCCTCGGATGCGGCATCCGAAAATCCCACGTCTACTTCAGGGGCATCAGCGGGAACAAGCTCTATGTACCCAATGCCTGAGCCGTCAATCTCCGTGCCGTTTTCCTGCAATACCGCCTGCGCCTGAGCCTGAGCAGTCAAAGGAAGCGCATCCTGTGCGGCATCGAGCGCACGCTTCTCAGTGCGAGCCACATCATCCCGCTTCTCAAGGATCGACTTTCCGGCATCAAGCAGCTTGGCACCCGTCGGAGCGGCAGCCGGAACGCAGCAGCACACCGTCCCAATGCCCAGCGCGGCGAGTCCCGTGAGCGACATGGTGAGAAGCGTCGCATCGGCCACGCGAACCGACAAAACGAATTCGGCTACCTCGTTCTGGGCGGCAAGCGCAGCGGCGTCGCAGGCCGCCTGGACACCGGCCGCCTGCGACTGGGCGCGCGCAGCCCACAGACAAAAGAACGCCAGGATGCACGAGAGCAGAATGGCGATGGCCGCACCGACGGTGGTGAATCCGCGCCCGTCGACGAATAGGTCGGTAGGGCATGCAGCACGCCGCGGCGCACCGCTGGCACCGCACGCCAGATGCGACCCGAGCGCACTATGCGACGAGAGCACTCTTCGAGCACCGTACAGCAGGCGTGTACTCGGCGCGCTGCGACGCGGACGGCTCGGTTCTCTCATGCCTTTTCCTCCCATCTGCCTATCCACGCTTCGGCATCGGCGCCGAGGCGCGACTCCATCACCCACGAGTCAATGACCTCGGTCTGGCGGTAAACGTCGTGGGTAAACAGCCCGCCAGGCCCCGTAAGCCCCAGAAACCCCATGCCGGCCCCGATCAGAGGCAGCGGTTTGAGCGCATGCTCTATGCGCACGCTCGCACGCTCCTGCCCCTCGCCACCCGACAGCTCGATGGTCCAACCGCCGCTGTGAAAAATCGGAGTATCGGGGATCGCGTCCAGCCTGCGCTCAACTGCAGCGCGCGCCGCGTCCTCATCCCCGGGAGCAAGCGTCTCGAGCATCCGACAGCCCTCGGCCGCCGCCGCTTCCATCACGGCGCGGTCGTAGAGCACGATCGCCGGCTGGGCGAGCAAGAGCATGGCGAGCAGGATGACGGGCATCAGAAACGCAGCCTCGACTGTCGCCTGGCCCGCGCAGTCGACCCGTATCCTCATGTGCCCCAAGGCACACGTGCACCCCGGGGCCCCACCCCGCCGCACGCGCCATGCGGGCAAGCACAACACTCGTACAAGGCGCGTGACCGCATGCCTCCGTTGCCGCACGTCAGAACAGCATCGCATCGAGCACCCCCTTCGGCAGTCTATGGGTAAGCGAGTCGAGCACGCCCTGGGCTATGCCTCCCTCCGCAACGGCGTGGGCAATCAGAGAGAACCCAACCGCCACAATCAGCACGCCCGCCACGACGAGCGCATACTCGACCGTTCCTTGCCCGATGCCGCAAGATGGCGAAATCCGAGTGGATTCCTCGTCGATGCCGCAGATCGCGCGCGTCCCGATCAAAGCCCGTTGATGCCGTCCGCGATAGCGGTCCACAGCTCCTGAAGTTTCGGGCGGAACAGTGTAATTGCGACAATGGCGATTACAACGAGGACCCCTACAAGGATTGCGTACTCCGTGGTTCCCTGCCCCTTCATGCATGCGGCTTTGGCATATGCCCCCGCAACGGCCTTTCTTCCCTGTTCCCTGAGCTCGTGAATCTTTCTCATGGCCTTTTCCTCCATTCGTCATTCGTCATCCAATCAATTCAAGCACCACGGGACCCATCATCATGATGAGCATCGCCGGTAGAATGAGCCCCGCCGTAGGCGCGAGCATTTTGACCGGCGCCTTCGCCACGCGCTCCTCCATCTTGGCTCGATAGCAACTGCGCGCCTCGCTTGAGAGCACCTCCAGCATGCGACCCATGGGACTCCCGTATTTGAGCGCTCGCAGCGCGTTCGCCACGAAACGCGAAAGCGACGGCACGTCGAACTCCTCCGCCACGGCACGAAGCGCCTCATCGCGTTCCACCAGACCGCTTTCCCAGTTCTGGCAGGCGCGGCGGCATGCGATCGCCAGTCGGTCATCGAAACGAAAGCTGTACAGACGCAGCGCGCTTTCGAACGAGAGGCCCGATCTCATGCCCAGCGCGATGGCATCGAGCATCTCGGGAACGTGTCGCTCGACGTCAAGCTGTATACGCTCCCGGTCGCGCCGCCCCCGCATGCGCGAAACCGCAGCAGAGGCGGGGCCGGCTGATGCCTCGGCGGTAAGCCCCATGCCCTCCCGCAGCGTCTTTCTGCGACCGGCTTCTTCTAGCCCTTGCACCGCCCAGCGGGCGACAAGGAATCCTGCAAGCGCCGCAAAGCACGCCGCCGCAACCAGAACCCCCACGTCAATCCTCCTTTCCTCTCATGCTCGTCACAGTTCCACAGCAAGCATCCTGCGCACCAGAAGAACGCCTGCCACCTGCATAGCAATCGCCAGCGCCAGCACCGCCACGCCCTGCGTATCCGCGAAAAACGGATTGAGAAACCCCGGGCTTATCAGCGAGAGCAGGGCCAGCAGGAAAAACGGCATGATGCTCACCACCTGGGCGGAAAGCCGCGCCTGCGCTGTTTGCACGCGAAGCGATCTGCGCAGATCGAGCCCATGCGCCACCGAATCCTCTGCCGAGCGCAGGATGGGCGTGGCGCTACCGCCGCATACGTACTGCACGTCGAGCGCCATAGCCACAAACCCCAGCTCGGGCAAGCCCGACAATCTATGGAAACGCGCCAGCGCCTCGTCCATCGAGTACCCCAGCTCCAAATCGTGCGACACGCGCGCAAACGACTCTTTGGCGGGAGACGGCACCTCGGCCGCAACCTCGGCAAACGCCTGCGGAAGCGAGAGGCCCGCATGAAGGCACGCCTCCATGCAGCGCAATGCATCGGGCACCTGCTCGCGCAAGGCCTCCTGCTCGCGCTCCTTCTCATGCGCCAAAAACGCCGATGCCGCCAGCGCTAGAAACACCGGAACCAAGATGCCCGCAAGGGGCGACCTCGAAAGCGCCACGCACAGGAGGCTCGCCACGACAAGCACCAGGCAGAACGTCGATGCAACGCTGCGCGCCGAGGCAACGAGCCCGCGCCGCTGCGCAAGTCGCACCGCATCGCTCAACGCGTCGCCCAAAACTCCCCACGATTCCATCCACTTGGCTACACCATCAAACGATTCCACGCCGTTGCGCAACACATAGGCGAACAGGCCCTGTGCCACCGCTTTGACATCCCCGTTTCGCAGGCCTTCCTCCATAGATGCGGACTGCAAGCGAGCCGCCGAAAACACCTTATGAGCCGCGCGGTACATGCTTCTGCCTGCAACAAGCGCCCCCGCAAACCCCAGCGCGCATGCCGCAGCTAGAAGCACTCGCGCATCCATGCATCCACCTCCTCGCCCGCCAGCGCCTTCAACTCCACGGCCGCATCAATCCAATCCGGCGCTTTATTCCACGAGCCCGGGCTATCGAGCCCACGGCGCTCGAACAGCGGCACCACCCGGCACACGACATCGGCATTTCCGTGCTCCACCTGGGCAATCTGGGTCACAAACCTTCTTCCATCCCTGAAACGCGCCGTTTGCACCACCAAATCGAGTGCCGAGGCGATGTTCGACTCAATCACATCCACAGGCAGATCGAGCCCGTAGCGCACCATGGTCACCAAGCGCATCACCATGTCTTCGGGCGAGTTCGCATGCAGGGTTGTCAGTGATCCGTCGTGGCCCGTGTTCATGGCCTGCAGCATGTCCAGCGTTTCCGCGCCGCGACATTCGCCCACGATGATGCGGTCAGGGCGCATACGCAGCGCATTGCGCACCAGATCGCGGATGGTCACCTCGCCCACCCCTTCGGCGTTGCGCGGGCGCGCCTCCATGCGCACCACATGCGGGTGTTCGGTAAAACGCAGCTCGGCGGAATCCTCGATGGTCACAATGCGCTCTGCCGGGCTGATGGTGCACGAAAGCGCATTGAGCAGCGTAGTTTTGCCGCTGCCCGTGCCGCCGCACACCGCGATGTTCTTGCGCGCCCGCACCGCCCACACAAGCAGCCGCGCCACGCGCGCGTCGAACGACCCCATCTCCTGCATCTGCTCGAGCGTCATAGCGCGCTCGGTGAACTTGCGAATCGTGATAGCCGGACCATCCACCGCGAGTGGCGGAATCACCACGTTCACGCGGTGCCCGCTGGGCAGGCGCGCATCCACCATGGGGCTGCTCTCGTCCACACGGCGGCCGAGCGGCGCGAGGATGCGGTCGATCAACGCCCGCACGTGCGCCACGTCCGAGAACATGGGCGGCACGCGCTCGAGGGCGCCCGCGCGCTCCACGTAGATGGACGACGTTCCGTTCACCATCACCTCGGTCACCGTCGGGTCGTCGATGTAGGGCTGGAGCGGACCCAGCCCGAACACCGTGTCCAGCAGCTCTACGACCAGGCGCTCCTTGGATTCGAGCGACCTGCCCGCCCATCGCCCCGTGGCGAACACCTTCGTGCACGCACTTTTGAGCTCGCTTCGCGCACGCCGCGGGTTCTCGGCCGAAAGCCGCGCGATCATGTCGCCGGGAACAAGGCGGGCGACCTCCTCCTTTAGCTCGTCGAGCATCCAACGCCGCCCCGCCGCGCCAAAAGGGCCGCCCTCGGCTTCGGCGGCGCGCACGCGTTCCATCAGCGTCATCGTCACCCGCCCCTTCCGAATAGTGATTTGCGCTTGCGCACGGGTTCCGTCTTGGCGCCAGCAAGCGCCTCACGCTTTTCTTCCGGCAGCACGCGCTCAAGCACCTCCTTGACCGATGCAACGAGCGGGTTCTTCGAATCCAAGAGCTCTTGCACGTACCCCGAGCCCAGCAGCTCATCCACGTCACGCCCGCCTTCGGGCAGCTCGACGGCATGCGCGCCGCGCAGCGAGCACGACACGTCCACGGCCGAAAGCAGCTTGGTTCGATCGTGCCGGTTGACCACGAACGTGAACGACGTGGTGGCCACCCCCATGCGAGCGCACAGCTCCACCGCATGCGTGGTCGCCCGAAGCGACGAGGGCCGGCTGTCCATGAGGAACAGCACTGCATCCGCCGCATCAAACGCCGCAGCCTGGGCATCCGACCAAAACGCCCCCGTGTTCACCACCACCACGTCACACATTGCGGCCGCCTTGGCGATGACTTCGGAAAGCTCCGGCGCAACCTCTTCCGACATTTCCAGCCTGCGAGGCGCTGCTATGAGAGCCACGCCCCTCTGGGCCTCCTCGCCCAAGCGCTCAAGCCTCGAAGGCTCGGCAAGCGCCTCCTCTATGCGCAGCGGCTCTTTTACGCCCAACAGGTAGTGAAGATCGCCGAACTGGAGATCGCCATCCACCGCGATGGTCGCAAGCCCCGCCTTGGCCGCAAGCGCCGCGGCAATAGCCGAAACGGTGCTTTTGCCGCAGCCCCCGCTGCCCGCCGCCACCACGATGACCGCCGCCTGCTTCGATGCCGCAGCAACCACGCGCGGTTGAGAAACGCGCATCGGCGATGCCGCTGGAGATGGCTGTCCTTGAACAGCGGTGCCACAAGCCTCCACCGGCAGCTGCGCCGGGCCACCTGCAGAGCCGACCGAGGCCGATCCCTCCGATGACGGGCCCAACACGCCTTGAGAGCGCACATCCAATCCGGCCCTTTGCCCTGCCGAAGCACCCGCCGCCACAGATTTCTCCGCCGCACCTCCCGCCTGAACGGCGGCGCGGAGAACTCCCAATTCAAGCTTTCCACCAGACGGCCTTTTCCCATCATTCGCCCGCGCATCCTGCGCCGTGTGTTCCAAATCGGCACACGCCCGCTTCACCTGCGAAAACCGCTTGAGAAACTGCGACTCCGACCACAAGCCGTCGATTCCCGCGTTGGCCACACGACTTGCCATGGAGCCGTTTTGGCCGCACGAAACCACGAACACCCGCTTGCTTGGATCGTCGTGCTTGACTGCAGCCGCCACGTTGATGGGCTCCATGTCGTCGCATGATACGATCCACGCCTCTTCCACGGCCGAAAGCAGCCGCGCCGCCTTGCGGCATTCCTCGGCTCCCGACGCACACGCCAGCCAGCCCAAGGCGTCCAGCGGCTCGCCCGCAAGTCCCACCATGGCGGGATTGCGCAGCGACTGCCCGTCCGCGCACATCACCACACGTTTCTCCATAGACTCAACCTTCCTCGGCACGCCGCCCGTCGTCCGGCCTAAGCGGACGCTTTCTTCGCTTCATCGCTTGAAGAGCCAGCTACCCCATCAGAGCGCCCCTCGTCAGTCGGAGGCTCGCTCTCAACGTCCGAATCGACAGCATCATCCGAGTCATTGCCGCCTTCAGCGCCGTCGGCATCGGCCGCCTCGACAGCTCCCTCGGCAGCCTCGCCTGTAGCATCGCCCCCTGGATTCCAGGACGTTTCACCTTCAGACCCCTCACCAGAATCCGCCGCATCTTCGGCATCGAGCGATGCTCCCTCAGACGGAAGCGTGAAATACAGCTCGGTCTTCTGCGCCGCCTCAATCAACTCCTGCACCAGGTCGGGCGCTACGGCGAGCGTCACCCAGGAGATGTCCGTCTCCGCATCATCGCCCTCGGCAGATGTTGCCGACGTGGACAGAACCAGCACCGACGCCGCCAAGCGCTCTGTTGCCGTGCCCGAAGTGGCATACACATCCACCGTAGACCCCGCCGTGACCGACCCGCCTACGGCCGACACCGATTTGGAGGGCACGCTCACGGCGCACAACCCCTCGGGCACCTGCAGCGTGGCCGCACCCCGCCCTTCGAACCGCCGCATCGAAACCACCTCGCCCGCATACACCGGGCTGGAAAGCGCCTTCCCCTCCACGGTGGCCAAATCCAGCACGGCGTCCTGCGGCAGAAGTTCGCCCACCCACAGGCGCTTCTCGCTGTTGGCGGCGGTGACTGCCTCACCTGCGGCAATGTCCTTGGTGGCCACGTACGCCTCCACTTGCTCGCCTCCGAAACGGGCGAGCGCCTCGGCGCGCTCGGCTTCCACCTGATCGTTGAGCTCCTGTGCGTACAGTAGAATCGCCGCTATGCACAAAAGCCCGCATACAAGTCCTGCTATCAGGCTTTTCTTTCGTCGCATCGGCTTTTCTCCCTTCCCTGCCCACCCTGTACGCACAAGCATGCTCTTTGCGCCAAAGGAGAGCCGATTTCCACACCTCTTGCCAGCCCGGCGCCTCCTTTGGCTTGCTTCAATCATGACTTACAAACCTTGCCAAACCCTTTCCCGCCAGTTCGTTTTTTGCGGCGCAGATTATGAAAATCCTGGCTCTCGGCCGTCCATAATCAGGCGGATATTGCCTCTCAAAGCGCGCAGAAATATGCGGAAATTCCCTCTGTTTCTGACCAAAATCTTGCCGAAACCTTGCCCGAATCTTGCCGCACACGAAAAAACGCCCTCCGCATTACGCGGAGGGCGTCTCAAAACGTCCGATATGTTCTAGAAAGAGCCCTCGGAAAAGCTCCGAGCGTTAGCGCTGAACGCGACGCAGACTAAACGCAGCCACGGCAATCACGGCCACCGCACCAAGTGCCACAATGGCGATGATGGGCCACGGAGTAGCATCGTTGGTCTGAGCGAACGTGTATCCGTTGCCCGAACCGCTGCCCTCGCCGGAGCCGTTGCCGCCCCCATTGCCGTTACCGTCGCCGGGGTCACCGCCCGGGTTCTCGCCAGGATCCGTGCCCGGCTCGTCGCCGCCGCCCGGATTGTCGCCGCCGGTGGTGTCAGTGTTGACGAAGTGCGAACCGTCCTCGCCATAGGTCACCTCAGCAACGAGATGCCCCTCGCCGTCGTCCGTCACGCTCACGTGAATGGTACGGTCGGCGTTCTCATCGTAGGTGATGCCGTTCTGACCGTCGTTGACCTCGGTCACGGTGTAGTCATATTCGCCCACCTTGTCGAAAGTGACCGCGCCAAAGCTCACCGTACCATCGGCAGAGTTGGTGACCGTCGTGCTCCCAGGCAGAGGCGCACCCTCAGAACCGGTCAGCTCAAAGGTGAACTGCCCATCAGCAAGCGTGCCATCCTTGAGCTCCTTGGTCACCTGCAGCGGCACAGCGCCTGTCGGCGCAGCCTCGTAGCTGTTGGCGAACGTGATGTGCTCAACCGACTCGCCCGCAGCGTTCGTCACCTTCCACGAAACCGTCAGCGCGCCAACACCGTTGTCCTCAACGTGCGCCACCGCTGTGTACGCAGCACCGTCGTAGGTCACACCGCCGAGGCCGTTGTTGTCCTCGCTGATGGTGAAGGTGTAGTCGCCGGGCTTGGTGAAGGTAAAGCCGTCACCGAAGACCACGCTGCCCGTACCGTCCTCGTTCACCGTGTTGGTCGCAGTGATGGAGGCGGGGCTCACGGCATCGCCATAGTCGCCGGCGGCTGCCACGGTGAAGCTGAACTCGCCGTCATTCATAGCGCGGCCGGTCAGGACCTTGGAGATGGTCAGCGCGGCGGCCGTTGGATCGGACGGGTCCGTACCCGGATCGGTCGGGTCGGTGGGATCGGTCGGGTCAACGCTGTACTCGTTGGTGAACGAGAACTGGGAGCCAGCCGCCTGCTGTGCATCAGAGTCGACGCTGATGGTGCCCTTGCCGTTGTCGGTCAGCGTCACCGTGAAGGTCTTGCCCGTCGAGGCAGCCCCATCGTTGGTCACGCCGTCCACGCCGCCGCTCTCCGTCACCGTATAGGTGAAGGTCTTGGAGTCGGCGCCGCCCAGGTCGGCAATATCGTAGGTGATGGTGCCAAAGTCAACGGTGCCGCCCGCCTGGTTCGTTGCCGTTGTGGTATTGGGCAGCGGAGCGGGGTTGCCACCCTCGTCAACGCCCGTCAGCGTGAAGGTGTATTTGCCCACGATGTCCGGCGCGTTCTCGAGGCCGTTGGTCTCGTAGATCTTGGTGCCGCCCACATTAAGCGTGACGTTTGCCGAGGCGCCGTACACGTTCGTGAACGTGATGCCGTTCTCGGAGCCCGTAGGATACTCAACCTCAACCTCGAGCGAGCCGTCGCCGTCATCGGTCACCCTAACGGTGACGTTATAGCTCGACTGGCTGGTGGTCAGACCCGAGCCGTCAAAGCCGGAGGTGTCCTCGTACACGCGGTAGAGGTAGGTGTACGTGGTGGCGCCGTTGTTTACACGAGCCCGTGCATACCCGTCCGTCACATCCTGCGCCAAGCTCTCGGAGTCGTACTGAATGGCCGGGAACACGATATCCACAGCGGACGCAGCACCGTTCTCGCCGTTCTTTACCGTAGCCACCACGCGCTCGTCGGTGCTGTTTGAGTTCACCGCGGCGACGTTGAACGTAAAGTCGCCGGCTTCAAGCGTGTCGTTCTCGAGCACCTTGGTCGCCTTGATCGAGGCAGAACCGTTGCCGCCCAACTCGCCGGTGGCGTTGTAGGAGTTGTTGAACACAGCAACGGGCATCGTGCCGCCGCCGTTCGGCGTCGTGGTCATCTCGCGTAGCGTGCCGGTTTCATTGGAGACTGCCGTATGGACCGTCACCACGCCGTCCGCGTCGACCGAAACCTCAATGGTCAGCGAGTAGCGAGCGGTATCGTACGTCACACCATTGCTGGGATTTTGGTCGGGCTGCTGCTCGTATACCGTGTAGGTGAAGGTCTTGTCGGCATCCTCGGCATTGAAAGCGATGTCGTTCAAGCCGTTGAGGATATCAACCGAGACCTCGACGCCATCGTTGGCGGCAGGCATGTCGATAACCTTGTTCTCGCTGGCATTCGCGAGACCCAACAGTGCGGCAGACTCATCGTTAATGGGGTCAACAACGACCGCGAACTCGCCAGCCGTCATATCACGACCGGTCATCACTTTACTCACCGTGAGGTCGATGCTGGCGTCGTAGTCAACACTACCGCCCCAGAAATCGTTGGAGAAGGCCGCCGTTGCACCGTCGTTGTCAATCGTGCCCGTAGCGGTGAAGCTGCCGTCCTCGTTAAGGGTACCGGAGCTTTGTTGGACGCTCGGCGTGTAGTACCCCTTCGCCTCCTCGGTCACGGTGTAGTTCGCGCTAATGGGCAGGCCGTCAATGGTGACGCTCTCGCCATTCCCAAGCGTGAGCTGATTGCGGTCCGCTTCTGCGTAGATGACCATATCCGCAGTTGATTCGGTGCCGTCAGCACGATGCGTTGTCGCGGAGAAGGTGCCCGTAACTGGATTCCCGCCTGCATCGGTCAGCGAAAAGCTGAAGTCGAACGTCACATCAGACGGTGCACCCGTACCCGTCACCGTCTTGCTGATAGTGAGCGAGCTCGTGGTGGGAATCTGACTGTTGGTCACGTGAATGGTCACGTCGCCGGTAAAGAGCGCGTTGAGGCTCTGATCGCCCAGATTCTGCTTGTTCCCAATCGGGTTCTCACCTGCATGTGCCGTGCACTGGCGCAGGTCAAGGCGCGACCAGCCAGCATCGGCAGTAAAGGTGGCGTCACCGTTGTTCGTCACGTTGTCGTTGCGGATGTAGTTGAGTCCATCGGTCTGATCATCGTACTGATAGTGCGTCACAGCGGCGTCGGCATCATCCCATGCCGTGTTGGCGCCCTCATAGGAGTCTGCCGTCTGCGCCTGAGCTTTCACATCGTGCAGCGTAGAATCCACATCGTCACCCGCAGCAAAACCGCGCATGCTATAGACAAGGCTGCCAATGCCGGTTTCCACAGTCACGTTGTCGTTTGCATCGCCGGCATCTACATGCATGCCATCGTCATCCACGATCACGCGAATAGACGTCTGCTCATCTACATAACCACTGGGGACGGTCTCAACGAGCACGTACTCGCCCTTGTTAAGGACCTGCTCGCCGTTGTTGATGCTAGAGGCAATTTCGAGCCTACCGTCGGTGCCGGTCGTTCCCGTGAAGCAGCGGCGCTCGCCCTCATTGTATGTGCCGTCCCTGTTCTCGTCCTCATACATGTTGAACTCAACACGGGAAATCGGGTCGCCTGTAGTCTCATCGGTCTTGACCAGTGAGAGCTCGTTCTTGATGTTGGGAATCGAAAGCGTCACCGAGAAGATGCGCTCAAAGCCATCTCCGGCGTTGGGATCAATCTCAACAATCTGGCTGTTAGAAGAAAGGTCATCGATCGAGGAAGCGTTGGACCAATAGTATTTGACGGCATACTTCGCAGTGCTGGCATCTCCGCCGGCCTGCTCGATCATGTACTCATACGTGTTGATGTCACCAGGCAGATCATCAATCGTAACCTGATACGCTCCACCGGACCCCAACAGGAACTGATAGCCCGATGCTTTGGCGGCGGTCACGATGGCATCCTTGCTGGTGCTTGCGTTGCCAATCGTTGCATCGGCAACGCTCCAGCCGGCAAATGCATCGCCTGTCACGGCGTGGTAACTACCCTGTTCGTCAATCTGAGCAACCACGGCAAACATAAGGCCGTCTGCAGACTCATACGTTCCACCGTTGTCGACAGCGGTCACACTCATTGGCGCAGTAGCAGTCACATGAGCCTGAGAATAAGCACCCGTCTCCCATTGGTTGCTCGAGAGCAACACGCCGTCACCCGTACCATCATCATTTATGGTCGAGAAGCGCAGCTCGACTGTTCCCGGGTTGCGGTATCCGATGGTCGCGTTCCCTTCGGTTTCCTCGAGAATCCAGTACGCACTACGCTCACCCATCTGCTCAAGGGTGATGGGCATCTCCTGACCGGCACTGTTCTCGTAGGTGAAAATCATCTCGCCGTTGGTGTCGGTGAGACCGGAAACTTTCGTCACCACGCCGTCATTGTTGTTATCGGCGGTCTGGTAATCAGAGTCTGCCTCGCTCAACGTAAACTGCACGCCGGCAAGCTCGTCACCATACTGGTCGACCTTCACGATGCCGGACTCGGGAATGTTTACGAGGTTGTACTTGAGCGACATGTTAGAGTCGGTGTTGCCGCGCTCAAGATAGAAGAAGTCGAGGGTGTGGTAGGTGTCGTCAGCGAAGGTCGTGTTCGTCAAACCAGTGGTCACACCGGCATCACGCATAATATCCGCGATGGTCTGACCATTGGGGCCGTTGTAGAGCGTCTCGCCCTGATCGTACTCGTTGTTGTTGCGACGGGAGTCGTTATCACCAAACGTGCCGTCATCATAGATGTATACGAGACCTGTGGCGAAGTTAATCTCGATTGAAGTGGCGTCGTGGATACCACCCAAATCGCCCACAAGCACGCCGTCGATATAAATCCATACGTCGTCGTCGCCCGAGAAGTTATAGGTAACCTCCTGACGACCCTGCGTCCCATCGGGAGCCGTGTAGCCACCGTTCTGTTGAATAAAACGGGTGGACATGTTCAAGCCGAAGTAGTGGTTGATCTGGGCGTCAGTGGAGATGAGGGCGTTCGGCGTGAAGCTGTTGCCGTCCCAGGTTCCCTGCACCTGCTCGCCATCGATAGTTGCCCAGCCGTTCCCGTTGCGAACGGTCTCCTCCACCAGGCTGCCATTCCGCTCATTGAACACCTCGTCGCCCGTGTTGAATGGGAAGAACTGCCCATTGGGAGAAGACCCGGCCGCGCGAACGCCCCAGCGATCGTACAGCGTGAAGCTGCCGCTGCCGTTGGCATCGGCGGTGAACTGAGCAAAGTGTCTTGGCTGTTGTAGTAATAGTAGCCTTGGTCGTCCACCTGCAGGAGGCCGTCAACGTCCATATAGGCGGCCTTGCCCGTTTGGGTCGAGCCGTCAAAGAGATAGGAGAGCGATTCAGTTCCGATGCCGTTCGCGTTGGAAAGTGCGGGATACCCGTTGCTCAGCGTGCTAGAAACGATGCCCTGACGCGGCGCCGCATCGCCCGTCCAGTAGTTAATGTCGTTGCCGGTCAACAGGGTTTCGTCATTGTTTGCACTGGTGCCCATGCCGGCACCGAACTTAAGCGTGTGGTTGGCATTGATGCCTTGCGTATAGCGCTCGTTCAGTTGTCCCTGATCATTCACAAGCGCTTGGGTTACGTTATCGGGATCGTCCTGCGAGGTAATCCAGTAGTCAAACACGTTGATCGTAGTACCGCGTGGTGAGACGCCCGTTACGGTGTAATCGTCCAGTGCCTGCGTGGATACGCCCGCATCGCTGGACTCGTCGCTAGAGCTACCCGTGAAAAACGACGTGACGGCACCCACCACGTCGTCGATCGGGTTCGCGTAGGCGGCACTGCCCACGCCAAACGCCAGGACAATCGCTGTGAGCAGCGCTACGAACGCCCGCCTGGTCCTCTTCATACTCTGGGGCTGCCGCTTAAGCACCCTCCCCCTACTGCGATCGCGCGAAGCGCTCCGCTGGTTCAACCTCGTTGGCACCATGTCCTGACCTTCCTACCTTGACTGAACTGCTTGCTAAGGCCCGGCCTCCAACCTCAATTGAAATTTCACTCTTGACGCGTTGAAGGCATACGTCTACAGAATGCTCCTACTATAGTCTTTTAAGTGTTGTTGAGACATAAACAAT
>CAUWMI010000034.1:0-18868 GCA_963559755.1 uncultured Slackia sp. | reverse complement strand
GCGCCTTCACGGTCTGAGAACGATCGCCGCCACCGTCGTGCATCAGAATCACGTCGCCGGGCGTGGCGTTCTTTATGGCTTGAGCGATGGCATCGGAGCCGGGCTTACGCCAGTCCTCGGTGTCGATGTCCCACCCGATTTCTGCCGTTACCAAGTCCTCCACGTTCACCCACACTTCGGTGGGGAAGTTGCCGCCCGGGGCGCGAATCACCTTGCTCGCCTCTTTGCCCGTCGCATCGGATATGGCCTGGATGCCCTTGGTAATTTCCTCGCGCTGCTCATCCTTTGACATAAACGACAGGTTGACGCCCTGGCCGCTGCCCGCGGCATGGTCCCACGTATGCGTGCACACCTGGTGGCCTTCGTCGGCCTCGCGCTTCACCAGCTCGGCTCCCTTGCCGGTAATTTGGTCGCCGATGGTGAAGAACGTCGCCTTGGCGTCGTTGGCCTTGAGAATGTCCAGGATTTCAGCGGTCGAGGTGTCCCAGGGGCCGTCGTCGAATGTCAGCGCCACCACTTTGTCTTCGCCCGTGTCGGGGTAGTAGCGGTGGTAGACGCGATCCTGAGGTTCGGTGGTGGTCTGCGTGACAGTTTTGCCCGAAATCTTTCCGGTCTTCGTGGTTTTCACACCGTCGGCTCCAGGGTTGTCCACCACATGAATGGGGCCATAGCCCTGGTCAACTGTCTCGTGGGGGATGGGCTCCTCCACGGCATCGGATTCTTCCTCGATATTGCCGCCGTCGGAGAACACCACGGCATCGCCCTCTTTGAGCTTGGAGGAGGGGTCGGTGCCGGGCTGGCCGTTTACGGCGAACGAGAATCGGTACCCCTTGCCCTCTTCGAGCGTGGCGCCCTCGACATCTACCAGGTTGCCCGCCTTTGCGGGTTCTCCCGCTTCTTTAAACGCGGTCTGAATCGTCTTGTCGCCCGAAAGCTCCATGGTGGTGCCGTTTACGCTCACCGTGATGGGCGCGTTGGACATGAAAAACGTCACGCCGCCCACGACGATGGCGACCGCAGCCAGAGCGATGACGCCGCGAAGCAGCGCGCGGCGACGGCGGATTGATTTGCCGATGCCGTCAGCGGACCCATCGAAGAAGGGCTCGTATGCAGCGCCCGTGCGCTGAGTTCTTACTCGCCCCGAGCGCGCCGAAGGCCTGCCCGATGAGCTGCGCCCCGCGTAGCGGTCAGAGGAGTAGCGCCCGGTGTCGTAGGGGTTGGCTACCTCATCGTGGCGTCCTGTGCTTCGAGGGCCGGGCTCGTAGCCCGCCGCGGCGCTGCGGCTGTCGCGCCTCTCTCGCGCCGGCGCGCCACCTGCCATATCGCCACGCGCCGAGGAGCCGCCTCCTGTTGAGTGGCGCGTTTCGGAAGAGGACGACCTGCGTCCGACATAGGAGTCGCGCGAGTATTTTGTCGTGGAGCTGCTACCGTGCACGGTGCGCTTGCCGGCGACAGAGGGGCGGCCCGAAGGCCGGTTGCCTGGTCTGGAAGTGCTCATATCTGAAAATCCTTCGTGGTGCGATTGTGGTTCGAGAAGGTGGTAATACGTCATTGCGCGGCGTCATGCCACGCGCGTGCGTCTCATTAGATGCAGGGACTACCTTAACCACGTTTCGGCCCTTTTTGCAAGCCATTCATCTAATCGTTAACGAACGCATCGTATCTCCAAGACTGTCACCAAAAACTCAACCCGGCGCGGGCTCTCTGGATGCTGCGTTTTTGGCGGCAATATTTCCTACGGTTTCTTTATGAATGCAGGGCAAACGCGCGATAATATGCGCCATGAATAAACGAGAGAACAAACCCTACGGCCAGATGCCCTCCACCGTGCGCCCCGTGTCTTACGGCGGGTCGCGCCATGCCTCCGGCCGCACTCCTAAAACCAACGCGCTTCCTCCCACCACCGGCGCTACTGGTGCGGCGGCGTATTCGCGCGCCAATTACACGTCCAAGAAGAAGCACAGCAAGGGGCTCATCGCTCTGCTCGTGGTCATGATTCTGGCCCTGCTCGTGGGCGGCGTGGCGTTTGGCGGCTACCTCTATCTGGGCAACATCTCCAACCAGATGCACGAGGGCGTGGACGAAGAGCTCGAGGCGGTGCTGACCCCTGAGGAAGAGGTGCAGCCTGACGAGCCCTTCTACATGCTCATCATGGGCATCGATAAATCGGAGGAGCGTGCCAACAGCGCTGCGTTCGCGGGTGACACCTTCCGCAGCGACTCCATGATTCTCACGCGCGTCGACCCCCAGCAGAAGACCGTGACGCTCGTGTCCATCGAGCGCGATACCTATGTGGATATCGAAGGCTACGGCCCCAACAAGATCAACGCGGCGGCGGCCTACGGTGGCGCGGCGCTTACCGTGAAGACCATCGAGGAGTTCGCGGGCGTTGATATTTCGCATTATGTTGCCATCGACTTCGACGGCTTCAAAGAGGCCGTGGACGCGCTGGGCGGCATCGAGGTTGACGTGCCCATGACCATCGACGATCCGCAGGCGGGCGGCCGTGTGGAGGCGGGCGAGCAGACGCTTAACGGCGATCAAGCCCTCATCCTGTGCCGCAGTCGCCATGCCTATGACAATTATGGCAGCGGCGACTACTACCGCATGGCAAACCAGCGCATGGTGATGGGCGCCATCGCCAAAAAGCTGCTCGCGAGCGACCCGGTGACCATGGCTAACACCATCAGCTCCATGGCGGGCTACATCACCACCGATTTCAACGTGGAGGACATCGTGTCCATCGCCACGCAGATGCAGGGCATGGATACCGATGAGGACATCTACTCGGCCATGAACCCCACCACGTCCACCATGATAGACGGTATCTATTATGAGATTTGCGACACGGCAGCGTGGCAGGAAATGATGAAGCGCGTGGATGAAGGCCTGCCTCCATATGAGGACGAGGATCGCAACAAGAACGACGGCGGCGGCCTGGACGGCACGGTGACGGGCGTTCAGGAATACGGCGCCGAGAACGCGGAGCTTTCGGATTCTGCCGCAGCGGCGCTGGAGGATTCGCTTGAAGAATCTGCGGGGTCCGATGGCTCGAGCGGCGATTCGTCGGGTGGCGATTCGTCGGGCGGCACCGATGCGTCATATTATGACGAAACCTACTACGACGACACGTATTACGATGATGCCTATTATGGCGACGGGTATTACGAAGAGGGCTACTACTAAGCCATTTGAAGCATGTGCGGGGTCGGAGGCAAGCGCTTCCACCCCGCATTTTTTGCTTCAATCACCTTTTAAGGATGTGGTGATTCGTCGGAGAGCGGATGAAATGTCTTCGAATTGACTCCCGATTACGCGACTGCGCGCTTAGGATAAAAGGCCGATTTCGACGCACGACCAGAGATGGGAGATCCCGTGGCACGTAGATCTTCGAAATTCGATAATTTTCCGACCGCCGAGCCGCCGCGCCGCTCCACTACGCCTCGTCGCGGCGATAACGCCAGCGGTCTTGATAAAGGTGCTGGTCGCCAGACTGCTGCCCAGCAGTATTCGCGCCGCGTCACGCACGACGCCTACACCCAGCAGCGCGCCAAGAAGTCGCGCCGCAAGAAGGTGGTCGTGGGCGTGGTGGCCGTGCTGCTCGCCCTCGTGGTGGGCGTGGGTGCCGCAGCGGCGGTGTTTTTGGGCGGCATCAACAGCAAGCTGCAGGCGGGCGTGGATGACAACCTGCGCAGCAAGCTTGCTGTGACCGAGGCGAGCGAGCCCTTCTACGTGCTGCTCATGGGCGTGGACGGCTCCGCCGCGCGTGAGAATAGCGCGCAGTACGCCGGCGATTCCTTCCGCAGCGACTCTATCATCCTCGCGCGCATTGACCCTCAGCAGAAGCAGGTCACGCTCGTTTCCATCATGCGCGACACGTATGTGGATATGGGCGAGAACGGATTCCAGAAGATCAACGCGGCCCACGCCATCGGCGGCCCGGCCTATGCGGTCGAGGTGGTGTCTGAGTACGCAGGCGTGCCCATCTCGCACTACGCCGAGATTAACTTCGACGGCTTCAAGGAGGCCGTGGATGCGTTGGGCGGTGTCGAGGTGAACGTGCCGCGCGCCATCGATGACCCGAAGGCCGGCGGCAGCCTCGAGGCGGGCGAGCAGACACTCAACGGCGACCAAGCCCTCATCCTGTGCCGCAGCCGCCACTCTTACGATGACCAGGGCGACGGCGACACCTATCGCGCTGCCAACCAGCGTTTGGTGATCGGTGCCATCGCCAAGAAGCTGCTCGCGAGCGACCCGGCCACCATGGCCAACGTGGTCAACTCTATGGCGGGCTACATCACCACCGACATGAGCGTTGACGAAATCGTGAGCGTTGCGCTCCAGATGCAGGGCATGGATACCGATTCGGGCATCTATTCGTGCATGAACCCCACCGTATCGGCATACGAGAACGGCGTGTGGATCGAATACACCAACTTGGACGCGTGGAAGGCCATGATGACGCGCGTTGACCAGGGCCTTTCGCCCACGGTGAACGAGGCGGACTCTGCCAACCGCGGTGGCGTGGTCGACGGCACGCTGGACAAGGAGTACATCGCGCAGAGTGCGCTTGCCGATTCGGGCAATACCGGCAGCCTGGCATCGGAGCACACCGTGGCGGTGCGCAACGGCAACGGCGTGAGCGGCGTAGCGGCCACGGCGTCGAGCGTGCTCACCAACAGCGGGTACGATGTGACCGAGACGGGCGACGCCGACAACTACGATTACGCCAGCACGATCATCGTGTACAACGACAGCAGCATGGAGTCGGAGGCGCGTTCCATCGGCGAGGCGCTTGGCGTGGGCACTACCATGCTCAACGACGGCAGCTACACGTTCGACGGCAATTTCCTGGTCATTCTGGGCGCCGACTACACGGGGTAATGGGCTCCGCCGTTCTGACGAACGGCTGGCGAGACTGAATGATGGAGGCGATCGGGCGTGGCCTGGTCGCCTCTTTTCATGCAATCGCGCCACTACGGGCGTGTCACGTCGCGTCGTCTGACGTGGGCGTTTCGTTTGATTTCTTACGGGAGCATTACGGCTTTGCGACGAAACAATTGCGCTTTCTGGCGTAGTGCGATTTGCGGGGCGCGCTGGGTATAATCGAGCCATATTCAACCGTCCCGAGGAATCGAGGAATCATGGCTGACGCCACCACCAACACCAATCCCGAGCAGCCTACGCCCCAAGCGGCGTCGGCTCCCGTTCAAAACCAGCCTGTGGCCGCGCCGGTTCAGGAGCAGTCTGCCGCTGCGCCGAGCCAGCCTGCGCCGATTCCGGAGCAACCTGCAGCGGCGAGCCAGGTGCCGCCCGCGGGGTTCGCGCCCGCAGCGGGGCAGGTGCCGCCCGCCGGCCAGGTGCCGCCGCAGCAGCCCTTCGGTCCGGCGCCCGCCGTGCCTCCGCAGCCCATTCCCCAGAACATGCCGGGCATGCCCCTGCTCTATCTGACGGGCGGCATGAAGTTCGGCTGGGCCGCGCTGGGCTTCCTCGTGGGCCCCATCGCCATCCTTGTGGCGTGGCTCACCAATGCACACAACTTCCCGCAGGCTAAAAGCGAGGCGGTCAAGTTCTCGCTCATCGGCTTCCTGATATCTATCATGGGCTGGTTCCTGCTGCTCATGCTGTTCGGCTTCACCGCGTGCGCGGCCATCAGCGCTGCGGCAACGGGAGCGAGCTCGGCGGCGTACTACTTCTAAGCCTTGCTCGACAAGCCGGCTGGCAGCACAGCATTCGGCCTTCCGCGATTCATGCCGCAGCGCAATCGTGCATTTTCGTCTCTTAAGGGCGCGTTCTTGGCAACGCGCCCTTTCTCGTTTTTCGGAGACGAATGAGCGTGCAACGCGATGGGGCAAAGGGGCAGAGCGCTAGGCCTCTTCGGCCATCTGCGCCGCAAATGCCCGCATCAACGTTGCGAAATCGTGTTTTTCGGTACGCCGTTGCCGTATCGTTGAAGCGCGCCCTCACCTTCGGTGATACACTGCACCATCAGTTGTCCATTCGACGAGAAAGGGTGCCATGTCCACGACCCAGGCGCATGATTCGCAGTATCGCGGCGATGAGGACGTTCGCGAGATCCTGTTTACCGAGGATGCCATTGCGCAGCGCGTGCGCGAGCTCGGAGAGCAAATCACCGAGGATTATCGCGTTGCCGCCAACGAGCCCACGCCTCACGGCGATCCGGCGCTTCTGGTGGTGAGCGTGCTTCGCGGTGCCGCCATCTATATGTCTGACCTGGTGCGCGCGATTGATCTTCCGCTGGAGATGGATTACATGGCGGTCTCGTCGTACGGCACCGGCTCGAAAAGCTCCGGGGTGGTTCGCATCATCAAGGACCTCACGTCCAACGTGGAGGGCCGTCATGTGCTGATCGCCGAGGACATTCTCGACTCCGGTCTGACGCTGAAATATCTGCTGCGCGTTCTCGAATCGCGCAACCCGGCCTCCATCCAGGTGGCCACGCTGCTGCGCAAGCGCAACCCGCAGCAGGCTGAGATTGAATGCAAGTATATCGGCTTCGAATGCCCCGATGAGTTCATCGTCGGCTACGGGCTCGATTTCGCGGAGCGCTACCGCAATCTGCCCTATATTGGCGTGCTGAAGCCCGAAGTGTACCAAGGACGATAATGAGCGATACCCCAACCAATCCCAACGATCGCGACCGCAGGCCTCAGCCTCCACAGTCGCCCGCGCCGCAAGCGCCCCAGCCCCAGCAGCCCGGAAACGGCGGACAGAATCCGCAGCAGCCCGGCGGTGGCCAGCAGCGCCCTGACAACAGGGGCAACGAGCCCGAAGGCTTCGGCTCGCTGTTTTCCATGGGCGGCGATGCGGACGGCTCCAAGGATTCCAAGCAGCTGAGCCCTAAACCGCCGCAGCGCATGAGCATCGTGTCGGCCGTGCTGTTCTTTCTCATCGCGTTCTTCATCGGCAGCCAGATGATTAACCTTATGGGCGGCACCCAGCAGACCGATACGCTGGTCACGTCCGAGTTTGTGCAGGCGGTGGAACAGGGCCGCGTGGAAAACGTGGTCTACGATGCCGGCAGCTATACCGTGTCCGGCAAGTATTACCCCGCCGCTACGGCTGGCTCCACGGCGGCCGATGCCTACAACAAGGCGTTCGAATCGCTGAACGCCCAGATGGAGTCGAAGCTCGGCGCCGATGCGAGCGTGGAAACGCAGGCGCTCCAGACGCAATCGCTGGGCGAGCTGCGCAATTACACTTCCACGTATGTGGGGCAGGACTCGCTCATGCAACTCCTGTCGCAGTATCCCGACATCCAGTACACGGTGCAGCTGCCCAACGGCCTGCTTGACACGTTGATCAGCTTCCTGCCCATGCTGCTGCTCATCGGCGTGATGATTTTCTTCTTCGTGCAGATGAACAAGGCCAACAACTCGCAGATGAGCTTTGGCAAGGCTAAGGCCAAGGAGTATACGGTCGACCATCCGGATGTGAAATTCTCCGACGTGGCCGGCGAGGACGAAGCCGTTGAAGAGCTCCAGGAGATCAAGGACTTCCTCACTGATCCGCAGAAGTACCAGGCCCTGGGCGCCAAGATTCCGCGCGGCTGCCTGCTCGTAGGCCCTCCGGGCACCGGCAAGACGCTGCTCGCGCGCGCCGTGGCCGGCGAGGCACAGGTGCCGTTCTTCAGCATTTCGGGCTCCGAGTTCGTCGAGATGTTCGTCGGCGTGGGCGCGAGCCGTGTGCGCAGCCTGTTCAAGCAGGCTAAGGAGGCCGCACCTGCCATCATCTTCATCGATGAGATCGACGCGGTGGGTCGTCAGCGTGGCGCGGGTCTGGGCGGCGGCCATGATGAACGCGAGCAGACCCTCAACCAGCTGCTGGTGGAGATGGACGGCTTCGAGAAGAACGACGCCGTGGTGCTGATCGCGGCTACCAACCGCGTAGACGTGCTCGACCCGGCGCTCCTGCGCCCCGGTCGCTTCGATCGCCAGATTGTGGTGGACGCTCCTGACGTGCGCGGCCGCGAGAAGATTCTGGAGGTGCACGCCAAGAACAAGCCCCTGGGCCCCGATGTGGATCTGCAGCGCATCGCCAAGCTTACGAGCGGCATGACCGGTGCCGATCTCATGAACCTCATGAACGAGGCGGCCCTGCTTACCGCTCGCCGCAACAAGAAGATCATCGGCATGGCCGAGGTCAACGAGTCCATGGAGCGCCTGATGGCGGGCCCCGAGCGCAAGAACCGCGTGATGAACGAGAAGACCCGCAAGATCATCGCGTACCACGAGAGCGGTCACGCCCTGGTGGGGCACCTGCTCCCCAACGCTGATCCGGTGCACAAGATCACCATCGTGCCGCGCGGCATGGCTCTGGGCTACACTATGTCTATCCCCGACGAGGATAAGTTCCTGGTGAGCCGCAACGAGATGGTGGACGATCTGGCCGTGTTCATGGGCGGTCGCGTGGCCGAGGAGATTTTCTGCGGCGACATCACCACGGGTGCCAGCAACGATCTCGAGCGCGCCACCAAGCAGGCTCGCAAGATGGTCACGAACTACGGCATGTCCGACGCGCTGGGCCAGCAGACGTTTGGCCAGCCCAACCATGAGGTGTTCCTGGGCCGCGACTACGGCAACACACAGGACTACTCGCCTGAGACGGCGCAGCGCATCGACGAGGAAGTAGCTCGCCTGATGAAGCAGGCGCACGATACGGCGTACAGGATCCTGTCCGAGCACGCCGACCAGATGCATCTGATGGCAGAGGTGCTGCTCGAGCGCGAGACCGTAGACGGCGCCGCGTGCGACGCGCTGTTGGACAATAAGTGGGACGAGTACCTGGCCAAGGAGAAGGCCGGCCTCATCGGCAAGGATTCCGGTGGCATCACGGTCGAGATGTCGGCGGAGGAAGCTGCGCAGGCCTCACATTCCGAGGCGGCGTCCGGCGATTCCGCCTCTCCGCAGGCCCCGGGGTCTAGCATACCTGCCGCGTCCGAGCCTGCGGCTTCCGCGCCGCAGCAGCCGCAGATGCCGGCTGCGCCGCAACAGCCCGCGGCTCCTCAGAGCCCGCAGCCTCCGACGCCTCCGCAGGCTCCCGGAAGCGGTGCGGGGCAGTAAGTTTCGAGGAAGGCGCAGCCTCCACGCTTCCAGCGATTTTGCACTATGTGCGCCTTTGAGGGCCGGCCGATGTGCCGGCCCTTTTGAGATTCGGGGTAGAATCAGGCGCGCCGCTCGTTCTACGGCTCAAACTGTGCAAAACTGCACAAAGCGATGCAACAAAGCGCGATATGCTGCAGTTTTCTGCCCTCTTAGAAAGTAGTCGTTTTTTAGAAGGTGTTTGAGCTGGGGAAACGCGACCGAATGGTTCAGTCTATTCTGCATGCTCCTAAAAAACTGCAGCATATCGCCATCTATTGAAAAATATGGCTCTCGCCTACATAAAAATCAGGTGAGCCAGGGAAAGGACCGCGTATGATGTGGAAATGTGGAGCGTTCGAGTTCGATTCGCGCGTACCGGTGATCATGGGCATTCTCAACGTCACGCCGGATTCATTCTCTGACGGCGGCGCGCATGCCGATTTCGCTTCGGCGGTCGAGCACGCCCGCGCCATGGTGGATGCCGGCGCGCAGATCATTGACGTGGGCGGCGAGTCCACGCGCCCGGGCGCTGCCGAAGTGAGCGTCGAGGAGGAGATTTCCCGTGTGCTCGATGTGGTTCGACAGCTTGCCGACCTGGGTATATGCGTGAGCATTGACACGCGTCATGCCGAGGTGGCCCGTGCGTGCGTGGAGGCGGGCGCTTCCATCATCAACGACGTGACGGGTTTCTCGGATTCGGCGATGGTGGATGTTGCCTCGCAATGCGACGCGGGCCTGGTGGTCATGCACATGAAGGGCGACCCCGCGACGATGCAGAACGACCCCCAGTACGACGATGTGGTGGTGGAGGTGCGCGATTATCTGGCCGCCCAGGCCGCAAAGCTTGAGGCGGCCGGCGTGGCGCGCGAGCGCATCTGCGTGGATCCCGGCCCCGGGTTTGGCAAAACGGCATCGCAGACCATGGAGCTCATGCGCAACTTCCACGAGATCTGCCGCTTGGGATACCCCGCGATGTGCGCCGTCTCGCGCAAGAGCTACATCGGTGCGGCGTATGGGATCGAGAATCCCGCCGACCGCGACCAGGCATCCGCGAGCGAGGCGCTTGCGGCATGCGAGCTGGGCGCTTCGGTCGTGCGCGCGCATAACGTGGAGGCGACGGCCGCCGCGCTCAAGAATTTGCGCCCCTACGTGCTGATTGGCCTGGGGTCGAACGTTGCGCTGGTGGCCAACCCCGGCGAGGAGACCGAGGGCAAGATCGCCAACCTCCAGCAGGCAATCACGGGTCTGTGCACCATCCCTGACACGCAGATCATCGACATCTCGAGCTACTACGAGAGCGAGCCGGCTTACTACGAGGATCAGGATGCCTTCGTGAACGCTGTGGTGCTCGCGCGCACCGGCGTGCCGTCGAAGGAGCTGCTGCGGTATCTGCACGCCATCGAGAACAGCCTTGGTCGTGTGCGCGAGATCGAAAACGGGCCGCGCACGCTCGACCTGGACATCATCGATTATCAGATGTATGTGGTGGAGGCCGAGGAGCTCACGCTGCCGCATCCGCGCGCATGCGAGCGCGATTTCGTGGTGAAGCCGCTGCTGGAACTTCTGCCGCATCACGTGCTCGCGGACGGCACTCCGGTGACCGAAGAGGGCGCAACGCTCGGCAAGGCGACGAGGCTGTAGAGCTCAGGCTGCGAGTTCGCATCACGTGCGAAGCGGGGAGTGCCGTTTTCGCACGCGGCAGCTCCGCCTCCGCCGTCTTTCGCTCTTTAGCCCTTGGATGTGCCCATGTTCTCTAACGTGTATCTGAATAATATCGCGGTCGCTTGCGTCGCGTTTCCGTTTGCTGCAGCGCTCATTACGCTGCCGTATCTGGTGGTGCAGTACCGCCGGTTTGGCAGCGTGCCCTGGTGGCGCACGTTCGTGGTGTACCTGTTCGTTCTCTATCTGATGGCGGCGTATTTCCTGGTCATCCTGCCGCTTCCTGCACACGACGTGTACGTGCCCTACGCCGCGCATCCACAGCTCATGCCGTTCTCGTTCATCGAGGAGATCGCGCGGACCGCGCACGTGACATCCGACCCGTCCACGTGGTTGGCGGCTCTCACGACCCCGGCGGTCTACCAGGTCCTGTTCAACGTGCTGCTCACGGTGCCGTTCGGGTTCTTCTTGCGCTATTACTTCCATCGCACGTGGTGGCAGGTGCTCATCCTGGGGTTCCTTTGGACCCTCTTTTTCGAAACGTCCCAGATCACGGGCTTGTTCGGCATCTATGAGCACCCGTACCGCCTCTTTGATGTGGATGATCTGATCACCAACACCACCGGGTCGATGGTGGGCTTTTGGCTGGCGATGCTGTTGGCGCGCGTGCTGCCCGATATGGATGAGGTCAACCAGGAGGCGTGGGAGAAGGGCTCGCGTGCTTCGCTCACCAGGCGCATCGTCTCGTTCGTCATCGACGTGCTCATTGCCTCGCTCGCGGCGGCGCTCGTGGGCAGCGCGTGGAAGGCCGCCGGCCTGAATGATGCGGTGGAGCACCAGGCCATAGAAACCGCCATCTTCGCCGTGTGCTTCATGCTGATTCCCATGCTGCCCGGCTCCGCCACGTTGGGGCAGCGGCTGCTGCGCCTTTGGATTGTGGCACCCGATGGGTCGAAGGCTTCCTGGTGGCGCCGCGGCCTGCGCTACTTTGTACTGTATCTGCTGGTGGTGGCGGCTCCTGCCGCGCTCATCCAGGGCTTGCCGCTGGCCATGCGCGCCAGCGAGAAATGGGTCGACCCCGCGCTGCTCGTTGCCGTGCTGCTGGTATTCTTCGCCATCTGGGTGGTGAGCGTCATCGTGCGCGCGGTGCGCAGCGCCATGGGACATCCGTTCGTGATGTTGAATGGCCTGATCACAGGCACGCGCATCGCACCCTCGCCGCGTGCCGATCACGAGCGCACGCCGTGGCGTGAGCGCCTGGCGGAAAAGCGCGCCGCCCTGAAGGAGAAGCGCGGCAAGCATGCGCGCGTCGAAGGCGAAGGGGAAGAGCCGGCGGAGGATTGACGCGAATTGATGCGAATTGATGATACGGCGCGGCGGGGCAGCCCAGCCACAGCGTCAACTAAAAAGTCGCCGGCGTATTGGGCCAGCGACTTTCGTTTTGGTGCGATATTGCGTGCGTAAACGCCGAGGGCTTACTTATCGTCCTCGTCGTCATCGAAGAACATGAAATCGTCGTCATCCTCCACGGGGCCGCGATCTTTGAACGTGCGGCGGGTCTTCCACTCCATGATGACGCATGCGAGCACGGAAATCAGGAGGATGGCAAGCACGAGCACGCCGATGCCCGCGAAGCTTTCAAACAGAAAATGGTAAATAGCGTTGAAATCCATGAGGCCTCTTTCTATGGTCGGGCTCGCCCGGCTGCGCGCAGCGGCCGACCCTCGTGCGTTCCGCAAGCATTGTAGAGGGAGCCGGGCTTCATGGCAAGACACGCGCCCGTCTTACACGAGTGACGCACAGTTGGCACGGGCGGCTGGCTCGCCGAATGTATGCTGGGCGATGAGATGCCTTGCGGCAGCGAGGTGCTACCGACGAGAGCGCCTGTTTAGTTGCGAATTCTGTCGGTTGACAGCCGGATGCCAGCGGAGGAGGTGCGTGGGGAGGGAGGGTGCTTTATGCGTTTTTTGCGTCTGGCGGTGCGCCGTCGTGTCGTATCATGGAACAAACCGATGCCTTCGGCCAGGCACCGATGAATGAGGAAGAAAGGGGCGGTCATGGCGAACATCAAAGAAGCCCTTGCGGGAGTTGCCAACTACGACGCGGCGGTGGAGCGCTTCATGGGCAGCGAGGCCATGTACACGCGCTTCCTCGGCAAATTCGTGGACGATGAGAATTACGGCAAGCTCGTTTCCGCCTTGGACGCGGGCGATGCGAAGGCGGCGTTCGAGGCTGCGCACACGCTCAAGGGCACGTCGGCCACATTGGAGCTCACCGGCGTGGCCCAGGCGGTCGACCCCGTGGTAGAAAGTCTGCGCACGGGTGATGTCGAATCGGCGCGCGCCGCGTTCCTGCCGCTTGAGGCCGCGTACAACCAGGCCATAGAAACCCTGCGGGCGCTATAGAGGAGCATGCGTGATGGAGCTGAAGCGACGCGACACCATTCTGGTGGTCGATGATGTGGAGATGAACCGCGTTCTCCTTTCCGAGGTGTTCAGGCGTGAGTTCGAAATCGTCGAAGCCGCAGGCGGCATTCAGGCGAAGGAACTCATCGAAACCCATGCGCCGCGCCTCGCCGCGGTTCTCCTCGACATCGTGATGCCCGATCTCGATGGCATCGAGGTTTTGCGTTGGGCCGCCGAGCAGCGCTATACCGAGCGCATTCCGTTCTTCCTCATCACGGCCGAAACGGCGAGCGACACGCTCAAGCGCGGCTACGACATGGGCGCCGTGGACGTAATCAACAAGCCGTTCAGCCCCTACTTCCTGCGCCGCCGCGTGAACAACGCGATCGACCTGTTCCGCAAGACGGAGTGGCTCGCCATGACCGTGGCCGAGCAGCAGGAGGAGATCGCGCGCCAGCTCGCCGAGCTCAACCGCGTGAACTCCGCCATGATCGAAACGCTTGCCATGGCCATCGAGTTCCGCGACGGCGAAAGCGGCGAGCACGTCCTGCGCATCCGCGATATCACCGCGCTGCTTTTGGCGGCGCCCGAGATGCGCGGCACGCTGACCGACGAGCAGGTGGCGCTCATCGCGACCGCCTCGATCCTGCACGATGTGGGCAAGATTGCCATCCCTGACGCCATTCTCCAGAAGCCGGGCAAGCTCACGGCGGAGGAGTTCGAAACCATGAAGCTCCACACCGTGCGCGGCTCGGAGATGCTCGCGCTGATGCCCCATGCCGCCGAGGTGGAGAGCATCTATTCCTACGCGCAGGACATCTGTCGCCACCACCACGAGCGCTGGGACGGGCGCGGCTATCCCGACGGCCTGGTGGGCGACGAGATTTCCATCGCGGCGCAGGTGGTGTCGCTGGCCGACGTGTACGACGCGCTGACCAATGCGCGCGTATACAAACCGGCGTTCTCGCATGAGATTGCCATGAATATGATCAATGAGGGCCAATGCGGCACGTTCAACCCGGCGCTTTTGGAGGCGTTCAACCGCGTGGGGCCCAAGCTCGAACGCGGGGAGCATCGCAGGGGCGTCGCCGGAGCATAGGGCCTCTTGTCTGTGCGTTTACGGAGGCTTTTTAGTCGCGGGCATCCTCTGGGGTATACTGGGCGGATACGAAAAATGCACGATGACAATTCCTAAGGAGACCTCCATGCTGGATATTCGCTTTGTGCGCGAGAATCCTGATGCCATTGATGCCGCTATGGCGAACCGTCAGACCTCGTGGGACCGTGAGAAGTTCTTCGCGCTCGACGAGGAGCGCCGCTTCGTGATTACGCAGGTCGAAGAGCTGCAGGCAACCCGCAACGCCGAGTCCAAGAACATCGGCGCGCTCATGCGCGACGGCAAGCGCGACGAGGCGGAGGCTGCCAAGGAGGCCGTCCGCAAGGTGAACGAGCAGATCGAGGGTCTGGCCGCTCGCCGCAGCGAGCTCGAGGCGCAGCTCGACGACTTCATGGCGCGCATTCCTAACATCCCCTGCGAGGCCACGCCTGTGGGCAAGGATGAGTCTGAGAACCCCGAGCGTCGCCGTTGGGGCATTCCGCGTGATTTCGCCGCCGAGGGCTTCGAGGCCAAGCCGCATTGGGATCTTGGCACCGACCTGGGAATTCTTGATTTCGACCGCGGCGCCAAACTTGCCGGTGCTCGCTTCACGGTGCTCGCCGGTGCCGGCGCCATGCTGGATCGCGCGCTGCAGAACTTCTTCCTGAACACGCACATCTCTCGCGGGTTCAAGGAATTCATTCCGCCCGTGATCGTGAACCGCGAGATCATGTACGGCACGGGCCAGCTGCCCAAGTTCGAAGACGACGCGTACCATACCGGCGTCGATCAGTTCCTCATCCCCACGGCCGAGGTGGCGCTGACCAACCTGCATGCGGGCGAGATTTTGGACGCTTCCCAGCTGCCGCTGCGCTACACCGCGGGCACGCCGTGCTTCCGCGAGGAGGCGGGCAGCGCCGGTCGCGACACGCGCGGCATCATTCGCCAGCATCAGTTCACCAAGGTGGAAATGGTCAAGTTCGCCAAGCCGGAGGAGTCCGACGAGGAGCTCGAGAGCATGACCGCCGAGGCCGAATATATCCTGCAGCAGCTGGAGCTGCCGTATCGCGTGATCAGCCTGTGCACGGGCGACCTGGGCTTTTCCGCCCGCCAGACCTATGACATCGAGGTGTGGCTGCCCAGCTACAACGGCTACAAGGAAATCTCCAGCTGCTCCAACTGCGGTGATTTCCAGGCTCGCCGCGCCAACATCAAGTATCGCGACCCCGCCAACTTCAAAGGTTCGCGTTACGTGCACACGCTGAACGGCTCGGGCCTGCCCACGGGCCGCACCATGGCCGCCATCATGGAGAACTATCAGCAGGCCGACGGCTCCATCAAGGTGCCCGAGGTGCTGCGTCCCTACATGGGTGGCATGGAATACATCAAGCCCGAATAACGCATCATTTGCAGGGGCGCTGAGATGGCGGACGCGGAAAACATGCAGCGCGACGGCATGGCTGAGCAGCCGTCGGCCGGATCCCCCGCTAAGGTGGGGTCGGTTGATGCTGCCTCCAGCGCCGCGGATGCTTCCGGCGCGACCGCTACCGCCGATGCCGCTAACGCTGCCGATGCCGCCGTGGCTCCCGATGCGCCCCAGCCTCCCGCGCCGCCGAGCCTCGCGCGCGATTACCGCGAGCTCGCGCAGGAGGCTGCGAACGTGCGCGCCCGGCAGGCCGCCCGCGCCCATGCCGCCCGCCGGCGCAGAATTGCCGCGCTGGGCATAGCGGTGGCAGGCGTGGCGCTCGTCGTCGTGGGGGCCGCTGCGACGCTGCTGCTCTCGCATGTCTCGTTCGACGAGCCGGATGCCGCCGACGGCGCGACCTCGACGGCTCCGGGTGCGTCCTCCGACGATTCTTCCGCCCAGATGCCATTCGAATCGGGCGACGGCTCCGAGGCATCGGAAGGAAGCGTTTCGGCGGTGGAGGCCGTAGTGGCCGCCGACCAGATTAGCGCTGCCTTTTCCTCGCTCGCTTCCGACGAGGATGGCGTTTTCACGGGCTTTGTGGCGGCGTTCATGGAGGATTACGACCAGGGAGTCAACACCGAGGTCAGCTACACGCTTTCTGACCTGGGGATTCAGTCTGAAGAGTTGGCTCCACTGCTGCTTTCGGGCTTTTCGTGCACGGCGGCGAGCGTTGATGTGCAAGGGCAGACCGCATGGGTGAACGTCGAGGTGACGTCGAAGAGCTTCGCCGATCAGGCGAATGCGTTTGCCCAGGCCGTCGAATCGGGGGCTGCCGCCGTCCAAGATGAGGAATCGTACAAGGCGTTCCTCAAACAGGCGTACCTCGAGGCGTTCGACGGCGTGAGCCCACGCTCGCATTCGCTGCTGGTCACCGTTGCACGCACCGACGACGGCTGGACGGTGACCGACGACACCATGGAATACATCCTCGGCAGCGTTTGGTATACATCGGCATAACCCCGCACTCGGCACGAAGGAACATCGAACGTCATGGCAACGCCCAAAAAACGCCCCTCGGTAAAAAACAAGAAGATCGTCCGCCCCGCATCGAGGCAGGTCGTCGCTCGTGTCGACGCGTCAGGTGAGCAGGGCGTTTCTTCGGGTGCGCCCGCGCCTGCATCGCAGGCTCCGGATGCGGGGCTGTTCCCCGACATTCCTGCGGCCCCCAAGCCTCCTGAGGCTCATATTCCCTTTGCGGATGCTGCTCCTGTGCACGCCGGAACTCCTACATCTGCCAGAGTGAGGTTCACCCAGGTGGGGGCCGCGGCAGGCGTGGGCGGCGAGGCGGGCAGCGGCTCTGCGAACGATGCCGGCGCGCCCAGTACCAGCAGCGGCGCCTCTTCTACGGAAGACGGCCCGGCCGACTTCTTCGACCTTGGCGACGGGGGCGCTTCTGCAGGCGGCGCGGGCTCGCGTTCGTCTTCGTCCCGCAGCGCGCAGGGCTCGTCGCGACCTTCTGGCAGGCGTGCGGTGCGCCCCCGCGCACGCGCGAATGAAGACGATGCTGCGCGCTCCCAGGCCGACGATGCGGGTCAGCGACCTCATTCCCGCATCGCATCAGGGCGAGGGTCGCGCTCAGAGGCCGCCACGCGGCGCGAGAAGGACGCCTCGGGCAAGCGCGGCATCAAAAAAATCGTGCTCGGCATCGTCGGCGCGGTGGCGCTTGCCGCGGTGGTCGTGGGCGCATTTCTCGTATGGAACGCGTTCTTCCGCTATGACGATGCGGCTGATATCCAGGGCGAATGGCGCACGCAGGATAACGCGATGACCGTGGTGATTGACGGATCGAACATCCGCATGCCCGACCTGGAGTATTCCTACGAGATCGATACGGCCTCGAAGCGTCTCACGTTCCATTTCTCCGAGCTGACGGGTTCGGGTACCTACTCGTTCTCGAGCGATCGTTCGACTCTCACCATCGTGGAGGGCGAGGGCGATGCTGCCACGACTACGGTTTTCACCAAGGTCTCCGACAGCACGCAGGCCACGCCACAGCTCATTGACCCGGCGGCATCGAGCGATGCGGCGGCTGACGGCGAGGGCGCTTCGGAGAATGCCGAGGAATCCGGCGACGCAGCAGCTTCCGAAGAGGCCGCTGACGAGGGCGGCGAAGGTTCCGGAGAGGAATCCGGCGATGCAGCGGCATCGGATGACGCTGGCGATTCGGATGGGGCATCGGGTGGGGCTGATGCTTCGAACGACGAGGCGCAGGCGTGATTGAGCCCGCTCTTCGCGTCGTCCATATCGCCGTGAAACCCGACCGCATCATTGCTCAGGTTGAGGTGGTGGACGAGCGCTGCGCGTACACCACCTCTGCGCTCATCAAGTCGCTTCTGCCTGACTATCCCCATCTGCTTGAACATGCCTGCGTGAATGACCGCGGCGATACGTTTGCTGCCGTGGCAAGCAGCACGTCGACCCCGCATTTACTCGAACATATGGCAATCGAGAACCAGGTGCGCCTGGAGGGCGAGCGCGCGCAGATGGGCGGCGATGTTTTTGCGCCGGGCGTCACCTATATGGGGAAAACCCAGTGGGAGAACCGCGCGCGTCGGAGGGCGCGCGTCGAGCTGAGCTATGCCGACGACCTGGTTGCTCTTCAGGCCTTGCGCGATGCCGCGCGCGACCTCAATAAGGCAATCGCGCTGCTGGATGCGAGGGGTTCGTTGCCTGCCTCGCGCGGCAAAACCATGCAATAGTGTGCCCATCGGTTGCCAGATGGGCAACGGCGCGGCGCAACGGGTCGTTTTCTCCTATAATGGCGCTATGGAACCAATGCGGTCGCGTGGCACGTGTCTTGGCGGCTGCGGAATAGGAGGAACACCATGGCCAACAAACTCGGCATCTTTCTCGCGGGCGGCGTGATTGGCGCTGCCGTCGCCCTTCTGTACGCCCCTCGTCCTGGCGTCGAGACGCGCGCCATGGTGGCGGAGCGCGCCAACGAAGCGTGGGGTCAGGCGCAGGATTTCGGCGGCCAGGTTGCCGTGCGTGGCCAGGAGGTCTACGCGGGCGCCGTGGCTCAGGGCCAGCGCGCTTATGGCCAGGCCCAGGAGTTCGGCCAGACCGTGTATACCAACGTGACCGCCGCCAGCCAGGCAGCCGGCGCTCGTGCCGCCGCCATGGGCAAGCAGGCGTA
>CAUWMI010000033.1:0-19271 GCA_963559755.1 uncultured Slackia sp. | reverse complement strand
TGTGGAGAACTTGTGCACATGTTTTAGCGCATCGGAAACAGATGCGCGGTGAGCGGTCACCCGAGCTAAGCCGGCGGCGCAATTGAGACGAAAAGAGGAGAGGTGGAGAAGATGCGAGGCACAGATCCCCTCTGCAGATGGAGATGCAAAATGAGCCCCATCGCGAGCATGGTGCGCAACAAAAGCCCCTTCCGCAGTGCGCAAAAAGAACCCCTTCCGCGAATATCCACGAATACGAGGTAAAGACCCTCGTCCATGGGCTCAGCGCGCTGGCGGGACCCCTTCCGCAAATAGGGGGTACAAAGCAGCCTTGTTTTGCAGTGCGCTTACGAATTAGATCCGCTTTGCACCTCCGATTTGCATTCCGAGTCTACTTTGTACCCCTTTTTACAATTCAGGCCCGCTTTGCACCTCCGGAGAAGTACAAAGCGGGCCTCTTTCGTAAATCGACTCTGCAGTCTGTAGCCGAACCGCCCTTGCTGCCGCGGAGTCAGCCTCCGCGCCTTTGAGCGTTGCGGCACCTTGCGGGAAACGCCTTACGGCTGCGGAACCAGCGGCTCCAGGTCGTAAAGCTTGGGCGTACCAATGCGCAGCGACAGCTGAACCTCGCACGGCTCGCAGCCCTGGCTGATTTCCACGTCAGACTGGACAGACATATACATATAGGTTTCCTCGGCGTCCCAGTCGGTGATGCGCATGATCAGACGCTGCATCTCCTTGGCGGCATTCATCAGGGCCTCGTCGTACTTGGGCGCGCACGCGTTCACGTACCACTTGTCCTGCGTCTCGAGCACTGGCCAATTAAGCTCGAAGCCTTTGACCAGCTGAATCTTAACGAGAATCTCGGCCGGAATCTCAATGCCGGTTCCGCACAGCTCGCCATCGCCCATGGTGGCATGCACGTCGCCCATCTGCAACAGCGCGCCCGGCACGCGCACGGGGAAGTACAGGCGTGCGCCCTTGGTGATGTGCTTGTTGTCCATGTTGCCGCCGTGGTTGCCCACGAAGCCGTCGATCACGGGGTCGCCGTCGGGCGCGGTGCCGATAACGCCGATCATCGGATTGATGGGGAACTTTACGCCGTTAAAATCGGCCACGCCGTCTTTGATCTTAATCTTCTTGGTGCGGTAGCCCGTGGTCTCGAACAGCGGGCCGCAATGGTCATCGGTAGCGATGATGCCCTCATCGGCCACCTGGATGTCGTAAACGTCAACCACCAGCACGTCGCCCGGCTCGGCGCCTTCAACATACACGGGGCCAGCCGCGGGGTTTGCGAAACCGTAGGTGTAGTCGAGATCGGCCATGGTGGTGTTCTCGTCGGGAATGCGATTGGAGAAGCAGTCCAATGTCTTGAACAGCAGCATGTCGCCCGGTTTAGCCGTGTCGCACGGAGCGTTCTCCTTATTGAAGTCATACACCTGAGCTTCAATGATTTTCATATTGATGCCTTCTTTCTCATAAGAGCTCGCAGGTTGGGCCTAAGAAGGTGCCTGCCGAATAAAATCGACAGGCACAAAAATAAGCGATACGGGGTCGAAGCAGACCTAGTAGATTCCAAACATGTAGTCGAGCTCTTCTTCCCAGCTATCCTGATCAACGACCCACTGGTCGCCTTCCTTCACCAGATCGATCGACGCGTAGTACGTGGTCATATCGGTGGTTTCGTCCATCGCCTCGTAGTAGAGCTCGCCGATGCGCGCCTTGGCGTCGTCCTCGGTCATCGTTTTGATTTCCTCGGAACTATTGAGCGCATTCACCTTGTCGTAGAAATTCAGCATGAATGCGTACGAATCGCGCATCTCCAGATCGGCGTACATGGTGCCCTCGCCGTCTTCCTCGTACACATACACGCCGTCGGTAGTGTAGGAGAAGTCGGTGAGCATCCAACGGGCCAGGTCGGCAGGGTCGATGCCCAAATCGGCGTGGCTCATGCCCATGGCCTCGGTAAAGCCCTCGTCCAAATCGGCGGCCAGATACTGCACTATGCTCTCGTCCTGGGTGGCGAGCTTTTCCAGCTCGGCAACCCCGGCGTCGGTCGCCTGCTGCTCGGCGGCGGAAAGCTCGTCGGTGGCCACAGCGCCGGAATCGTTAGAGTTGATGATCTCGTCGATTTCGCTATAGCCCGAATCGGCATAGGGCGCAGCCGCCAGAACGGCGCAGCTCACGAAGCCCCAGAATATGAATCCGAGGATGGAGAACACAAGACCCACGATGCCGCAGATCTTGCCGCCCGTTGCCTTGCCGTCGCGACCGAACTGCTTGACCGCCTTGGAAGCGAGCACGATGGCCACAATGCCAAGGATGATGCCCAGAAGAGGCAGCCACGAGAACAGAATGGCAAGAATGCCGCAAACAAGAGCGCCGATTGCCTTGCCGCTGCTCTTTTGCGCGTACGCCGGCGGAACAGGAGGGGGCGGATAAGCTCCCTGGTTGTAACCCATGGGCTGAGTCGGCTGCGGGGGCTGCTGGCCATAGGGTTGTTGGGGCTGGTTGGGCTGCACCGGCTGCTGGGGCTGGTTGCCACCAAACGGCTGAGTGGGATCGAAGCCCGCAGGTTGAGCCGGGACCGGCTGTTGGGGCTGGTTAGGCTGAACCGGAGCGTCGGGTTGCTGGGGCTGAACGGGCTGCGTGGGCGCACTCACCGGCTGTACGGGCTGCTGGGGCTGCACCGGCGATTGCGGAGCCGCGGGGGCGGCGGGCTGAACGGGCGACTGAGGGGGCTGCGGAGCGGCAGGCGCCTCAGGAGCGGCGGGAGACTGCGGAACCGGGGCCGCGGGGCTTTCGGAGGCCGCAGGGGTCGCCGGGCTTTCGGGGGTCGCAGGAGCGGCAGGGGTCGCTGGGCTCTCGGGAGCAACCGGGGCCGCGGGGGCCTCAGGAGCAGCCGGCGCCACGGGAGCCACAGGAGCAGCAGGAGCCGCAGGAGCAGCTGGCGCAGCAGGAGCCTCTTCCTCATCAGGAGCCGCCGGCTGGGGCGGCGTTGTGGGTTCCGCAGGAGTCGAGGGCTGCTCGGGCTTTGCCGGAGCGGCAGGCGACTCGGGCGCTTTGGGCGCGGGCGGCGTTGCGGGGGACTCAGGCTGTTCGGGAGTGGGAACGCCAGGGGTCTTCTCTTCCATCTTCACCCTCTTTTCTAAAGGCACATTCTCCTCATGTTTTCAGAATACCACCACACCGTCGTTACGCCCTCAGCAATGCTCGCACAACGTGTCATAATGGCGTAAATTGCGAGACGGGGAGGCCTTATGTACACGATGACGGATGATGAGTTCGAGGAGGCCGTGCAAGACGCGATCGACTCCATTCCCGACGCCTTTCTTGAGGCGCTGGATAATGTAATGGTAACGGTGCAAAACGAACCCAATGCGCGCCAGCGTATGTCATCGGGGAAGCGAGGGTCCCGGCGGCGAAATCCTGGGGCTGTACGAAGGCGTGGCCCTCACGCAGCGCGGCGAATGGTACGGCGAAGGCGAAATGCCCGATGTGGTGACCATCTTCAAGGGGCCGCATGAGCGCTGCTTCAATTCGCGCGAACGCATCGTGGAGGAAATCCGCAAGACCGTCGTGCATGAAATAGGCCACCACTTTGGCATGGACGATGCCGCCCTGCGGCGCATAGGGTACTAACCCATACGGCGGCGCAGGTATTGCGCCAAACCTCCTATCCCCTCCACGACGCGATAGCCCTTGGGAGACGGGTCCGCTGAACCCATCGCGCTCATCGCGCCTCGAACGCGGGCCCACCTACGGCAATCAGCCCTTCTTTGCGCTCTTGAGGCTCTTTTGAAACGCGATATACGCCTCGTTCCAGCTGTTGTATTCGGATTCGGTGCGGTGGTCGGGCAGGTCGTAGCGCTCGTCAAGAAGCTTACCCACGACCTTTGAAACCTTGGACGCGCCCACGTAGTTCAGATGATCGCCCGCATCGCGCGAATCGGCCGACCAATCGATGTCAACCTTGGTATCGCCCTTGTTCAGGTCAACGTAGTCAACCCCCAGCTCCTGAGCCAACCCCTCTACGGCATTGTGGCGCTCGCTATTCCAGTTTTTAGTGCTTGGCACGCTCATGAACACCGGCGTAGCCCCGTGCTCGCGGCAATAGTCCACCATGAGCGAGATGATGGTCTTGTTGATTCCCGGTATGCCCGCCACCCTGCTCGACTCCGCCATCCAGGAAGACGCATCAGCCTTTTTGATTTTGAAGCTATAACGAAAGCCCTTCAGGCTGTCCTTCCAGGTGTACCGAACAGGGCTGGTTAGGTCGTTTGCAGTGATGCTTTTCCACCTATCGTGGTACTCAAACACGGGAAAGACCTCAGAAAGGGCATTTACCGCCACCTCGTTGATAGATACCTTCTTGAAAAATGAGTTGGTCTCAAACACCACGACCTTGGGACTTTGCCCCTGCAGGGCGCGGCGAAGCAGGACAAAACTGTATGAGGTCTTTTGCGCCGGACTGGAGCATACATATGACGTAAAGCCATGCCGGTTCCACATGTCCAACGGCGAGAACGATGAGTACGCCTCGCTGTCACCCACAAAGAGCACGTCGAGCGAGTCGCTAGGCTCGGCAAGAAAACCGTTGGCCTTAGGGTTGATCATGCCCGCCTCTTTGGAGTTATCTTTGGGCATAAGAACGTAAGAGGCTCCCAGCAGCATGCCGCAGCCCAGAACAAGCACAAGCACCGCAGTCATCAGGCATCGCAGGACACGTCCGGCCGTGCGCCCTCGAGCGGGACCGGAATCCGACCCAGCGCCGGAACCGGAGCTCGATTTGGGCCCCGCGCCGGAAGCGGAGGGCGTCTTTACGCCGGAGCCAGAACCCGAGGCGGAATCGGAGCCTGGTTTGGAGCCGGAATCGGAGCCTGGTTTAGAGCCGCAATCGGAGCAAGCATCAGATCCAGGGCTCGGATTGGAGCTGGGAGATTCTTTTATGAGGTCTTCCATTTTCTTCGCCTCCTAACGATCAGAAGTTCGCATAAATGGGATCAAGCGGCACATACCCCTTGCCGTAGGCGCCGAGCACGACAATGGCGACCACCAGCGCCATCCACACCACCCACCGTATGGGCAAAGCACGCGCGCCAACCCAGCCCGACACATCCATCCCGCGTTCGCGCGCTATGCCCACGCAAAGTATGACCAGCACGAACGCGCACACGACAGCGTAGTCGTGGACATCCAGCCCCGCGCGAAGCCCCTCGGCGCGAAAGATCAGCTCGCCCACGAATATCACCACGAGCGTTCGCAGCGTTTGGAACGCGCGGTACGGCACAGCATCGCGGTTGAGGCCCGTGCGATCGGAAACGCGCTGCATAACCGGCTCCAAAAAGCCGCCCAGCAGAATGAGCACGAAATAGTACATGCCAAAGAACAGGTATTGCGATCCCGCCCCATGCCACAAGCCGTTGCCAAGCCATACGCAAAACAGCGCGCCGGACGATGCCACCAGAGGGCCATAGCGGTTCCCGAACACCTTGCGCGACCCTTTGGTCAAACGCTTCATGGGAGCCGAAAGCGACACCGGGTAGTACACGTAGTCGCGGAACCATGCACCCAGCGTGATGTGCCAACGCTTCCAGAACTCCGAAGCGGTACGCGAGAAGAACGGCTGGCGAAAGTTCTCGGGCAGCGTCACGCCAAAGATGCGGCCCATGCCCAGCGCCACGTCCATGGTGCCGGAAAAGTCGCAGTACAGCTGCACCGTGTAGAGAATCGCCGCGAGCGCAATCACGCTGCCGTCGTAACTCTGCCAATCGGAAAACACCGGTTTGACGAACAGGTTTAACCGATCAGCAACGATGATCTTTTTAGCCACGCCCCACAGGATGCGCAGCATGCCAGCGAACAGGTTTTGGCGCGTCACGGGATTGCCCGCCCACAAGCTTTGCGCCGTTTGCTCGTAGCGGCAGATAGGGCCTTCCATGATCTGCGGGAAGAAGCAAAGGAACAGCGCGACGCGAACGGGGTTGCGATCGGCCTTGGCTGTGCCGCGGTATACATCCACTAAATACGACACGGCCATAAGCGTGTAAAACGAAATGCCGATGGGAACGCCCCACGAAGGCACTTCGATTTTGGCGCTGATTCCGACGAGCGCCAAAAGCGAGGTGGCTGCCCCGCTGAAGAACGCCAGATACTTGAGCACTACCAGAATGCCGAAATTGCCAAGAACCCCGGCAACCACCACGAGCTTCATCCGGCGCGCCGTGCGGCGTTTGGCCTCTTTGCGGGGCATGCCCTGCGCGACGTAAGCCCGGCGGCGCTCCAGCAAAGCCGATAGACCCAAGCCGCATGCATACGTCAAAAACGAAGATGCCACCACGAACACAATGAGCTTGCCGCTTATCGCCCAGAAGAACACATAGCTCGCACCAAGAAGCACCGCCCAGCGGGCCCGACGCGGCATAATCGCATACGCAAGTATGGTAAGGGGCAGAAGCACCCCCATAAAGGCAAAGGAGAAATAAGACGTCATGGTTTATCCGTCATCGCAGATCAAAATAGGACAGTATATGGAGAGGGCCCAGGCGGCGTTCCTTGGCGCCAACCCAGGCCTAACGCAGCCGCGCACACGGCCAGCACGGGCGGCAAAGATGCCCTTACGCAACCCGACGCCGCTGTCGCGCCGAGCGCCGCCGCAAACACGAATGCCATGCGGCGATGCGGCGTATACGCCGCCGCTTAAAACTCGTCGGCCAGGCGGGTGACCATCTTATGCATGGCCTGCACGGAGTTGAAGTTCTCCCTCACCACCTCAACAGCGGGAATGGAGATGTCGAACGCATCCTCGAGCTCGGCCACCAGCGCCACAATGGCGAGCGAATCCAAGTAGCGGTCGTCGATCAGTGTGGTGCACGTGGCGTAGTCGACGCCGGGTCGAAGGTCTTCGAGAATCTCGATAATCTCATCCATAGTTTGTCTCCTTTGTTCGTTTGCGTGTTTTGCTTGCAAGGCGGCGCTTCACGAGGTCAGCGGCACAGGCGAGTTGAACGCGTCGGTGGGAACGGCATCGCGCAGCAGCCGAACCTCTCCCGTCGCACTGGCGGCAAGCACGCGCGGCAATTCCCGACTCAAGAAAAGAGAGATGCCCTCGGTCATGCAGTAGGCGCCGGCGCGCTCGAACACCAGCAGATCGCCCACGTCCAGCGGACCGAGCGGGGCCTGCTTTACCATCACGTCGTTGGTTGTGCACAGCGAGCCGCACACGTTCCACAGCTCGGAACGATCGGCATGCTCCGCCGCATCGCCCTTGCGAAGCACATGGCATGGCGGGGTCTTCATGGCCATCGAGCTGCCGTAGTACACGATCTGATGCATGCCGCCGTCCGCAATCGCATAGCGCTGCCCGCGGTTGACCTTGGCGTCCACGATGCGCGTGACGTAGGTTCCGCACGATGCGGCAATGCTGCGCCCCAGCTCAATGGCAACGTCTCCCTGAAAGCGCATATCTTGAATCAGGCGTCCCAATTCGCACACCAGTTCACCGTCGGCCTGCTCGTCTTGCGGGGCGAAATACTCCACGGGCAAGCCCGCACCGTACTCCAGCTCGCGCGCCTCAAAACCGCATGCCGAGCGCAGATGGTCCAAGAAATCGTCAAGGCGGCCAAGCTCGCGGACGTACCGCTTCAGCGAGGTCTTCTGCGTACCCGAGAAGAACTGGATGCCCGCGATGTCCACCCATTCGTCACGAGCGAATTGCTGGGTCACCTGGGCAACTTGCTCCCCATCAAAGCCGAACTGGCTGCCGCTCGTAAGGCGCAGCAGCACGGAGACCCGTATGCCGCGTTCTTTGGCCAGCCGTCTGATTAGCTCGAACTGGGCGAGCGATTCGACGGTGAAACGCCCCGTGCCCGGCGCCTCATCCATTAGGCGCGCCGTCGACGGCTCGTCTTTATACACGCCCGAAACCACCAATGACGAAGACGATGCGCCCGATTCCAGGCATATGCGCGCTTCTCCCGGCGAGCACGCCTCGAACCTCTCCACCGCGCTCGTCAGCGCCGGAACCAAGAACGGGTTCGCCTTCACCGCGTACACAAGCTTCACCTTGGAGGGAAGCTGCTCGCGCAGCCACGATATGCGCCTGAGCAGCTCCCCCTCGTCGAACAGATAGAACGGCGTGCCAAAGCGTTGTGCAAGATTCTCCAAATCCAATCGAGCCACGTTTGTCATCCTTTCCGTCAAACGGCCAAACGCCGCTTCTTACCGCGCGAACGCGCCAAATCCTCCAAAAGAGCGCGCCTGTCCACCTTGCCGTTTTTGGTGAGCGGCATGGATTCGACCTGCACGAGCTTGGTGGGGATCATCTGCGGAGGCAGCGCCGCTCGAGCGCCCTCAAGGAGGCTCGCGGGAAGAGCCGTGCCTTCGTAGAACGCCACGATGCGCTTACGAGCATCGTCATAGGCGCACCTACAGCGCGATACGCCCTGCTGCTCCTCCAAAGCGCGGTCGATCTCTTCGAGGGCAATGCGATGCCCGAGATACTTCACCTGGTTATCGGTTCGACCGCAGTAAAACAGCTCGCCCGCATCGTTCAAACGGCCCAAATCGCCGGTTTTGTAGGCGCGGTCAGGGTAGCGCGCGTGGAGCGGGTTTTGCACGAACGCCGCCGCGGTTGCCCCCTCATCGCCCACATATCCCAGCGCCAGGGAGGTGCCCCGCACGTAGATCTCGCCCACCCCGCCAGGCTGGGTGACCTCGCGGCCGTCATCGCCCACCAGCAGCACCTCGCGATTGGGAAACGACGAGCCGAGCGGAATGCCTTCCGCGTAGTCGCGACTGCGATCTATGACGTGATACGTGCAGTTGCACGTGACCTCGGTGGGACCGTACAAGTTGGCGAACAGCGCGCGGGGCAAGCGCTCCATCCACGCCTTCAGGTGCTCATGCGGCATCACCTCGCCGCTGAACAGCACTTTCCTCACATGCGGAAGCCCCTCTCCGTCAAGCGCATGCAAGCTAGTCATAAGGCACAGCGCCGCCACCGCCCACGTCATCACCGTTACGCGCTGGTCGTTGAGAAACGTCGCCAATGCGGCGGGCTGCGAGAACAAGGCGCGCGGGATGACAACCAGCGTTGCGCCCGCGGCGAGCGACCCGTAGATGTCTTTGACCGATACGTCGAAATCGAACGGAGCCTGGTTGCCAATGCGGTCGTCGGACTCTATCCCAAACAGCTCGACGAACGAATCGATGAAATCGACCACGCTGCGATGGCTTACCGCCACGCCCTTGGGCACGCCCGTGGATCCCGAGGTAAACAGCACGTACGCCGCATCGGCATCGGTCACCCCGCGGCGGGCCTGCGAAAGCGCATGGTCGTTCGCCTCGGCATCACGCAGCTCCTCGAAAGACACCGTGCGAGACTCCCCCGCCGCCTGCTGCGCGCGTGAAACCAGGTTGGCGTCGGCCACGACAAGAGGATCCCCCAACGCGTCGCAAATACGAGACAGACGTTGAACGGGCGCACGCGGATCAACGGGCACGTAGAACCCTCCAGCGTACAAAGCGCCCAGCATGGCCGAAAGCGCATCGATGCTTTTCTCCATGTAGACCACCACGGCACGGCGACGCACGCCGCGGTTGGCGAGCGCGCTCCCCGCTCTGCGGCTGCGCATACGAAGCTCCGCGTATGAGCACTCGCCCTCGGCATCCACCACGGCGCATCTTTGCGGATAACTACGCGCGCCCTCTTCTAGGTACGCGAGAACACTTTTTCCTGCATGCATAACGGCCTCCGTATCGCCGCGCCCGCCCATGGCGATAGCCTCATGGGAGATGAGCGCATGGTGCACGCGCAACGCGTGCCTTCATTGCTGGGCAGTACGGTAGAACCGGGCCCTTCATGCGACCTAAGGCCTTTCTAAAGATTTCTTTAGGAAGATGGTTTGATTATGAATTGCCTGTTCAGAAGAGTGCTACGAACACGAGTTCCCAGGCAGAGCAGGGCTGCGTACCATAGATTCTGCATACGTGCGACATATGGATACGGCCGCTCTCGGCGGTTCGATCCGCCACCGGCAAGGTGCCGCCACGCGCGGATCGCACATTTCCGATGCGTATGACGTCGAACTTGCGATCGAGAGGGCACATGCACACATCGTACGTCCCATGCGCGCATCGCACGCCCCGGAGGAATCCTCGGACTGCACCGTTGCGCATCGCATGCCCCGGAGGAAACCTCGGACTGTTCAGTTCCGCATCGTACGCCCCATGCGCGTATCACCCACGGCGCACAGCGACCAGTGCCGCGTTAACGTTTCTCCGCACCCGCCTCGTCGAGAGGCAGCTCGATTATCGCTTCGGTGGCAAAGGGCGCGCGCGGGAAATCCGCAAACCAAAGCGCGCCTCCCATAAGCGTCGCGCAGCGGCGGGCTATCGAAAGCCCCAGGCCCGTTCCCGATCCGGAAGTCGACGACCGCGCATCGTCGCCCGTCACGAACGCTTCAAACGCACGACCTCGCAAGTGGCCCGGGATGCCCAGGCCTGTATCGGCCACAGCAATCACCACCGCATCGCCGCGCCGCTCGCAGGAAACCTCCACATGCGTTCCAGCCGGGTTGTGCGCAAAGGAATTGCCCACCAAATTCGACAACATCCTTCTGAAAAGAAGCTCGTCTACCTGGGCGAACAGAGCATCTTTGGGAACGCGGGCGTCGATTGACCCACCTGACCGCTCCGCTTCGGGATCGGCATGCGCGACAAACGCTCGCACCAGACGGCATACGTCCTCCCGACGCATGCTGGGGCGATAGTCGGGATGCTCGGTTGAAGCGTACGCAAGCAGCGAGTCAAGCAGATCGGCCGATGCGGTGGAGCGTTCGACCAGCGCCTTCAAATAGTCCTGCTGCTTCTCAGGAGGAACGCGACCCTCGTATAGCGCTTGAGCATATCCCCTGATCACGGTCAGAGGCGTTTTGAGGTCATGGGAAACATCGGCCACAATGCGACGGTTTTCGTCGCGGGCGGAAGAGAGCTCGCCCATGAGCTCGTTGAAGCTATCGTAGGTAGGCGCCAGCTCGGCGGCAATGGTGCCGGAGCCTCCGGGACGTCGTTTTTCGCCACCGCGGCGAGAGCCGGTGCGCCGTTGGCCTCGCGATGCGGCGATGGCCCTATCCAGGGGGTGAATGCCGCGCTGCACGATGCGCACCACCGCCACGGCAACCACCGCCGCCCCCGCAAGCGCGGCGGCAGCAGCAACCGCCCACAGGCTCGACGCCTTGCTATAGGCGTTCGAATAGGATGCATCCGTTACAAGCGGCGACACAAGAACCAGCGTGCGCGACTCCCCCGAAACGGTTTCATACGTGGTCTTTTCTATGGTCTTGCCCGCGCCAAACAACCCTTTGAGCAGGTTGAATTCACGCTCCGTAAGTTCTTGCCTGCCTCCCAGCAAGCCCCCTTCCACAACCGTGAGCGAGGAATCGAGCACACAGTAATCCTCCACATGCACGCTCGAGGTATCCTCATCGTATCGGCACAGGATAACGGTATGCACGGGCCTGCCTGCGGAGTCTTCGCTTTCCAGAATGTCGTAGAAGCCACGACCTCCCTCGTAATCTTCCAGAAGGGACAAATCGCTCGCGCTCACATTGACGGCTATGATGGCGTCGGAGGCGTACAGGCGGTTGCCCTCTCCGTCGAACACCGCAATCTCGCAGTTCTTGGTGACAGAGGCGGGCAGCGCGTCGAAGCGATCCTGCTGCAGATCGCTCTCGTATTCGAGCACGGTTTCCATGGTGGGAAACGCATTCTCCACGCGCCTGTCCACCGTTTCGAACGTGACGAAAAGCAATGCGGCCACAAACGTGACATAGACGCCCACGCAAACAAGCAGCCGCACCGTGAGGCTCGACGCGGCAAGACGGGCGGATTGGCAGATGCGGTCGCGCAGCAGAGCCATGCTAGCCCTCCAGGCGGTACCCCATCCCCCGCACCGTAACAATGTAGATGGGGCGATTGGGGTCGTCTTCTATCTTTGCGCGGATGTTCGAGATGTGCACCATGACGCTTTCTTCGCCGCCCGCGCTAGGCTCCCCGGTCACCGCCTCATAGAGCTGAGCCTTGGTGAACACGCGCCCCGGCGAACGCATGAGCCGAATCATGATTTTCAGCTCTGCGGCGGTAAGGGCGATGGCGGACCCCCGCTTGAACAACAAAAGCCTGTCGGTATCGAGCTGCAAATCACCAGCCGTGAGTAACGACGCCCCCGACGATGCCGGCTCGTTGCGGTAGCGCCGCAGCATTGCGCGCACGTAGGCGATAACCTCCATGGGGTCGAACGGTTTGGTGATGTAGCCGTCTGCACCCGAATCGAGGCCCACCATCTTATCGGCCGTCTGGCTGCGTGCCGAAATGATCACGATGGGAATGTCGCTGAACGAACGAGCCTGTTTGATAAAGTCGTAGCCGCTCATGCCGGGCATCATGATGTCCACCAGGGCGACCGACGCACGACCCTCGCCCAAAAGCGCCAGGCCCTCCTCGCCGGTGCGTGCCGCCTGCACGCCATAGCCGCTGCCCCCGAGGTACAGCGAAAGAATCTCGATAATGTCGGAATCGTCCTCCACGATGAGCACGACGTCTTTTTGGACCATGGCGTCACCGGTCGCTTTCAGGCGAAAGCCTTCCTAGAACTGCACCTTCGGCGCCGCCTCGGCCCCGGCAACCGCATCGAAGCTTTCGCGCTCTTTGAAGCCCATCGCGCCCGCGATGAGCACTGCGGGGAACGTCTGAATAGCGGTGTTGTACTTCATCACCGTGTCGTTGTAGCTCTGGCGCATGTAGCTGATCTTGTCCTCGGTGCCGGAAAGCTCCGCCTGCAGCTGCTGGAAATTCGCATTCGCCTTGAGGTCGGGGTACGCCTCGGCGACGGCGAACAGGCTCTTAAGCGCTCCGGTCAGCATGTTGTCTGCCGCCATTTTGTCGCCCGGCGTGCCGGCGCTGGCCACAGCGGAACGCGCGGCGGTCACGGCTTCGAGCGTGCCGCTTTCATGCGCGGCGTAGCCCTTCACGGTTTCCACCACGTTGGGGATGAGGTCCAGACGACGCTGCAGTTGCACATCCACCTGCGCCCAGGCGTTATCCACCATGTTGCGCAGTTTGACCAGGTTGTTGTACAGACCGATAATCGCGATGATCAGCACGACCACCACAACAATGAGAACAATGGCCCAGATAGGCATGGGAAAACCTTTCTCGAATCACTTTCTGAGTGACACCATTATATAGGTAGACAAACGCGAGCGCCTCCACGCATGATGACTACGCACGCTGCAACTTGGCGCTACCAGCTCTTATGCACGGCTCCGAGGTTGGTGCGCGCGGCAGTCGGAGCGTCCAGGACGCGCGCAGCGATGGGAGCGAACATGCAGCTGCGTGCCCACCAGCCTTGCAGCTTTGCAGCCGCCACCAGGGCGTATGCCGCGTTCATGCTCTCGCACACGGCGAAGCTGGCCGATCCGCTGCCGGAAAGCAGCACCTCGGGGTTACCGGCCGCATCGCGCTCAACCCCCGGTTGAGCCTCAAGCCACGTGCGCACGCTCGCGAGCTGCGGCAGCACCTGCTCGGACGCGGCGGCAAGATTGTTGAACAGCGGCAGACCGGCAGCCGACTGCACAGCGCATGCCGCCTGAGTGGCTTCCGCCGACTCCGGTGTGCCGCACTCGTCGAACGCCTTGTACGCCGCCGCGGTGGAAACGCCCGCGTCGGGGCGCACCAGCACGAGCGGCTTGCGCATGGGCTCAAGCGTATGGTCAAACACGTCGCCCCTGCCGGTCATGCACACGCAGCCGCCGTAGAGGAAGAACGGGACATCGGCCCCCAGGCCGGCAGCCACAGAAACAACCTGGTCAGACAGCGCATCCACGCCCCACGCCTGGCACGCGCCCACAAGAGCCGCCGCCGCATCGGACGAGCCGCCGCCCAAGCCTGCGGCATGAGGGATCGCCTTCAGGATATCCACGGTCACCGTTTCATCCCCCGCGCGTCCCAACGCCTGCGCGAGCGCGACAACAGCCTTGTGCGCGATGTTATCCTCGGAGGCCACCTCGGGCGCTTCCACACCCGGAGCCGCCTGGCAACACACCTGCACCGCAAGGCCCGCGCCCGGTGCCGCATCTTCAAAACGCATGGTCAACGTGTCATGCAGCGAAATCGCGTGCAAAATCGAGGTGGCCGCATGGTACCCGTCGGCCTGAGCAGCGCCGATGCCCAAATGAAGATTCACCTTGGCGGGAGCAATTACTTTGATGGTCTGGTTCATGAAAGTTCCTCTTCTATCGTCGACACTCAAAAAACTCGCGCAACACCGTAGCGCATTCCTCGGCCAGCATGCCGGACTTCACCTCAAAGCGATGATTGAGTCGCTCATCAGCGTGAATCGCGTAGAGCGAGCCAAGCGCACCCGCCTTGGGGTCGGCCGCGCCATACACGCATCGCCCGATGCGCGCCTGGTGCATGAGGCCCGCGCACATGATGCACGGCTCAAGCGTGACGTACACCGTACAATCGGGAAGACGCCAGCGTTCCAGCTCGCGCGCGGCCTGGCAGATGGCCAAAAACTCGGCATGACCTGCGGGGTCGTTGTCGCGCTCGCGCCGGTTGCCCGCCTCGGCAATCGCCTCGCCCTGGCACACCACCACCGCCCCAATGGGCACCTCGCCCGCCTCGCCGGCCTCGCGGGCCAGCTCCAGCGCGCGGCGCATGAAGCGCTCATCGGCCTCAATGACCTCATCAGCCGACGGCGGGATTCCCGGCAGCATCACAGCCCCCTTCCGACAATGCGCTCAAGCAGAGCGCGCACCTCAGAAACGTCGGGCACGCGGTCGTCGCGAATGGATGCCACGAGGCGAATACGCATAACAGAGGCAACGGCAGATGTGGCGGCCAATATCTCAACCGACAAAGGCTCGCCCGGGAGGAGGCGGCATTCGGGATGGCGCGTGAGGTGCGTCCGAAGCGCGCGGGCAATAGCGGCCTGCATCTCGGCTATGTCTTTGTGCCCGCGGAACAACAGCTGGGGGCTTTGCGCAAACACGTTTTGGCGCAGCTCTTTGACCCGCGGGTCTTCCTGGAGCTCGGCAGTAAGATCAGGCTGCGCGGCCTCCACCACCACATCGATGTAATTCTTCTTGAGGTCGGATTCCAGCGCCTCCGCCAGCTCATCGTCGGAAGGAGTGGGTTCGAACCGCCCACGCACAGCTGCGTCTTTGGAGGGAAAGTAGTTGAAGAACGTCTTTTTTGACACGCAAGCACGCTCGCACACATCGCCCACGGTAACGTCTTCATACCCTCGATCGAGCACAAGCTCCAGCATGGCACGCTCGATATCGCGCCTAGACTGTGCCTTTTTTCGGCTGCGAAGCCCCTCGTTCGCACCGGCCTCTTCCATAGGAATCCTCCTTGTTGTTTATGGAGGCTTTATTATAGTTCTTCCTCACACCTGGTGGATTTTTACACCGGGTGTACACTTTATATGCAACAAAACGAGGCGTTCTGCCGCTCTTCCATACCGTTGCCTTCCAAACGCTTCCGCGGGTCTGCCCGTCGGGAGCGTTTTTTACCGAGCGAAGCGCATCTGCCGAACGCTTTTCTGCCAAAAGCGGGCCCGGCGGCCGCACCGCCGCGCGGGCAATGCCCACGCCGTTACGCCAAGGTCGTCTTCGTCGAACGATTGACCCATACGAAGGAGGAATAAGTACGTGAAACTCACTCGCAAGCAGTTTCTGATGCTGGCAGTCATGGTGTTCGGCACCTTCGTAGCCATCCTGAACCAGACCGTCGTGACCCCCGCCCTGCCGTCCATCATGGTTGAAACTGGGGTCGATGCCTCCATGGCGCAATGGCTGACCACCGGATTCACCCTGGTCAACGCCATCATGGTGCCCGTGACCGCCTATCTGACCGACCGCTACAAAACGCGCACCCTGTTCGCCATTTCCATGGCGGTGTTCGCCGTGGGCAGCGCGCTTGCCGGCTGGGCGGTCAACTTCCCCATCCTGCTTGCGGGTCGCCTTTTGCAGGCCGCAGGCGCAGGTGTGAGCATGCCGCTGGTCATGACCACCCTGATGCTCACCTTCCCACCCGAGCGCCGCGGGTCGGCCATGGGCATCTTCGGCATCGTGATCGCGTTCGCCCCGGCCGCCGGCCCCAGCGTGGCCGGCGTGGTCATTGACTCCTACGGCTATCACGTGCTGTTCTACGCCATCGCCATCCTGTCGGTGCTGGTGGTTGTCGCGAGCGTGGCGTTCATCGACAAGTCCATGGGCGGCTTCAAGCCTGATTCCACGCTAGACAAGCCCTGGGTCATCCTTTCCACGCTGGGCTTCGGCGGGCTGCTGTACGGCCTTTCCACCATCGGATCCACCGGCATCAACGTGGCCGACATTGCCATCACGCTTGTGGGCGTGGTCATTCTGGTGCTGTTCTTCCGCCGCCAGCTGCGCATGGACGAGCCCATGCTGCAGGTGCGCGTGCTGGCCAACCGCAAGTTCCTGATTGGCACCATCATCGGCATGCTGGTGCAGGGCTCGCTTTTGGCCGCGGGCATTCTGATGCCTATTTACCTGCAGTCGTACATGGGTTACTCGGCAACCGTATCGGGCCTGGTCATCCTGCCGGGCGCGGTTATCATGGGCGCTATGGGCCCCATCGCCGGCCGCCTGTTTGACAAGCACGGGCCGCGCGTGCTGAGCCTCATCGGCATGAGCCTGCTCACCGCGTCCACCCTGGCGTTCGCGTTCTTGGGCGACGCCACGGGCGTGATCTACCTGACCGTGCTGTACGCGGTGCGCATGTTCTCCATGTCGCTGGTGAACATGCCCATCAACACGTGGGCCATGAACGCGCTGGATAACTCGCTCATCAACCATGGCACCTCGGTGGGCAACACGCTGCGCCAGGTGGCAGGATCGCTGGGCACGGCCATCCTGGTGTCGGTTTCCACGATGGCCACCGGCATGGCGTCGCAGACCGGCATGGACGGCACGCACGCCGGCATCCTAGGCGTGAACGCGGCGTTCTTCGTGGGCACGCTGCTGTGTCTGATTGGCCTGATCATCACCATCGTGTGCGTGAAGGATAAGCCGGGCGAGCGCGCGGCGGTAGACCCCGACAACAAGAACCGCAGCACGTTGGAGCGCATCATGCAGCGCGACGTATATACGCTGCCCGATACCGCCACCGTGTGCGACGCCGTAGAGCTGTTCGTGAACAAGCACATCAGCGCGGCGCCTATCGTGAACGCCGAGGGGCATGCCGTGGGCTTCATCTCCGACGGCGACGTGGCGCGTGTTTTGGCCAAGCGCAAGACCACCTTCACCGATCCGGTGCTGTTTACCCAGCTCACCACCGATGCGAGCCACGATGAATTCGACGACAAGGCGCAGCGCGTCATGGAATCCAACGTATGCTCCATCGGCGCGCGCGGCGTGATCACCGTGGACGTGCACACCGACCTGCGCGAGGTGTGCCGCATCCTAGGCGAGAACCACCTGAAGAAGATTCCCGTCACCGACGAGGGGCACCTGGTTGGCGTGGTCAACCGCTCCGACATCGCGCATTACACCATGGCGAAGTACCTGGAGGCGCGCAGCCAGAACGAAGAGGCCAAGGCCGTCGAGGCGTAAGCCATTCACCTTCCCCACAAGCAAAAGCCGGTCGCCCGATAAGTCGAGCGGCCGGCTTTTTCATTGCCTTGAAAGAGGGTGGCCGTACGCGCTGCGCGATGCGCTCGGCCACCTCCTCGAGCTGACTGAGTTATCCCTGGTAGCTGTTGCCCAGAAGCTCCTTGACCTGATCGTCGGTCAGATCGCGATGATAGAACATGCTGTAGAACTCCTTGGTGGTTTCGACGATGTCGATGTCATACGCCTCGGGATACAGCAGGTTTGTGAGCCACTGAAGGCCGATGAAGCGATTCACCGCAGGCGGGCGATCGAGCCAAGAGAACGGCGTCTGGCACATGGTGTACACGCGTCCATCCTGCACGGCCTGAATGGTGGACCAGTTGGGGTCGGTGCGAATCAGCTCGTCGGCGCCGCCCTCGAAACGCTGATCGTCCCATGCGATGATGACTTCGGGGTTCCAGGCCAGCACCTGCTCGAGCGACACGGCGGTCTTGCCGGATCCGCCCTGGGCCTCAATGCCCTCGGCGACGTTCTCGGCGCCCGCGAGCTCGAACACCAGCGCATGCGTGGAATTGCTCGGCTCGGTTTGCAGACCCTCGGGGCCCTCGGCGTAATAGACCGTTACGCGCTCATCCTCGGGGATGGTTGCCACAGCGGCGGCGACCTCTTCGGCGGTCTTCGTGCAGTAATCGGCCATGACCTGGGCCTCTTCCTGCATACCGAGAATCTCGCCCAGACGCTCGTAGCAATGCGCCGTCTGGTCGAACGCCCCGTCCAGCACCACCACGGGGATGCCGGTCTGGTTCTGCAGATCATCGGCGTCGGATGCATCGCCCTCATCGGGCGTCACGGTGGTGATCGAGAAAATCACCTGAATGCCTTCGGCCATGATGGCCTCGGGGTTGAGCTCCTTGCCGCCGGAGAGTGTGCCCAGATTGGGCAGGTTTTCGATGCCCTCGGGCAGGTTGGCAAGCTCCTGCTCGGTGAAGTCCATCGTAGTGCCCGCGCACAGGTCGGGCGCCAGCGTGAACAGGAAAATCTGGCCGTTAGGGCTGGTGTAATACACCTTTTCGAGCTGATCGGCGGCGGGCAGCGTCACTTCGCGGCCGGCATCGTCGGTAATGGTCTGCTCGGTTGCCTGCTCTGTAGCCTGCTGCCCTGTCTGGGTGTCGGCTTCCTGCGCCGGCTCCGTCTGCTCGCTGGCGCATCCGACCAATGCGATGGACAGCGCCATGCACGCAAGCAGCGTCATCGCCGCAGCAATCCTCTTCTTCATAAACGTCATGATCCCTCCTTGTCATTCCGGTCGCAAAATACGCCAGCGCGCAAACTGACGCATTTTGCCGACTCATCGATTCGGGCGAGCCGTGCGACGAGCAAGCCCGTCCAATCATTCTCAATTGAGAATAGTTATAGTTTAGGATATATTGAATCCGCAATCTATAATTATTTGTAATTGAGAATATATTTAATTAGAATTATTCTTATTAATTAATAATTCGAAGAAGAATACCCACGCCACCGCCCGGAAGGGAGCGACCGATGGACAAGGACAGGCCCGAACCGCTTTCCCCGCACCGCGACGAGAGCGACCTTACCGCCGATGACTTGGCTGAACGCCATATCGGCCGTTCCGCCTCTCCCATC